>SVLA01000042.1 GCA_015068175.1 Oscillospiraceae bacterium
ACAATTCCTTGATTTCTTTCATTATTTCCTTTATTTTTCCCCAATACGTACCGAACCCCTGTCTTGCCTAACGCAAAACAGGGGTTTTTCTACGGTCTGCGGGCCTGCTGCAGCGCAGCAGGCCCGTTGCTATAGGTCCCGTACTTATTTGTTTCGTTTCCATTGGATCATTTCGTAGCATAGCAGATTCCAGCTCTGGAAACCCGGATTCATCATGCCCTCACCTGTCTCGGGATGATAATACTCATGCAGTTCTCCGCATTCTTCAATATCCCGCCCGAAAAGGTGTATGGTCTTATCGGCCAGTTTCTCTGCCTCATCCAGGTAGCCGTAGCGAATCAATCCCTTAAAGACCATATAGTTAGAAATACCCCAAATGGGCCCAAGCCAGCAGGAGGGATTGCCGCTGGGAATGGTTTGGTACATTTTTTCACACCTGGACAACGTCCGCACACCCCAGGGCGCGCAGAAGATCCGCTCGTCCAGCAGATTCTCCTGAACCATCCGGGCCGCCTGCGTCGCGCTGGCAACGCCGGCCCACATTGCCAGGAAACCGGACCATACATCGATCTTCCGCTGGATGGTTGTCCAATTCCGGGGACATCCGCTGTGGAGCCATTGGTCGGGATCTATCGGCAGCAAATCCAGGTCCACACTATAATAAAAACCGTTGCGCTCATCGTAGCAATGCTCCCGGATGCTTTGTTTCAACTGTCCGGCTTCCTTTCGGTAACGGTCCCCGTCGATCCCCAGGGCGTCGGACACCTCTGCCATCGCGCACAGCTCGCTGTACATGAGACAATTCAGAAAAATGGAGCCGCTGCTGCGCTTGGGGCGGTAAAATGTGCAGGGATCATTGTCCACACCGATGCAGGTATCATCCACAAAAAAGTACAATCCGCTTTCGTGCCGGCAATTGCGGCGGTAATATTGCAGGTATCGTTCCAGCTTCGTGTAGATCTTCCGAAGCCAGTCCCATTTTCCATGGACCTTTGCAATATGCAGGGCATGCTGCACCAGTACCGGCTTGGCGCTGTTCGTGTCCCCCGCCTGTTCTGTCCTGGGCAAATAGCCCTCCGGATCGATCATAATGGGCATCCAGCCTGTTTCCGGGTCCATGTGATCACAGAAATTCAGAATGCACCCCGTTTGATAGTCCCAAAACTCCTCCAAACGCCCCTGCTTTTCCACAACGGGCGTAATGGCCAGATCCGTGAGCCAGGAGTCCCAATCCCAAAGGGAGTAGGCATAGCAGGCCCCGGGGACGATCATCGGATTCCGAAGGATCCCGTTGGGTTTCCGCAGTAATTTTGGCCAATTGTTTTCAACGTACGCCATCACCAGTTCTTCGTACCGCTTCATTTCTGACTTCCTCCTTTGGATCCGCCGAATCGGGCTTTCAGGCTCAATTCCCGGATCTGCATACAGCCGTCATAGGTACCGGGCATTTCCCAACCCATGTTCATGCCGTCAATAAACACTTCCTCCATACGGACACCCAACATATATCCACGCTCCTGAGCCAATTCCAGGGCCCGACGGATGTAGGGCAGTACATCGATATCCACCGTCAGCCAATCGTCGCTCACCGCCGCCGGCACCTGCCGGAAAGCGCGGATCGGCACCTGGTAAATGAACAGCCCGGAAGCATCCGTCTTCCCCGCATCCCTGCTCCCCCGTTCCTCATCAAAATGGAAGCGGTTGTCAAAGAGTGTCAGGCCGAACCAGGTCATTTCCGTTTCACCTTTGTTGTTTTGGCCCTTAATATACAAGTAAATGTAGAAAGAGCCGGTGTGGAGATTGGGGTCGGCATCCGGGCCCATGTGATCCCGGAACATCGTCAGCCGTTGTGCAAAAGACAGTCTCAGCGCCGTCGCCGTGCCCAATCGGTTCGCAAAGGGGGCCTGCGGACAGACCGTCGGTCCCTCGATCAAAAGATGGGGCCATCCCTGGCCTTCCTGACGGGGCGATCCCCAGACCCGGGAAGCGTTCAATTCCATGGACAGCACCGCGCCGGTGGTATCCACTTCAAAGACCTTGTCGCCGGAGTCAAAGCGGAACACGCCTGGTTCCGGGCAGGAACGGACCGTCTGCGCCGGATCCCGAAAGTCAAATCTGGTCTCCCATTGCGCAACCCTCCAAATCGGTCTCTCCCCGGGATTGGTGCAGGAAAAAACGCCGGTTATTGTGCTGTCCTTTTCCGCGCCGCCCATATTCAGCACAGTAAATCCGCCACGAAAATGCCGATCCTGCAGAAGTTCGTATTCCGCCATATCCGGAAATTGAATTGGTTGCTGCATCGTAATCTCCCCTTTAGTTCAGATCGCTGCCGTCCAGCAGCACTTCCTGGAGTTCTCCTCTGCGGATCCTTAAGGTCTTGACCTCATAAGGCGTAAAATGCAAGGCCGCTGTCACATCCATACCCGGGATCTTCAACTGCACGTCCTGGAATTCGTCTGCCGAATTAAACAACCGAATCAACGTGCCTTTCCTTGCCTCCGTCGCCGCAGACAGCAGGATCCGCCGATTATCCAAGGTGATGGCGCTTTCGCCGTCGGCTGCATGGCCTGCCGGAAAGAAAGAAAGGGCGAAAGGCGGTTCATTTTCCTGCTGCGCCATGGTATCCACCGTGTTGCGAAGTTCCCCGGGATCTCCGGCCAGGAACTTCAGCACCATGGTATGCTCCCCTATATCGATCCGGGGCAGATAACGGTCCTGAGGCAGTACGGTCCGATCCTCCACGGGATGTGCGCAATAAGCAGGCGCGTGCAGCAGTGTCAGCCGCAATTCCGCCCCGTCAAAATCGTGGGCGTACAGGCCGGAATTGATCACCGCCAAAGCCTGCCGCCGCCCCTCCAGCAATACCCATTGCTGCCCCACCGTTTCCTCGCCGTTTGCTTTCGTCTGCTTTTTGCCGAAGAGGTCCTGGGCAAAACATGCTGCCTGTGCAAACGCCGGCGTCACCGACAGCTTGACCATTTGATCCGGCTGCATCCATTGTAATACTGCCGCAATCTCCAACTGGCCTGTAGAATGTGCAAATCTATAGTGGACGATGGCCGCGGAGCGATCGTAGGTGAAGATGGCCTCCACCACAGTTCGGACCGCTCCCTGCTCGATGATCCGCACCGGCTCAATGGGATGGCGCAAACCGGCAATACTGCCTGCCTGCTGAGGATCTGCCAATTGAAAAGCGCCCACCACATCGCGGTAAGCGGATACCGTCATACCCCAGGGATCTTCACTTCCCTGGATCACCAGCAGTTTCGCAGACTCTTCCCGCAAAATCCCTTCACCGAGCCGATCCATGGAACGGATCCACCCGGTTTTCTTGCTGATCTGCACCCGGATCCCGCCGCCGGTCAATGTGATTTCATCTCCGCTCTGTTGTTCGGCCACAGGTTTCCGTTCCCGGATCACAGGCCGACACAGTACCGTTGTCACCGCAAAGGGAGCCAGCTCCGCTTCAAAGAGGATCTTTTTCCTCCAATCAATAGGAATGGTGCTGTCTTCTTTTTCCAGTTGTGCAGGAACAGGCCGTCCGTTTTGCCATACCGTAAAATCCGTATGAGTACCGCTGCGGTTTTGATCCTGAAGCTGGAACTCGCATTCCACGATGCGCCGCAGCGGATAAGGATGCGGATTGAATACCATAATGGGAATATCTCCCTCCTGCTTCTCCACCGCAATACGGGATGCAAAGGCCATAAAGGTCCGCATCCGTTCCCGGTTCAGCAGTTCCAGACCGTAATCCAGGTTCCGAAGACTGGCAGACTCCGCTCGCTTGACCATGGAACCGGGCAGCACGTCATGGAATTGGCTGAACAGCAAAGCCTGCTCCGCCTCCCGGATCTTATCCCAATTTCCGCAGAACCCAAGCTGCCATTGGGCGGCGCATACCATTTTTTCTGTGGAAAACAGCAGATTTTCCAGCGCCCGATGCTTCTGCTTGACCCGGCTTTGGGAGGTATAGCAGCCAACCATCATCGGATTCAGGGAACCTTCAAAACGGGGCAGTGCTGCGCGGTCCAGCAGGGCAAAATATGCCTCCGGTGTCGTGTGTTCCAAATCGATCCCCTGCCGGCTATACTCTTTTTTCAGTTCAGCGATCCGCTCCAGGTCCAGCCGGGAGGGGCCGCCCCCATGGTTGCCAATGCCCCACAGTACCAGCAAATTCTCCTGATTCGGATTTTCCTGCCGAAAACGTTCGATTTTATCCACAGCTTTCCCCAGAAAGGAGTTGTAAAGCTCAAAAGACAGATGGGTGGCCACTTCGGAGCCGTCATATCCCACCCAGGTAAAGTCCCGGGCAGGCGGCGAGAACAGACTGGGATCCGGCCGGCCCGCGATATAGGAGTCATACCCCGCCCGGCGCAGGATCTGCACCAGGCCCCGGCTGTGGCCGAAAGCATCAAAATTGACAGCCGTAGTCGGTGCCTGGCCGAATTTCTCCAGGAAAAAAAGCCGACCGGTGGCAATTTGGCGCACCATAGACTCACCGCTGGGCATATTACAATCCGGCTGCAGGTACCATCCGCCCATAATATGCCATCGGCCCCGATTCACCAATTGACGGATCCGTTCAAAAAGGGCCGGTTCGTATTCCTCCACCCATTGATAAAGGATGGATTCATTGTGGTTAAAGACGAACCCTTCGTACCGCTCACAAAAATCAGCGGCAATACGGAAGGTGGACAGCGCTTCCGCCAAGCCCTCCTCCCATTCCCATTGCCACACCAGATCCAGATGGGCATTGCATACCAGGCATATTTTTTTCATACTGCTTCCTCCTGCGGAAAGATTGAAACTGGCCCGTATTGCTACGGGCCAATTTCGTTTATAAAATCAGAAATAACGCTTCTTGGAGGTCAGGACACCCACAGCCGCAGCGGCACACAGCATCAGGGCCAACGCAACACGCAGACCCGCATCGCCGGTCTCGGGGGCGGGCACGGTAGGCACCACCGCCGCCTCCGCAGCAATCGCCAGGACGGCCGCCCGGTCCATCTTGCAGGTGAACGTATTGGCCTCTTCGTCATAGGTGCCTTCCAGAGCCTTGGGTGTGCCGCTGGAACCGATGCTGAAGAAGGACAGATCCTTGATGCTGCCGGCATCAGCCTTATAGGTCACGGTCAGTTGGTCATCCAGTTTGGAAGTCTGCTGAATACCGTTAACCCAAACACCCAGGTCATAAGCTGCCTGCACATCAAAGCCTTCGATGGCAATATCTTCGGCGGACTCCTTCTTAAAGGCCTGCAGGATCAGCATGCTCTCGTCGATGCCATCCATTTCCACCAGATATTTGGGCACATTCAGAGACAGGTTCTCATCCACCGTAACAGCGGTGTTTTCTTCCGCCTTGGCCACGGGAATATTGAAGATGCCATTGTTATGCTCGTAAGTCGTACCCACATAGGAGCGCAGGCTCAGGCCCGTGACTTCCATCTTACCGTCAAAGGTGCCGGGCATTTCCCAACCCATGTTCATGCCGTCGATGTAGACGGTGTCCATAGTAACGCCCTTCATGAAACCGTTTTCCTGCGCCAGCACCAGCGCGCGCTGGACATAGGGCAGCAGATCAATGTCAATATTCATCCACTCGGCGTCCTCTGCGGCATAGATCTGGCCGTCCTTCAGGAAATTCTGGGCAGTAAAGGCGCGGGAAGGCACCTGATAGATGAACAGACCGGAAGCATCATCCTTACCGCCGTCCTGCATACCGGATTCGCTGGTAAAGGCAACGCGGTTGTCAAAAATGGTCAGGCCAAACCAAGTCATTTCACTCTGGCCCGCCTCATTGACGCCCTTGATGTACAGATAGATGTAGAATGCGCCGGCATGGAGGCCGTTATCGGCCTGTCCATTCATTGCATCAACAAACTTGGTCAAACGGGCGGACAGATTCAGACGCAGGTGATTAACATTTTTGAGCTGGCTGGCAAAGGGTGCTTCCGCATTTTTGGTATTGCCTTCGATCAGCAGGTGGGGCCAGCCTTCGCCGGCCTGACGGGGATCATCGTACACTTCGGAGGCATTCAGTTCCATGCCCAAAGTGCCCGTGTTGGTATCAATGGTAAACACCTTATCCGTAGAATCGTACTGGTAGACTCCGTCGTCCAGTTCCATAAAGAAGGTGTCGTTCACCATGTCGCGGAAATCGTACTTGGTCTCCCACTGAGCCAGGCTCCACGCCGGAATCAGGGAGCCGTTACCGTAATTCAAATAACCAACCGTAGGATCATTCTTTTCAGCGCCGCCCATATTGCGGACAACGAAGCCGTTTTCAAACTTGGTGTCGGCAAAAAGTTCGTAGATGCCGTCCACGACTTCGATCTCGGCAGGCGTCTCCGCCTTGGGAACGGCAGCAATGCCGTTAACCTTATGAATGGTGAACTGGGCGGGGGTGCCGGTGGAGCTCTTGTACACCATCTTCAAATAGCCGGGAGTCTCGTCGGTGAAGAAGCTGTCCAGCCAGCCGAATCCCTCCGCCACGTTGATCTTACCGTGGTCATTGGCCCAGCGGTCAGAACCGACACGGATATAGTCGCCGTCGTTGAACACGATGTTGAAGCTGCCCACGCCGGTGGGGACAATGTCGATCTTGATGTTGTCAAAGCTGTCCACCTGGATCCGGTCATAGCAGCCGCCATTGGTCACGCCGTTGAAGGCACCGCTGACCACCGTACCGTCCACGGCTGCGCCGTTGATGTAGATCTCACCGATACCAAGCTGGTTATTCTCCAGCGGGCGGATCAGCATCACCAGGCCGTCGCCGTAAGCAGGCTGGCCGACTTCAAAGTGGCGGTAAGCACCGGCTTGATTCCAGTTATCGGCAATTTGCTCACTGCGCAGAAGCTGCAGAGAGATCCAGGAGTCCACGCCGTTGACACCGTTCAGAGCATAAGTGTCCAGGCTGAATTCCACAGACAATCCGTCGGAAATATCCACAGGCCGCTTCCAGGTGGCACCGATGGCGCCGTGGCCGGCGGTCTGATTGCCGCTGATGACCAAGGAACCGGTCTCGTCAGGCAGTGCGGTGGTATCCACAGAAGAACCGTCCAGCGCCACATAATCGTGGATGCCCCAGCTTTCGTTGGTGTTGGGCGCTGCCTGCACCTCATTGAAGGAATGAACCGTGAACTGGGCCTGCTCACCCTTGTTGCACTTGTAAGTCAGGGCCACATAAGCATCCCGGTTCTGGAACCACTGGTACAAGTAGGGGAAGGAATTGGCAAGGTTAATATAGCCGGGGTTGGGATTGGGATTGTTGACCGGCTCAAAATCGCCGTCATTGAAGGTGATATAATAGCCGCCCTGGCCATTGGGAATAAAGGAGACCTTAATATGCTCAAAGCTGTCCAGTTTGATCTGAGAGTAACAGCCATCCGCATTATACAGCCAGCTTTTGGCGGGTACTACATTGCCGCTGGCATCCAGAGTCAGGCCGCAGTAGTAGATTTCCTGGATGGTCAGCACATTGTCCGCACCGGGACGCATCATGATATGCAAACCGGAACCATAGGCGGGGTCACCACCGCCGATATCCATCTTATGGTATACCGGATCGGTATTCTGGCCATCCGTAACCGTCAGATTATCCTTGATCTGAAGGGCGATCCAGGTATCCGCACCGTTCACACCGTTGAGATTGTACGCATCCAGAGAGAATTCGATAGAGAATCCCTCGGTCATGTCCACGGGACGGGCATAGGTCACACCCAGCTCGCCGTTGCCGGCGGTCTGGTTGCCGCTGACCACGATATCGCCGGTATCATTGGCGGTCAGCGTATTGATCAGCTCACTGCCTTCGGGGGTGGTGTAGTTGTGCAGGCCCCAGCTTTCCAGAGTGTTGGCCTTGTTGGCGTACGCGCCATTGAACTTGTGGACCGTCAGTGCAGTTTCTGCATTCTGGGCATTGACGGCCACCAGCTTCACATACATGGGGGTGCCGGTGGGGAAAATAGAATCCAGCAGTTTCAGCGTTTGCTGCGGATTGATCTCACCGATGGCATCGATCCGATCCCAGCCCTGGGTACGTACATAAGCACCGTCGTTGAATACCAGGCCATAACCGCCGCTGGGATCGCCGTAATCCGCCCGGCGGATAAAGTCCAGCTTGATATGCTGATAGCTGCCGCTGTTCAGCGTGATGGCATCGTAACTGCCGTCGCCCACATAGATCAGTTCGTTGGCCGCGGGCGTGGCATCGCTGTTGCTGGTAACGCCGTGATAGAACCATTGGAATCGCAGCTTGCCGTCACCGTCAGGCCGCATGATCAGCACCATACCCTGCTCACCGGGTTCCATGGAACCGTCATTGTCCCAACCCTTAAACACAGGGTCAGCATTCGTTTCGTTGGTAACAGTCTTGCAGTTGGACAGATACAACGCAAACCAAACATCACCGGAGGTAGTGTCCCACTGATCAAAGCTGAATTCCATACTGAATCCGCTTTCATCCAGATAAATGGGGGTGGTGTTGGTGACGCCGATACCCAGACCACCGGCCACCTGATTGCCGGAGACGGTAATGCTGCCGTCTGCATTGGCCGCCAGGTCCGTGGTTACCAGGGTCTCACCGTCGGAGGCCACATAAGTGTGGGCACCCCATCCGGATACGGCGGTGCCAACAGTCTCCGCCTGCGTGGCGGCAGATGCCGTGGGCATACTGCCGGTGCCGATGAGACCGCACAGCAGGCTCAGGCACAAGAGAATCGAGATCATTCTTTTTTTCACTACAATAACTCCCTTTCTTAACTTGAAATATAATCAAACGCAATCTGCTTCTGGCAGAAGGATATGCGTTTAGATTCGCTGGTTTCAATATGTACCGGAATCACCTCCGGCAGGGAAATATTCAACGACACCCGTCCGCCGGCCGCCACGGTTCTGCGAATGTGGATCGGCCCCCGGCAGGTTGCCACCGTTGCTTCCATCGTGCCCATTTCCGGGCAATGGGGAGCAATCAGAACTTCTTCGTAACCCGGTTTTGCCGGCCGGACACCCAGGACCACCGCAATGAGGTCGTAGATGGGAATGGCGGACCATCCGTGGCAATCGCTGCGCTGGGACACCGTATCCTCCATCCAGGTGGTCAGGTGCAGGTCCATCATGTGGAACCAGGGCTGCCACTTGCCGGTGATCTCGTTGTAAACCCCCGCCTTTTCCATAGCACGGAACAGATAGAAGGACATGGAGTAGGAGCATCGCAGAATTTGCGGATCGGTCATGCACCGGCGCATCAGCATTTTTGCTTCTTCCCCGGTCGCTGCGCCGGACAGCACCGCCCAAAGCTGGGAATGCTGGCAGGGGACGGTCTCATCGGCGCAGATCCGGTAATACCCATCCGTCCGTTTCGTCTGTGCATTGAGGTTGCGCAGCAACCCCGCCCGGCATCGTTTATAGTCCTCCGCAATAGGATCCCAGCCGATCTGCTCCAACAGATAGGCAGTTCGTTCCAGGGCATAAGCCAGGATGTGGCTGTAGATAAACAGCGGCTCATCCGGATCCTTCACCGGACTGCCATGATTCGGCCGCCACAGTTCCACCCAGTCCACAAAGCTCCAATAACCGGTGCCGTGCAGCAGGCCGGTGACCGGATCGATCCTATCCAGAAAATAGCCGAGAATGCCGATCATGGTCGGCAGGTATTTCTTCAGCAGCGCCTTGTCACCGTAATACAGATAGTGGTAATACAGCAGATCCCCATAATATAGGGCAAATACCGGGATGATCTGGCAGAAGTTTGCCGGCGCATTGCATTGGATCATGCCGTCCGGCCTTCGGGAACTGTGAAAATCCTCAATGGCCCGGCGCGCCAGCCGGTCATCGGCCGAGATCTGGAATGTCAGCAGCGCTTCGATCATGGTATCCATGATGTACTGCATCTGTTCATAGTAGGGGCAGTCCACATAAGTATCCAACATGGACCGGCGAAGTGTCCGGGCGCTGATCGCCCACATCTGATTCCATTCCGCCTTTTCTGCCCGGAAGGTCCCTTCCTCCTTCAGCGGATACCCCGTCAATCGAATACGGGGCAGATGCAGAGTCAAGCCCGCATCTTCCGTTTCTACCCGGATCCGCAGGAAACGAAAAACACGCATGGCAAAAGGTTCATAATACTGCCGGCCGCTGCCGCAAATATATCCGTCGGTCTCACCGCAGAGCAGCTCACCGGCCGCATCCCGGATCTCCTTGCGGATCTGACCGTCCGCGCCCCGGGTGCGGTAGCTTTCGGAATATTCCAGGGTCACACGGGCACCGCCCCCTGCTGTCTGCAGGGGAAGACGGACATAGGCATTCACCAGCTCTCCCATATCCAGGTCAACATATGCCTGGGTGTACGGCGGGATCTGTACCGCATCGGCCGTAAGCAGGGCACTCATATCCATGCCCCATTGCCGGCTGATACCAACAGGCCGCACCTCTTTTTCAAAAAGCATGGGCAGCGTTCGCGGATAAAGCTGCCATTCGTACAGCACACCGCCCAGGCGGTGCGTATCCGCCGGACACAACTCCACCGCCTGTTGCCAAACCTCCTGCTGTTCCCCGTCCCTGCCGTCCCGAAACTCCATACAGCCGGCATACTTGCTTTCCTCGGCCTCCCGGAACCGGTAACCTGCATCGGTCCGGCATTCCCAGCGGCAATCGGTATGGAGATCCAAAGCTTCGCTGGACATCCACAGTCCGCCTCTGGATGCCCCCACCACAGAAACCGGGCCGTTGCCAAAGGTCAAACCGCTGTAATAATCGTTGGGATACGCCTGAACATGAACGACGATCTCGTTTTCCCCGGGCCTCAGGCAGGAAGTGACCTCCGGTGTATCATAGTACTGGCGAAAGCGATCACCCTTCTGGGGGCCGCTGCATATGTAAGTGCCGTTTACATACAGTTTGTAACGGCTGGAAGCGGATATATCCACCGTCACCGATCCTGTACCGCTGTACAGAAAAGCGCGGCGGAACAGCACAGACTGCTTTTCGGGTATATTTTGCGCCGTCTGCCATATCCAGTAGCCTTTTCGTTTCATAGACAACCTCGCGATCTTACAGTTTGATGCCTGCAGAGGACAGCCCCTCAATGTAATACTTGTTTGCAAAAATAAACAACAGGATCAACGGCGCTGATGCCATCATATAGCCGGCGAACTGCACCGGCGTATTGTTGTTGTAGGTATTGACGAACTGCCGGTACAGACCGGCGGAAATGGTCCACATTTCCGGGTCGCTGATGGTAATGCTGGGCCATACGATGTCATTCCATATGCCCACGATCTGCTGGATCGCCAGGGTGCCCAGGATCGCCTTGGACAGCGGCAGGCAGATATAGAAATAGCTCTGCAGCACCGAACATCCGTCCAGACTGGCCGCTTCAAACAAGGCTTCCGGGATGCCGCTGAAGAAAGAGCGCAGCAGGAAAATGCCGCCCACACAGCCGCCCAGAATAATCGGCACGATCAGCACGACATGGGTATCCAGAAGGCCCAGATCGTTGAACAGCATGTATTGTGGGATCAGCGTCAGAACGCCGGGCACCATCATCAGCGCAATGACCGCGTAATAGATCAGTTCCCTTCCCGGAAATTTCATTCGAGCAAACACAAAGGCAGAAACCGACGCGATCAGCAGCATCAGCGGAATGGAGATGCCTGCCACGATCAGCGTGTTTTTCATGTACTTGCTGATCAAGGTAAAGGCCGTGCGGAAATTGGAGAACCACATAGGCAATGTGGGCACCCAGGGATCCGCTTGATAAGCCTCCTGGTTTTTCACGGAAATAAATACGGACATGACCAGCGGGTACAGCAGGCATACCAGCAATACAATAATAACCAGATTCACAATGATCTGTGCCAGTGGGTGCCCGGTTCGGCCGACGGCCATTTTCCTTTTTCTCACCATATGCCGCACCCCCTTAATCATCATTCTTCTTTGGGCGCATGATCAGCAGTGTCAGCAGGAAAATCACAATGAACATTACGAATCCTACAGCGCTGGCATAGCCCATCCTGCCGGCGGTGAACGCCTTCACATACATATAATAACCGGGAACGTAAGTCGTATAACCCGGGCCGCCTTCGGTGATCAGCAGCTGATTGTTATAATCCTGGATCACGCCAATCAAACCAAACACCAAAAAATACTTGACCTGGCCCTTCAACTGCGGCAGATCGATGTACCAGATCCTCTTCAAGGTACTGCAGCCGTCCAAAACCGTGGCTTCCACTACATCGGTGGAGATGTTCATCAACCCCGCCATATAGATCAGCACCGCAGTACCGCCGATCCAGGGGAATCCCTTGAAGATCAGCGCCGGAATGACCAGCTCCGGATCTCCCAGCCAGTTGACGATCTGATCCGGCTCAATAATTCCCAGCAAGCGTAGCACGCCGCTGAGTAGGCCCAGCTGAGGATCGTAGATTTTTTCCCACAGCAGCGTGTAGATCAGGCCCGGAGCCACCATGGGCAGCAGCACCAATACCCGGTACAGATACTTCAGCCTGGAATTCCGAACGGCATAGATCAGTTCCGCCATGATCAACGGCACCACTACGGAAATCACCAGGCAGGGGATCCCGATCTTCAGGAACGTGGGGATCGAGTTCAGGAACACCGGGTCGGAGAACAGTTCCTTAAAATTCTCCCATCCCACAAAAACGGCATCACCGGTTACATTCCAGTCAAAGAAGGCGTGATACAATCCGCTGACGGGCGGATAGTAGCTGAAAATCGCCAGGCCCAACAGCAACGGCGCCAACAGCAGATAGGCCGTCCGGGATTTCCACATCTGTCTGGCCAGAGACAGCTTTCGCAAATGCGTTTCGTTATGTTTCACGGAAACTCCCTCCTCTGAATTTACTCGCCGAACAGATCACCCATATTCATACCGCCGCTTTCTTCCTCCGGCTCATACACATGAAATACGATGCGCTCCCGCTTCTGGATGGCAATAAACACGGAATCCGATATGTTGCGGAATTCGATCTCGACATCGCCTTCCTCGAACACGCCGGGAATAATGGTATATGGATAATACTTGAAGGTCACAGTGCCGTCCTCACCGACTTTGATCTTGTCGCCGCTGAGATTTCCCTGGCCTTTGACCAGGGCCGATACCGTATCTCCCACCGCCAGTTCCCCATGTGTGGTCACCCGCAAAGTGATCAATACCGGTTTGTTGGGATCCGCCTCGACCCGTTCCGGCGCAATAGATACCACCTCAATGGCAGTATCCTGGGCCCGCAGATAGTCATAAGCCGCAAAACCCAGCAGTACCGCGGCCAGGATGCCCAGAACCAATAACTTTTTCAAAAATGCCATTGCACCGTCTCCTTCATTTATACTTTACGGAACGATGTTCCATCCGCTGGTATCCAGGCCCATAGCATCGATGATGGCATCGGCATCCGCCTGGGAATATTCGTTCAACTTTTGCGCAAAGGTTGCATCATCGATATAGCCGTAGAGCCATTGCTCCAGCAGCTTGTTTCCCTGCTGGCGCCAATCCGCCAGGTTCGCCGTCAACCAGCCGGTGGTCGCGGGATAGATCGGGAACTGCTGCTGCATCCACTCTTCCAGTTCCGGGGGGATCTTGCATTCGGCTGTGGAACCCAGAACGGCACCACGTTTTTCCATGACCACAGCGGACATATTCT
>SVLA01000043.1 GCA_015068175.1 Oscillospiraceae bacterium
CAGAAGAACTGAACCTGATTAAAAAGATGGAAGACGATGCGGAAGCTCTGCGCAAAGCGGCGCGTGCTGAAGCCAGAAGACTGGTGGAGGATGCCCGGGTGCAGGCTGCCGCGGATGTGGCCTTCGGAAGATTCTTGATGGTTTAAGGCTATGCGGATCGCCGGAGGGCTTCGGCCCTTCCGGCGGTTGCTTTTTGTGGGAAAGGGTAAGATTATGGCGAAGCAACCTGCCTATGCAGTGATTTATGAGGCGCTTTTGGCAGATATCCGGTCCGGAAAACTGGCTGCGGGGACCATGCTGCCGCCGGAAACCGAGATCGCCCAGATATACGGTGTCAGCCGGATCACATCCCGGCGGGCGCTTCTTATGTTGGCGGAGCAGGGTTATATTTGCCGCCGGCCCGGCATTGGGTCGGAGGTTCTGCCAATGCCGGAAAAGGTGCGGACCATCGGATTGATGATGGCCCATATCAGTCCCATGTTCGGCGTGGGATTTATCCAGGGCGTCATGGAGGAAGCCCGCAAGCAGGGATACCTGGTGGTTTGCCAAATGGGGTACCTGGTGCCGCAGCAGGAAGAGCAGGCGGCCCGGGATTTGCTCCGGGCCGGGGTCCAGGGAATCGTGATGATCCCGCTGTATGATGCCACCCGATGCAGCGGCGCATTTGCGGAACTGCCCCATCGGGTGCCCATGGTTTTTGGTGACCGCGAGATCATCGGTCTGGATGTGCCCCTGGTCAGCACCAATAACCTGGCGGCCACACAGGAACTTTGTACCCAATTGTATCAGTTGGGACATCGGAATATTGCCTTCGTATCCAGCAGTACCAACTCGACAGCGGTGGGGCAGCGATACAAAGGATACTGGGAGTTCTGCGAGAAAATGGGCCTGCGGCCTATGACCTTCACCGATGTGCGGTCCATGTTGCCGGGCATGAGCCGGCAGAGTGTCCGCGTGCGGGACGTGGCGGAGTTGGTGGGTTTTTTACGGGAGAATCATGGGATCACCGCGGTGGTGGCCCACACTTATCTGGTGGGGAAACTGGTTTGCGATGCCATCCGGCAGTTGGGATATGAGGTGCCCAGGGATTATTCCGTGGCCTGTTTTGATGCCCCCAGCCGGGTGGATGAGCAGGAATGGTTCACCCATATCCGGCAGGACGAGTTTGCCATGGGCGTACGGGCGGTGCAATGTCTGACCCAACAGATTGAAGGGAAGCGGGTGCCGGAGACATGGCTTGTGGGCGGCCGGTTTATTGAGGGCAAGAGCTGCGCGCGTGTGCCGGACTGGAGCTGGGACCGCCATAGAAAATGATATAACAAAATATATGCATCGAAAGAAAAAATGCACAAAAAATCCCACAGCGCTTAGTGGAATTCTCACAATTCCGGGACAACGCGCTGTGGGATTATTGTTTAATGAATTGACAAAATAGGAATTTGTAGTATGATAACTATAGTAATTATATTGCAACGGAGGTCCCGCTATGAAAAGAATGATCTGTATGTGTATTGTCTGTGCGCTGGTGCTGGCGCTGATGCCGATGACGGTTCTGGCTGCCACGCCGGCAGATCTGGGATGGACGATCAACAAGGATGATTTTACCGGATGGACGGTAGAAGGTGAAACCATCCGCTGCGATTATGATCAGTGTACTTACAACAAGATCAGCACCAATGTGATCCAGGACCCGAAGAATTTCGTGATCGAACTGGATATGCAGGGCGATCGTACCAGTGATCCGTATGTCAAAGTGCTGAATGTATCCATCAGCGTTGGCGGCAACAACGGCAACGGCAGCCAGATCTTCCTGAAAGTCGGCGATGCCCGCGGCACCTGGATCAGCGCCAGAGATACCAGAGTTCATTTGAAGATCGCCCGTTACAACGGCGGTGATCTGTCCGTGGAAGTGACGGGCAATGGTTCTTACACCATGCTCTACACGGCCCCGGTGCGCTCCAAGGATGCCACCCTGGAGGTGGGCACCAACCGGGGCATGATGATCATGGAGAATTTCTCTTATCGTTTGCCGGAAGAGGGCGAAGGCCCCACGACCTACCCTGAAGTAGACGTGGAACTGGTCAACGGCAATGTGACCCCTCTGGACCCCCAGGAGAGCTTTGACTTTGCGGGCGAAGGCTGGACCACCGGCAAGGATGAGACCCAGGGCAGCTGGCTGCTGAGCGGTCAGGAGAACGGCGCCGATGCAAAGGCGGTCTATGTCCGGGAGAAGTTGTCCGGCAATTGGCTGGTGAACAGCGCAGTGGCACCGGAAAACGGTACCGATGCGGTATCTTATGTGCTGCTGACCGATGCCCAGCAGAAGGAACAACTGCGGCTGAAGGCACAGTATACGGCGGCGGACAAGCATTGGCAGTTGACTCTGCAGAAGGCGGCGGAAGAAGGCTGGCAGGATCTGTGGACCGACGAGGCGCGGAACGTGGAAGACAAGGTGCTGAACCTGCGGCTGGACCGACTGTCGGATACCCAGATCGGGATCGAAGTCCTGGGCGACCACGGCTTTGTCCTGGCCAAGACGGTGGATGCGACGGCGGAAGAGCTGGATGCTGTCACCTATGCCGGCCTGGCGGCGGAAAGCGGAGCCGTGCGCTTCAACAATTTCCGTGTGGGCGCCACCATGGCCGATGTGGACTATAATGCCATGGCCCAGCAGACCTATGAAAACCTGATGAAGAACTTCCTGGAAGAGGAGAAGATGCGCCTGGTGCCTGTGCGCCACGGCCTGCCCTCCGGCACCAATACCAACACCGGCAAGGTTTCTGCCAACGTGAATGGCCCCGGCGAAGTATGGGAAAGCGCCCAGATGCTCATGGCGCTGGATACCTATGCCCAGACCCTGGAAGAAGGTTCCGAGGCGTATATAGAGGTCGCCACCATTATTTCCAATACGGTTTCCGGCTTTATTGATTTCTACGGAAACAATATGCGCACCGCCGGCGAGACCCCCAATTACCTGATGGATGACAGCGGCTGGAACGTGGTGGCGTTGCTGAAGGGTTATCAGTATCATAAGGCCCTGGGCAACAATGACAAGGCACAGCAGTGCCTGGAGTATGCCAAGGACTTGTTCAACAGTATTTATGATGTGTTCTATGATTACACCGTGGCGGAAGGCCTGACCTACAGCGAGGCGACCCTGGGTCCCAGCGGCTACAGTACGGCAGTTTTGCTGGCCGGTGTATATCTGTGCGAGATCTATCCGGATGACGGAGCCATTGAAGAACGCACCATGGACATTTATAACAGCATGGAGACCTATTTGCGCCGTCCCGATGGTCTGTATTGGTGCGATATGACCCCCAATCACGTCTATATCGAACGGAATGATGCCTATAACATCAGCGAAAGCGGCGCCTGCATGCTGCTGAGCACCAACCTGGGCATGGCCGCCATCAATATGATGATGGGCAATGAGGAGAAGGCCATGCAGACGTTCCTGGGCATCGCACGGTATGAGTCCGACAGCAACGGCCGCTTCCTGAATGACCGGGATGCCTGGACCAATACCTTCTTCATGGGCGTATTTGTCAGCGATTTCATGGGCCGCGGCGGTGCCGACGGGCATGCGGACCGGATGCTGTATGCCACCGCAAATCAGATCCTGGAAAACTGCGTCATGGAGGACGGTTACTATTCCGCCAGCTGGATCGGCCCCTGGGAACCCAGTTCCGTGGGTTGGCCCTCCGTTGGCACGCTGAATGTGGATTACACCTACGAGGGCCGCAGCCCCAAGGGTCAGGGCGCCTGGAATGACGGCCTGCACGTGGGCCAGGTGCCGATCCAGATGATGGTTTCCGCTACCACCGCCCATGTGGTCATGGCGGCGGCGCTGAATCAGAAGTATGACAACACCGGCGCGGATCTTCTGGGTCTGTCCGTGGAGGGACAGAATACTTGGCCGGCCTGCAATCCGGAGATCACCTCCTACGCTATTTTGGGCGCTTTGGAGGACACGGTAACGGTGCACCTGGATGTATCCAGCCAGGCGGTGGTGACCGTGAACGGCGAAAAGATCGACGGCGACAGCTTTACTTCCCGGGGAGGCCCCGTGGAGATCAAGATCACCTCCGGTGACGGCAAGACCACCAGAACCTACAATCTGGATCTGGGCGAGGAACTGCCGCCCCTGCCCACCGGTCTGCAACTGGACACCAATACGATCCTGGTGATGGTTTTGGTGGCGGTGGTGATCCTGGCGGCTGTGTTCGTCGTGATCGAACTGAAGAAGAAAAAGTAAGCGGAAAATAAGAGGGATTAAAATGAAAAAACTGATAAGCATGGGCCTGGTACTGGCGGTATTGCTGACGCTGCTGCCGGCCACGGTATTGGCCGACGGTTGGGAAGGATCCGCCTGGGCCGCCAGAGATGAGAACTACGCCGGCTGGACCCTGGAGGATGGGAAGATCAGCGGCGTGTTCAGTGAGATGTACAGCAACTGGCTGCGGAATGTCTGCATTGAAGATATTCAGAACTTTGTGCTGGAAGTGGATATCACCGGCAGCAAGGAAAGCAGCCCCTATATCAAGATCCTGAACAACGTGATTGATCTGAACGGCCATGGCGGCACCGGCAACCAGGTGTATGTGAAGGTGGCGGACCAGGGCCAGAAGTGGATGGATGCTCAGGGCACCCGTGTCCATGTGAAGGTCCTGCGCGTCAATGGCGGCGAGATGCAGGTCAAGCTCACCGGCGCCGGCAATGACGCGGCCCAGATCTACAATGCACCGGTCCGGTCCAAGGATGCGACGGTGGAGATCGGCCTGTACCGCGGTGTGGTGACTGTGGAGAATTTCTCCGTGGGCGCGCCGGATGCCGATGACATCGCGGAATTTGAGATCCCCAAGGTGGAGCCGCCGGATCCGGATACATACAACCACAATGTGGTGGACATTCTGATCGATCAGCCCTTTGATTTCAAGGGCAACGGCGCCTGGAATGCCCAAACGGCCTGGACTTGGGGCAGTAATGCCCAGGAGGGTATTTGGCTGCAGTCCGATAGCGCCGACGGCCCCAATGCCGGCGCGGTCTATATGCAGGAGAAGTTGGGCGACCAATGGCTGGCTAATTGCGCCGTGACCCCTATTTCTACTGAAAATGAGGGCGTGACCGTGGCCCAACTGCGCCTTTTGCGGAAAGATAAGGCCGATCTGGTGACCGTGAATGTGGAATATACCAAGGCAGCGGGCACATGGAAGTTTGCGGTGCAGGAAAGACAAGATGAGGGTTGGGTCACCTTGTGGGAGAGCGAGGCTCTTGTGCTGGAGGATACCACCTGCAATTTCCGGTTGGATCGGATCGTCGGCGGAGAACTGAAGCTGACCGTTGTGGGCGACCGGGGATATACCGCTTCGGCCACGGTAACGGTGGCGGATGAGACCATAAAGGATATCAGCTATTTCGGTGTCCTGGCGATGAAATCCGTGGTGCGGTTTACCAATTTCCGGGTGGGCGCCACCCAGATCATCCGCGATTATGCGGAGCTGGCCCGGGAGACCTACCGGAATCTGATGAAAAACTACCTGGACAGCGAGAGAAACCGTCTGTATCCCGTGACCTGGGGTTTCCACAACGGCCAGGTGACCAATACGGGCAAGACGGCTTCCTTTGAAGGCGCCGGCTCCGTTTGGGAGCATACGGTGATGCTGATGGCGCTGGATACTTACGCACAATCCCTGGAGCAGGGTTCCGAGGAATACCTGACGGCGGCCCGGATCATTACCAACACGGTAAAAATGCTGACGGACTACTATCCAGAAAACATGATCACCACGGCAGCGGTGACCCCCAACTGGGCCATGGACGACACTGGCTGGACCACCATGTGCCTGCTGTTGGGCTACTATTATAATAAGGTCCTGGGCAATGAAGAGGACTCTGCCCTGTGCTACCGTTATGCCAAGAAGCTGTTCCACAGCGCCTATGATACGTTCTATAACGCTGATCTGGGCGGTCTGTGCTACACGGAAGAAAAAACCGGCCTGGATCTGTATGCTGCGACATTGGCTCTTGCCGGTTACTATATCAACCTGATCCAGCCCGATGAAAAGGTCCAGTCCCAGTTTGAGGATATCTACAACGGCCTGGAGACGTTGCTGCGCCGACCGGACGGACTGTACTGGATGGGTGTCAATGAGAATGGAGCCGGCAGCGCCGATAATCCCTACGGCATTCGTGAGGGCGGTTCCTGTACTTACATCGGCGGCAATATGGCCATGGCGGTGCTGAATATGCTCCTGGGCAACGAGGAAAAGGCGTATGAAACGGTGCTGGGCATCACCCGTTTTGAATCCTATAACAACGGCGCATTTATGAACGACCGGGATGCCTGGAACAATACCTTCTTCCTGGGTATGTTCGTCCGGGAAGTCATGGGCAAGAGCATCGCTGACGGCCATACAGACCGGGCGCTGTATGCCACCGTGACCATGATCCTGGAAAATGCCTGCTTCGATGACGGCTACTATGGCGCTTCCTGGTCCGGTCCCAAGGAACCCAGTTCCCTGGGTTATCCTTCCCAGGGTGAGTATTCTACGGAGGGCCGCAACCATTGGGGTGTTCAAGTCAATAATAACGGACTGAACATCGGCTCCACGCCCCAGCAGATCATGACCAGCGCCACCACGGCCCATGTGCTGCTGGCAGCCGCGCTGAATCAAAAGTATGATAACACCGATGCTTCACTGGTGGGACTGTCTGTTGAGAGACAGGCTATATGGCCGGTATTTAACCCGGATATTACGGATTATGCCATCGGCGGCACCCTGACCGATGCGGTCACCGTCCGTCTGGATGTAGCACCCAATGCCTTGGTGAGTGTGAACGGCGAAGCCTTGACCGGCAATACCTTTATGTCCAGGGGCGGCACCGTGGAGATCAAGGTGACCTCCGGAGACGGCAAGACCACCAAGACTTATCAACTGAATCTGGGCAATGAACTGCCGCAGCCGAAGGCGGAATTCAAGCTGGACACCAACACCGTATTGACGCTGGTCCTGGTGGCGGTGGTGCTGGCGGCCGCCGTTGTGATCCTGGTGGAACTGAAGAAAACCAAGAAAAACTGAGAGGACAGACCATGAAGCGATTGGTTAGTGTGCTGCTGGTGGTATCGTTGCTGGGATGCCTGCTGGTATCCACGGGTAATGCATCCGGAACGCTGGCAGCGGAAGGCTGGATCTCCGACGGAAACGATCTGACCGGCTGGTCTATGAAGGGACAGACGATCACCGGCGATTTCAACAAGATGATCAACAAGCGGATTTGGAAAGATTGCCTGACGGATATGCGGAATTTCCGGATCGAAATGGACATCGTGGGCAGTAATATCAGCAGTCCCTACATCCAGATCATGGGCGTTGTCCTGGAACTGGATGGCAATCACGGCAACGGCGATCAGGTATTTGTAAAGCTGGCCGGAAAAATGATCGATTGGATGGCGGCGAAAGGGACGAAAGTCCATGTGTGCATTGAGCGCAGCAAAGGCGGCGACCTGAAGTACACCCTGACCGGCGCAGGGGAAAATAAATCCCTGGTCTACACGGCTACGCCGGTGAAGGGCGAGTCCAATGTGGAGATCGGCTTGTACCGGGGCGGCAGTATCACCATCGATGGGTTCCGGGTGGAGATCACCGGCGACGGAAACGACCAGGGACCGGCGGTGGACTATAATCTCAATGTGATCCCTCTGACGGTGGGTGAACATTTTGAATTCCTTGGCAACGGTCAATGGCGTGAGCAGACCAACTGGACTTCCGGCGTCAATGGGCAAGAGGGCATCTGGATCCAATCCTCCGAAAAGGACGGCGCTGATGCCAAGGCTGTGTACATGACCGAAAAGCTGTCGGAGCAATGGTATGCGTCCATGACTTTCCGCCCGGTTTCCACGGCCAACAACGGCCGTACCGTGTGCCGCATGATCCTCATGGACAGTCAGCGCGGATCTGTGGTACTGTTGACCATGGAGCATCTGGCGGCGGATAAGAAGGTGAAATTTACCTGGCAGACCGCCAGCGGAACCGGCTGGGACGATATCTGGATGGACAGCGATTGGGTCGCTGCGGAGGATGAAGCCTTCACGGTCACACTGCAAAAGAAGTCCGATACGGAGATCGCGCTGTCCATTACCGGCGACAGCGGCTACCGCAAGACGGTGACCCAAAAGATCAATGCGGCGGTCATGGAGCGGATCTCCCGGGTAGGCGCTGGTACGGAGCGCTCTGCGGTGCGGATCACTAATGTGGAGGTCACAGCCGAAACGGAACAGCGTGACTATACGGCTCTGGCGAAGCAGACCTTTGACAATTTGGTAAAGAACTATGTGGACAAAACCAACAACCGCATCAGCCCCGTGCGCTGGGGTTTCAAAAACGGAGACCTGACCAATACCGGGCAGACCGTTTCGGTCAGCGGCGTGGGTGAGGTGTGGGAAAGCACCGTCATGATGATGGCTATGGATACCTATGCCCACACCCTGGAAAAGGGATCTGAAGAGTGGAAAACGGTGGCGCAGATCATTGCCAACACCGTGAATATGCTGATCTCCGGCTATACGGAGAAGCAATTGACCACCGCCGCAGCGGCTCCCAACTATGCCATGGATGACTGTGCCTGGAATGTGATGTGCTATATTCTGGGCTACGCATACAACCGGGATCTGGGGAATACGGCCGCATCGGATCGCTGCCTGAAACTGGCCAAGGGTTTGTTCAACAACAGTTACGAGACATTCTACAGCACAGATCTGGGTGGCCTTTCCTACACTGCCGCAAAGCAGGATGTGAGCCTGTACGGCGCCACCATGGCCGTGGCGGGTTACTATCTGAACGTGATCGAGCCGGATGCCACCATTGAAAAGCGGTATTTGGATATCTATAACGGCCTGGAAAATGTCCTGCGGCGCCCCGACGGCATTTATTGGTGCGGTGCGTCCAAAGCCGGCGCCGACGGTGCAGGAAATCCATATGGCATCGGAGAGGCCGGCTCTGTCAGCTATCTGGCAGGCAAT
The DNA here is from genome assembly GCA_015068175.1 of Oscillospiraceae bacterium. Next base: position 9,023 of record SVLA01000043.1, read on the forward strand.
ATGGGCATGGCTGTACTCAATGCGCTGATGGGCAACACCGACAAGGCGGAGCAGACCGTCTTGGGCATCGTGCGCTATGAAACCTACGCCAACGGTGCCTATTTGAACGACCGGGATGCCTGGAACAACACCTTCTTCCTGGGGATGTTCGTGCGGGAAGTGATCCGGAAGGGGATCGCCTCCGATGTGGCACAGCGTGCGCTGGATGCTACGGTCAGTGCGGTGCTGGAAAATGCCTGCTTTGAAGATGGCTATTATTCGGCCGCATGGCTGGGCCCCCGGGAACCCAGCTCTCTGGGTTATCCTTCCCAAGGGGAGTATACCACGGACGGCAGAAACAATTGGGGCAAGGGCTATAACAACAACGGCTTGAATATCGGCTCCACGCCCAACCAGATCATGACAGCGGCAACTACGGCCCATGTGCTTTTGGCAGGGGCCCTGAGCGCTTCCTATGAAAAGGATGTACCCACGGAGCCGGCGGATCCGATGGACCCGACGGAACCCATGGATCCCACCGAACCGGAGACCCCGACGGAGTCGATCGCACCTAACGAGCCTACCGAGCCCACAGCGCCGACGGATCCTACGGAACCTTCTGCCCCGGCGGCACCTACGGAGCCGGACGGAAGCGGGGGAACGGTACCTGAAGAGCCGACGGTACCGTTGGATCCCACCCAGCCTGCAGAGGGAACGGAACCGACGGAGGACCCCGGGGAACCCCAGCCCAATGGGTCGGGACTTTCCCAGGAGGGCATTTTGTGGATCGTGCTGATGGGCGTCACGGTGGCGGCAGTTGTGGCCATCGTTATCGCCTGGAAGAAAAAATAAGTTCATCTTCAGATCGGGAAGCGCATTGAGCTTCCCGATTTTTTATGAAAAGCACTTTCGGCAGATTTTGTTGTGTCAATTGGATTGACATTTGCTGTTGGAACTGCTATACTACACTTGGGAAGGGATGTGAAATGGTATGATTCATGTCTTTCAAAAAGGATTCAATTTTTCCCAGGATGGCCCCGGAAACCGGCTGGTGTACCATCTGCAGGGATGCAATTTGCGATGCCCATGGTGCTCCAACCCCGAAGGGTTGGCCCTCCGGGGAGGCACGGCTTATGCCGTGGATGAACTGGTGGACGAAGTTCTGCGCAGTCAAATGATGTTTTTTGACGGCGGCGGTGTGACCCTGACCGGCGGTGAAGTGACCTTGCAGTTTGACGCGGTGAAGGAATTTTTGACCAAACTCCACCACCACGGGATCCATACCTGCATCGAGACCAACGGTCTCTGCAAGCGGCTCCCGGAGCTGTTTCCAGTGCTGGATCTGCTGATCATGGACATCAAACATTACGATCCCGCGATCCATCAAAAAGTGACCGGCTTGCCCAATCACTTTACGGTGGAAAATATTGAGGCGGCCATCCAAATGGGGCAGGAACTTGCTCTGCGGATCCCGCTGGTGGGCGATTTTAATGCCGGCGAAGCCGATGCCCATGGGTTCGGAGCCTTGTTTTCCAGCTTGGGTGTGGCAGGCAAAGCGACGCTGGAATTGCTGACCTACCACGAATACGGGAAGGATAAGTATGCTTCCCTGGGGCTGGATTACACCATGACCGCTGAGGCGAAGGTAACCAAGGAACAAGTCAGACGTTTTTCGGAGATCCTGGAAGCGGCGGGCTTGACCATGATTCATACATAATCAAAACCCTGAAAATCATTTCGGAAAGGATCATAACATATGGAATTGTTTGAAACCATCAATCATGACGCGCTGACCCGGAAAGCAAAGGCTCTGTTTTCTGAGGAGCGTGAAGCACACAAGGTCCTCAATGGCTGGTTCCTGGCCAAGGAGATTGCCGCTGACGCCGGCGAAAACTGCACCGAGACCCATCCCGAACTGCGGGCAGCCGCAGAGCTGGAGGCCGTCATCGAAAAGCTGCCCATCGAGATCAGCGAACATGCCATCCTGGCCGGCTCTCAGCGGGATGCCTTTGCGGCCAGCTATGCCCTGATCAACCCCGCCTTCCGGGTGGAGACCTTCCGGGGTTACTGCGATCCCCTGGAAGTGTATGACTATGCCACGGCCACCGATGAGGTCAGCGCGGAGCGGATCGCCGCTATGCGCAGCCGCTATGCCAAGACACCTTACGTCAAGGCCCTGAATAAGGTCTACGGTACCTACGGCGAGTATACCGACGAAGTGGCCTTCTTCATCGAGCAGGTCACCGGCCACATGATCCCCGACTTCAAGCCTGCGCTGAAGCATGGCGTGAAGGCCCTGATGGATGGCATCGATGCCAGGATCGCCGCCGGCGGTCTGACGGAAGAGCAGGTGGGCAATCTGCAGGCCATGAAGCGCAGCCTGGCTTGCGCTGTCAAGCTGGCACGCCGCTATGCGGATCTGGCCCGGAGCCAGATGGCCGATGCCGCGCCCCAGCGCAAGGCCGAGCTGGAGCTGATGGTCAAGACGCTGCGCAAGGTGCCGGAAAACGGCGCTGAGAATCTGCTGGAAGCCATGCAGTCCTATGTCCTGCTGTGGCAGATCATGTGCATCGAGCAGGCCCCCAACCCCTTTGCATTCTCCGTGGGTAATGCAGACCGCATCTTTGAGCCTTACCGCGCCATGGATGATCTGAGCCGGGACGAGGCCGCAGCGCTGTTCAAGCATTTCCTGGTGTTCTTCAACGTCGGTGAGCGGAGCTGGGCCATCTCCCAGAACGTCCTCATCAGCGGTAAGGATACGGACGGCACCGACCTGACCAATGAGATGAGCTATGCCATCCTGGATGCATACTATGACATGAATCTGCCCCAGCCCATTCTGTCCGTCAAACTCCACAGCGGCACGCCCGCCAAGCTGTATGAGGAACTGGGCCGCTTCTTCTTCACCCCCGGCGTCCTGACGCCCTCTCTGTTTAACGACGACTCTTTGTTCCAGACCCTGCGTGAGCATGGCGTAGCAGAGGAGGACCTGCCCAATTACTCCGTGGCCGGTTGCCAGGAACCCCTGATTATGGGCAAGGATAACGCCAATACTACCAACAGCTGGCTGAATATGGCTAAGGTCCTGGAGTTGACTCTGACCGGTGGCAAGTCTGCCATTACCGGCGCCGCCATCGGCCCCCAGACCAACCATGATGCCAAGTACATCCTGGAAAATCTGCGGCCGCTGTTCTATGACAACCTGCAGCATTTCTGCAACCTGATGGCTGATGCCGCCAACGGCGCATCCCGGGCCCTGTCGCTGCTGCCGGTGCCCTTCCTGAGCTGCTTCGAAGGCGGCCTGGAGACCGGCTACGATGTCCGTGACTGCGCACATCAGGGCACCCCCTACAATGGCAGCGGCTGTCTGATCCACGGCCTGTCCGTGATCGCCGACTCCTTTGTGGCTGTGGATCACCTGCTGAAGGACCGTCCCGAGGATGCGGAGAAGCTGATCGCCGCCTGCAAGTGCAACTTTGAAGGCTTCGAAGAACTGCGGGATTACCTGAAGTCCTGCCCCAAGTACGGCAACAATATTCCCGAGGTGGATCGGGAGGCTGCCGAGGTCGCCAGCCGTGTGTCTGACATGGTAGCCGCCCTGAAGAACTATCTGGGCAACCCCTTCCGGCCGGACTGGAGTTCTCCTTCCACCCATCTGACCTACGGTTACTGGGTGGGCGCAACGCCTGATGGCCGCGGTGCCCGGGAAATGATGGGTTACGGCATCGACCCGCTGTTCAGCAACGCCGATTCCGGTCTGGGTTTCCGCACCCTTTCCACCATGCAGCTTCCCTTCGAGAAGATGAATGGCGGCTGTGCCTCCCACTTCGGCATCGATCCCAAATATTTCACCGCCGAGACCAATGAAGGCAAGGGCGTTCAGTTCTATGAGCGTGTTCTGAAGCCGCTGTTCTTCAATGCCGGCAATCCCAAGCGCGCGCCCTTCTATCTGTATGTGAACGTGACCACCGCTGATACTCTGCGGAAGGTCCTGGCCAATCCCAGGAAGTATGCGCCCAACGGCGTGTACATCATGCGCATCCACGGCACCTTTGTCAACTTCCTGGATTTGAGCCCTGCCATTCAGGAGGATATCATCCTGCGTTTGGATCCCCAATCCACCTGCTGCTGAGGAACCTTTATGAAACTGCTTGGTCTTGATATTGGCACCACCACGGTCAGCGCCGTGGTGGTGGAAGAAGGGAACGTTCTGGCGTCCCTGACCTTGAAAAACGGATCCTTCCTGCCCACGGACC
>SVLA01000044.1 GCA_015068175.1 Oscillospiraceae bacterium
CCCACACCGCAGTACAGATTGGGCAGGCCTTCCTTGAAGGTGGGCTCCAGGCCGCCGCCCATATTGCCGGCCACCTGCTTCATACCCGTCAGGATGGGGGGGATGGACTCCTTCATGGCCGTCAGCCACAGACCAAAGGTGCCGGGATCACCGGCCTCTTTGGTGGACTTATATGCGGACCAGGCATCCTTGGCGGCGGTGATCAGCTTGGAATCCACGATATTCATGGCGAAATTCTCTGGGAAGGAGTTGACGCTGGAATAGGTGGTCTGCAGAGCGGCCAGGGCCGGCAGCTCCAGGATGGCGGTCATGCCGATGGCCAGGATGGAGAAGGCGGCAATGAGGCCCAGATCCGCAAAAAACCGCTTGATGCTGCGGCAGCAGCAGATCTGATAGCAGAAGAAGATCAAAAATACGAAAATGCAGATGAAGAAGCCGATATAATAGTTGCAGAAAATGCTGAAGAACAGAGCCACGGTGTAGAGAATGAATTTCCGCTCCCGCATCAGGGAAACGGTACCCAGCACCACCAGGGGCAGCAGGGCGAAGGTGTCCAGCCACATGACGTTCCACTGATAACCCAATGCCCAGGCGCACATGGCGTAGAACCAGCCGAACAGCGGCAGGGACAGATCATTGCGCTTGAACAGCTTCTTCAGGAAATAGGCGAAGAAGAGGCCGGCGAAACCCAGCTTCAGGGGCATCAGCATGCCAAAGTATCCCTGGACCCAGCCATCGGGGATCAGCACGCTCAAAAGGTTCAGGGGGGAAGCCAGGTAATAGGCGATCAGGCCCAGATAGTCCACGCCCATACCGATCTGCCAGTTATACAGCAGACTCTCGCCGCTGCGGAGAGCCTCCCGGAAGGAGCAGAAGAAGGGGTAATACTGGTGCCACATATCGGAGTAGAGCATGGAGCGGTCGCCGAAGGGGGTATACTGCGCCACCAGCATCAGAAGCAGCATGCTCAGGCAGGGAGCTGCGAAGGACAGAAGCAGGTAGACCCACTTGCGGTCATTGAGTTTCGGAATTTTCATTTTCATCACCTACATTGTTATTGTGTGCAATTAGAGTTATTCTAACACGAAACCCGCCGCCGGTAAAGGGGAAAATGGAAAAATTAACAAATAGAGGGTACGGAAAAATATCCAGCCCCCGGATGGGGCTGGATGGGATGATAAATTGTTGTTTAGCGTTTCAAATGCAGGGCGGCGGCCGATGGCCGCCGAGCGCCGCAAATGCGGCGCCAAAAGCTTCCCCCCAGGGGGAAGCTGGCACAAAAATGGGTACATCGGAACCCATTTTTGTGACTGATGAGGGGGAATCTTCTCTTCGTGCACCCCCTCATCCGGCCCTTCGGGCCACCTTCTCCCCAGGGAGAAGGTTTGTAAACAACAATTTACAGAATCAGACAGATCAGGCCGGTGGCACCTTCGTTGACGATCTTGGTCAGGGTGCCCCGGAATTTGGACCGCACATCCTCCGGCAGGCGGATGACCTTGGCGGTGAGGCCCTCCTGGATCAGCTCGTAGACCGATTTGCCGAAAATATGGCTCTCCCACAGCTTGTCGGGATCTTCCCCCGCCAGGTAGGCGATGAGATCCTGGGATTGCTGCTCGTTGCCCACCATAGGCTGAATCTCCGTGTCGATGTCCACCCGGATCATGTGGATGGAGGGGGCGCCGGCCTTCAGTTTGACACCGAATGCGCCGTTTTTCCGCAAAAGTTCCGGCTGTTCCAGGGTCATTTCGTCGGCGGAGGGCATTACCACACCGTAACCCGTGGCCCGGACCGCGGCCAGGGCATCGGCGATCCGGTCGTGGTCTGCCTTGATGGCGGACCATTGCTCCAGCAGGGACACCAATTGGGCGTCGCTGTCAATGGGCACCCCTGCTTTGCTGCTGAGGATCTGATAGAACAGACTCTCCGGGAAGGAAAGGACGCACTCCGCGGTGCCGGTGGCCAGATCAATGGGCCGCAGAGTCATATCCGTTACCGATTCCAGTTCTTTCAGAGGCTCCAGGGCGGTCCGGACCTGGCCCAGGGTGCGGATCTGTTCCGCCTGGCCCAGAAGGGCGCTGTAAAGAGCCTGCTTTACCGGATGATCCGGTTCCAAAGCATCCATCCACCGGGGCAGATGCACCCGCAGCTGCTGCATGGGGAAGGCGTAGAGCAGATCCTTCAGAAGCTCAGCGATGCCCTCTTGATCCAGAGCCTGGCAATCGGCAATGGCGGCATCCACGCCGAACTGGGCGGCCAGGTATTCTTTTACGGCCCGGGCCTCGCTGCCGCCGGGATGGCGGCTGTTGATGATCACCAAGAAGGGTTTGCCCGTGGCCTGCATATCCCGGATGGCCCGGGCTTCTGCTTCGATGTAATCGGCGCGGGGGATGTCGGTGACGGTGCCGTCGGTGGTCACTACCAGGCCCATGGAGCAATGCTCCTCCATGACCTTTTTTGTACCCAGCTCCGCCGCCTGGGTCATGGGGATCTCGTAGTCGAACCAGGGTGTGGTCACCATCCGGGGGACGCCCTCCTCTTCGGCCCCCACGGCGCCGTTGACCATGTAACCCACGGAGTCGATCATCCGCAGCCGCAGTTTCACCTGGCCGTCGGGGGAGATCTCCACCGCTTCCTCCGGGACGAATTTCGGTTCGGATGTCATGATGGTCTTGCCGCTGCCGCTTTGGGGCAATTCGTCCCTGGCCCGCTCCGCCCGGTAGGGATCTGTGATGCCGGGGATCACCAGTTCCTCCATGATCCGTTTGATGAGGGTGGACTTGCCGGTACGCACGGGGCCCACCACCCCGGCATAAATGTTTCCGCCGGTCCGGGCGGCGATCATTTCATAAATGTTTTCCATAAGTCAGCCTCCTTATGCGCTTTGTATAGGGTATGTCCGCCTCCCGCAGGGTAGAACTGCATCTTGCTGCACAAAGGATCGCAAAAAAATTGCAATTTTGGGGAAAATAATGTTTGACAAATGGCACGAATGCCTATATAATATCAAGGCATGACTGCGAGGAGGGGGAGAAGTATGCTCTTAGGACTTTCCAAGATCATTGACAGTCCCGGTGCATCGGTCTCTTTTTCCACCAGCGTGGATCTGAGTGATCTTCAATACGGCCGGTGCCATCCGGTAAGTGAGCCGGTGGTGGCCGAGGGTACGGTGCGTAATACCGCCGGTGTCCTGGTGATGAAAGGCGAGATCCGCACAACCATCCACGGCGTTTGCGACCGCTGCGCCACGGAGTTCGATCAGGATGTGATCCATCCCATCGATGTGGTGCTGGTCACCGAACTTGCCGACGAAGAGAACGAAGATGAATGGGTATTCCCTCTGGAGGGAGACAGCGCCGATTTGGAGGACATCGTCCGGACGGTTTTCGTCCTGAATATGGATTCCAAGCTGCTGTGCATGCCGGAATGTAAGGGACTGTGCTGCGGATGCGGCCGGAACCTGAATACGGACCGCTGCACCTGCCAGAAGGAGATCGATCCCCGTTTTGCTGCTTTGAAGCAGCTTCTCGATAAGTAAATCCACAAGAATGCTGCAAAAGCAGTTTGACCAAGGAGGTGTCATCCATGGCTGTCCCCAAGTGTAAAGTGTCCAAGGCCCGTCGCGATAAGCGCCGTGGCGGCAACTGGAAGCTGTCCGCTCCCAGCGTGGCTGTTTGCCCCAAGTGCGGTGAGGTTATCGTCCCTCACAGAGCTTGCAAGGCTTGCGGTACCTACAATGGCCGTCAGGTTCTGGCTGCCAAGGCTGACTAAGGCAGGAAAAACGCAGAGGAAGGCGCTTCGCCTTCCTCTTTTTCCTTATGTAGATTGAATAGGTAAATTGTTGTTTAGCTTTGTAGCTATGGCGGCGGCCAATGGCCGCCGAGCGCCGCCCTGCGGCGCAATCTTGGCCCCCGCTTTCAAGAGGGGGCTGGCAAAAATCGGCTCTTCGAACCGATTTTTGACTGGGGGAGTTCGGTATATTGTCCGATTTTTGCTCCCCCCGCCCCAGTGTGCCCACCGGGGCACCCCCCTCATAAATGCGGGGGGCAAGAAACGTTCCTATACCTGTAAACAACAATTTCCCTTACTTGTAAAACTTCCGAAAACTCCGGCACAAGGTGATTGATTTCTACAGCATTTTGTGCCATAATATAATGTAAAGTATTTCCAGACGGAAAGGATGTGATCCCATGGCTAAGCCTTTGGTGGCCATTGTAGGCCGCCCCAATGTGGGCAAATCCATGCTCTTTAATAAGCTGACCGGGCAGCGGACCTCCATCGTTGAGGACACCCCCGGCGTGACCCGGGACCGCATTTACGGCGAATGCGAGTGGTGCGGCCGGAAATTCTCCCTGGTGGATACCGGCGGTATCGAACCGGGCACCGAAAATGATATGCTGAAATTCATGCGCCGGCAGGCGGAGATCGGCATCGAACTAGCCGACGCCATCATCATGGTGGTGGATGTCCGCAGCGGCGTTACCGCCGCGGACCAGGACGTGGCCACCATGCTCCGCAAATCCCGGAAGCCGGTGTGCCTGGCGGTGAACAAGTGCGACTCCATCGGCCTTGTGAATCCCGATGTGTTCGAGTTCTACGCCCTGGGTATCGGTGATCTGTTTGAAACTTCCGCCATCCATGGCCACGGTACCGGCGATATGCTGGACTGGGTCCTGGAGAATATCCCCGATGAGGAGGCGGAGGAGGAAGAGGATGAAGTGATTAAGGTGGCCATTGTGGGCAAACCCAATGTAGGCAAGTCCAGCCTCCTGAACCGGATCCTGGGGGAGGAGCGGGTCATCGTATCCAACATCGCCGGCACCACCCGGGATGCCATCGACTCCTATTTTGAAAATGAGACCGGAAAATACTGCTTCATCGACACGGCGGGCATGCGCCGCAAGAGTAAGGTGGATGATGCCATCGAGCGGTATTCCAATATGCGCACCGTGGCGGCCATCGAGCGGGCAGACGTGTGCCTGATCCTGGTGGACGCCAACGACGGCGTGACGGAGCAGGATACCAAGATCGCCGGTCTGGTCCATGAAGCCGGCAAAGCGGCCATCATCGTGGTCAACAAATGGGACGCAGTGGAGGACAAGCAGACCAACACCATGCGGGATAAGGAAGCCGGTGTCCGGGACGGCCTGAGCTATATGACCTACGCCCCGGTGGTGTTCCTGTCTGCCCTGACGGGCCAGCGTGTGGACAAGCTGTTCCAGGTGATCCAGGATGTCCATGCCCAGAACACCAGCCGCATCACCACCGGTGCCCTGAACTCTGTCCTGGCTGACGCCACCGCCCGGGTCCAGCCGCCTACGGACAAGGGCCGCCGGCTGAAGATCTACTACATGACCCAGGCCAGCACCAAGCCCCCCCACTTCGTTATTTTCTGCAACGATGCCCGGCTGTTCCATTTCTCCTATCAGCGGTATCTGGAAAACCAGATCCGGGAGGTCTTTGGTCTGCAGGGTACCCCTGTGCGCATAACCATCCGCCAAAAGGGCGATAAGGAGGAATAAACCATGTGGCTTCCCGTTTTGCTGACGGTGCTGATCGGCTATTTGCTGGGCAATCTGAACGGCGCAGTTTGCATTTCTCAACTGGTGGCCCATGAAGATGTGCGGGACCAGGGCAGCGGCAATGCCGGCCTGACCAACTTTATCCGCACATACGGCGCCGGAAAGTCCCTGGCCGTCATCGCCATTGACGGCGGCAAGGCGGTGCTGGCTTGTTTGGCCGGTTCCCTGCTGATGGAGCGTTACGGATTGGGCACAGCGGGCGGCGCCATCGGCGGCGCGGCGGTGATGCTGGGCCATGTGTTCCCGGTCCTGCTGGGATTTCGGGGCGGCAAGGGCATTTTGAGCGGCTTTTTTGTGGCGCTGACCCTGGATTGGCGTGTGGCATTGCTGATCCTGGCGGTATTTGCGCTGGCATACGGCCTGACCCAGTATGTATCCCTGGGTTCGGTTCTGGGTTCCGCCGCTTTTGGCATCGGCTTTGCGGTGTTCCACTTCGGTGAGTGGATCGTGATGCTGTGCGGTCTGTTTATGGCAGGTCTGGCCCTTTGGATGCACCGGGAAAATATCAACCGTCTGCTGAAAGGTCAGGAGCGGAAAACCAACCTCTTCGGGAAAGGAAGAAAACAATGAAAGCTGCAGTGATCGGCAGTGGCGCCTGGGGTACTGCCCTGGCCATTCGCCTGTGCAAAAATGGTCACGATGTGACCATGTGGACCTTTGAAAAGGAACTGATCCCCCAGATGGAGCAGGAGCGGCTCAATATCCGCCTGCCCGGGGCGGTACTGCCCCCGGAGCTGAAGATCAGCGGAGAGTATGCCTGCGCCGCCGGCTGTGACCTGGTGGTCATCGCCAGTCCCTCGTTTCCCCTGCGGAGCGTCTGCCGGGGGGTGGCGCCCTATGTTTCTGAAAAGGCGGTGGTGGTCTCGGTCACCAAGGGCCTGGAAGCCGATACCCACCTGCGGATGAGCCAGGTGGTGGAAGAGGAGACCGGCAGACCCGTGGTGGTCCTGACAGGCCCCAGCCATGCGGAGGAAGTGGCCCTGGATATTCCCACCGGCCTGCTGGCGGCTTGCCGGCGGCAGGAGCTGGCGGAGCTGGTACAGGATGCCTTTATGTCCGATACCCTCCGGATCTATACCAGCCCCGATCCCGTGGGCGCCGAGCTGGGCGCCGCTTTGAAAAATGTCATCGCGCTGTGCGCCGGTATCACCGACGGCCTGGGTTTCGGTGACAATACCAAGGCCATGCTCATGACCCGGGGTCTGACGGAGATCGCCCGTCTGGGTGTCGCCCTGGGGGCCCAGAAGGATACCTTCGCCGGTCTGGCCGGTGTGGGTGACCTGATCGTGACCTGCTGCTCCATGCATTCCCGGAACCGCCGGGCCGGCATCCTCATCGGCCGGGGCAAGGGCGTTCAGGAGGCTATGGATGAAGTGGGCGCCGTGGTGGAAGGCTACTATGCCGCCAAGTCCGCCTATGAACTGGGCCGGGCCCAGGGCATCGATATGCCCATTACCGAAGCGGCCTACAAGGTCCTCTACCAGGGCGCGGACGTCCGTACCGCCGCCGTGGAACTGCTGGGCCGCACCCGCCGTACCGAGCAGGAAGTGGCCGGCTGGCATTGAGAAAAGCAATACCCGACAGGGCCATGGCTCTGTCGGGCATTTTTTATTCGCTGAGACCGAGAATGGTCCCGCCGCCGATGACCAGGTCACCGTCGTAGAGGACCACGGCCTGGCCGGGGGTGATGGCCCGCTGGGGTTCGTCGAATACCACCCGGGCGGTGCCGTTGTCACCGGGGTAGACGGTGGCCGGCTGGGCGTCCATCCGGGAGCGGACCTTGGCGGCGCAGCGCAGGGGCGCGGTGAGGGTATCGAAGGCCATCCAGTTCCAATCTCCGGCCACCAGGGACCGGTGGAACAAGGAGGAATTGGGCCCTACGGTGACGGTGTTTGCGGCCATATCCTTGCCGCAAACGTAGACCGGCGCGCCCATGGCCAGGCCCAGGCCCTTGCGCTGGCCGATGGTATAGCCTACGGCGCCCCGGTGGGTACCCACTACCCGGCCGTTTTCGTCCAGGAAGGGACCGGGGGCCGCTTTTTGACCGGTAAAACGCTCCAAAAAGGCCCGGTAATCCCCGTCGGGGACGAAGCAGATGTCCTGGCTGTCCCGCTTCCGGGCGTTGATAAAGCCTTGGTCCAGGGCGATCTGCCGGGCCTCGGCCTTTGTGAGGCCGCCTAAGGGGAAGAGGGTGTGGGCAAGCTGTTCCTGGGTCAGGGTGTACAGGAAATAGGTCTGGTCCTTGCCTTCATCCGCCGCTTTCCGCAGGCACAGCCGGCCGTTTTCCAGGGTATGGATCCGGGCGTAATGGCCGGTGACGATCTTGTCGCAGCCCATTTCCCGGGCCGACTGAAGGAAAAGACCGAATTTTAGCTGGCGGTTGCATTGGATGCAGGGATTAGGGGTCAGACCCTGCTGATAGCAGCGGGCGAAATCCGCCATGACCAGCTCCCGGAATGCATCGGAAAGGTCGATGACGTGGAATTCGATGCCCATTCTCTGGGCAACGCTGCGGGCATCGCCGATATTGTCCTCGCTGCAGCACATCCCGTCCTGGCCGGTGTAGAGCCGCATGGTGGCGCCGATGCAGGTATAGCCGGCCTGGCCGGTGAGACAGGCGGCCACGGCGCTGTCCACGCCGCCGCTCATGCCGATCAATGCTTTCAAATGGGTCACCTCCAGTTTTGTTCAGTTTATCATATCCCACAGCGGAAAGCAATGGTCCCGCTGAGGAAAATATTTCCGTAAAATGCTGAAACAAATCAATATTTTATCGACAAAAGTGGATGGAATATTACAGAGATGGATAAAATAACAACTTTTCCGACCAGGAAAAGGTTACAACATTGTAATCTTTTGAATTTTTCCCCTTGCCATAACGCAAAAAATCTGCTATAATGTCCAAACAAATAATAATGGGGAGGGATCGCTTATGACAAGACGCTATCTGTGCATATTATTGGCGCTGACATTACTGCTGAGCTTGCTGCCTTCCATGGCGATAACCACCGCTGCCACGGAAGAGATGCATATCTCGGAAGATATGATCCGTATACTGAAAAAAATGGAGGGTTTCAACCGCTATCCCGTTTGGGACTATTCCCACTATTCCATCGGTTACGGAAGTACCTGCCCGGATGATATGTATGAATACTATAAAGAACATGGCATTACGGACGAAGAAGCGGAAGAGCTGCTGAAGCAGCACATGGAAAAGCACGAAAACAACGTCAATAAAATGGCGCAGAAGTACGGCCTGACCTTCAATCAGCACCAGTTTGATGCCCTGGTGTCCTTTACTTACAATTGCGGCGCCGCCTGGTCCCGCAACGAAGATGACATTTTCAATTATGCCGTCCGCCACGGCTATACCGGCAGCGATCTGATCTATGCTATGATGATGCGCTGTACCGCCGGCGGTGACTTCATTCTGATCCGGCGCCGGTTCTCGGAAGCCAATATGTACCTCAACGGCGTGTACGAGGCCTACAACGATAAGCACGACGGCACATTCCCGGACAGCTATACATATGTGTACATGGACGGCAACGGCGGCGCCGTGGATTATGCCATCCATGCTTACGATTCCACCGATCCCATCGAGATCAAGACCTGCTTTACCTCCATTCCCGTGGGCGTGGACGAAAACGGCCAGGCTTTTGTTTATGAGTTTGCCGGCTGGTTCACGGAAAAGGTGGGCGGCACCCAGGTGGAGATCCTGGACGGCAGCCTGCCCAAGGGCACCATGCTTTACGCCCAATGGAAGGATCCCAACGGCGAATTTGTGCAGTTGGAATCCGGCGAGGTCATAGAACCGCTGGAAGTCACCGTCACCAGCGCCAGCAATATCCGCTCCGGCCCCGGTACTTTTTACAGCGAGCAGGGCACCCTGGAGGTTGGCAGCAGGGTCACCATCCTGGCTACTCAAAAGTTCAAAACCACCCCCTGGGGCCGTTTTGACGGCGGCTGGATCAAGCTCAGCTCCACGGACTACGATGAGGCCCTGGCCAATCGGGAAGCCATGGAGAATGATGTGTGGCCCAAGACCGGCACGGTCACCGGTGATGGCGTGCGGGTCCGTACGGGTCCCGGCACCGGTTTTGACCAGGTTTCCAAAATGAATACCGGCGACAGGGTCACCATTTACGAAGTTCAGTATGATGGCGATGAGTACAATTGGGGCCGCCTGGAGGACGGGAACTGGATCTGCATGAGCTATGTGGAGCTGGATCCGGTGGAGGGCACCGATCCGGAAGAACCCACCGTCACCGGCGTGGAACTGCTGAAGGCGCCCACCCGGACGGAATATGTCCAGATGCAGGATCCCCTGGAATTCTACGGCTCGGTCCTGCGGGTCAATTACAGCGACGGCTCGGCCAAAGCATTGTCCCTGCAATCCTCCATGGTCAGCATTTACAGCAATGCCCTCCTGGGGGAGACCACGGTGACCATGCAGTATGAAGGCTGTATATTTACATATCCCGTGACCATCATCATGGCCACGGTGACCTTCAAAAATGAGGACGGGACCGTACTTTCCACGGGCCAATATCCCTACGGCGAGATCATCACCCCGCCGGAAGTGCCGCCCAAACCGGCGGACGAAGCGGGGGAATATGAATTTCAGGGTTGGGACAAGGAAGTGATCCCCTGCCACGGCGATGCGGTGTATACCGCGGTGTTTGCTCTGAAGCAGGAAGAAACCGTGCCGGAGACCACCGCCCCTACGGAGCCGGAGGGCACCGAACCCACCGACGGCACGGTCCCCACGGATGCTACGGATCCGGAGGAGACCCAGCCGACACCCACGGACCCGCTGCCCACGGATCCTCCCGTGACTGAACCCCAACCCACAGATCCCCAACCCACAGATCCTCAGCCTACGGAACCGCAACCCACCGAACCCCAACCGACGGAACCGGAATGGCCCAGGACGGGAACGGTCGTGACCGATGATGGAAGCCGGGTCAATGTGCGGGATCTGCCCAGCACCAAGGGCGAGATCCGGTACAAGCTGTATCCCGGCGATCCGGTGACCATCTATGAAACGGTCTATGACGGCACGACCTACTGGTGGGGCCGGCTGGAAGACGGCAACTGGATCTGCATGGACTATGTGAAACTGGACGAAGAAACCGACCCGCCGGTAACGGAGCCGACGGATCCTACGGAACCGCCCACGGAACCCACAGATCCCCCACCCACGGAGCCGGTGGAACCGGAATACACCCCCGGCGATGTGAACGGGGATGACAAAGTGGATGAGGATGATGTTATTTATTTGCTAAGGCACTTGTTTTTGCCAGACACTTACCCGGTGAGAATCCCAGCGGACTATGACCGTAGTGGGACAGTGAATGAGGATGATGTGATTTATTTGCTGCGTTCGCTGTTTATGCCGGACAAATACCCGTTAAGTATATCAAAAATCTAGTAAAGGTTGAGATAGAGAATGAAAAAGCTGTCGATTATCATTATTGCGCTGCTTCTGATTACTGCATTGGCTATTACTGCCTTTGCGGCAGAGCTGGGAGTCGGTGTATCTGCATCTGCAAACAAGGCAACCCGCGGGGAGACCATTACGGTCACCATTTCGATCCCGGAGAAATTTTCTTGCAAGAGCGGTTTCTTGGCATTGGGATTTGATAACAGTGTGTTTGAGCGCACCAAGAGTGAGTGGCTGTTGACTGGCACCGATTATGCCAACCCGGATGGTGATGCTGCGTTTATTTTGAAGGAAGAGAGGGAGATCTCGGGCGACATTTTTCGTTTTCAGTTAACGGTTTCTTCCACAGCCAGTCTGGGCGATTATCCGTTAAATGTCACTTTGATCCTCCGTGATTCCAATGGTAATTCCTATACTGCAGATAAGAAGTTAACTGTCACCATCGAGTGCGACCACAAGTTTGACACCGGTGAGGTGACCAAGGAAGCCACCTGCAGCGAAGAGGGCACCCGGATCCGCACCTGCACCCGCTGCGGCGAAAAGCGCACCGACAAGATCGCCAAGCTGGGCCATCAGTACGATGCCGGCCAGGTGGAGGAGACCCCCACCTGCACCGAGGAGGGCAAGCTGGTCTATACCTGCACCCGCTGCAAAACCACCAAGAGTGAGAAGATCGACCCTACCGGCCATGCCTACGACGACGATTGCGACAGCGAGTGCAACAACTGCGGCGAGACCCGGACCGTGGAGCATAACTATGGCGATTACTGGACCAGCGATGCCAGCGGCCATTGGCACGGCTGTATCGACTGCGGCCATGTGCTGGAGCTGTTCCCCCACAACCCCGGCCCCGAGGCCACGGAGACCACGGAGCAGATCTGCCTGGACTGCCACTATGTGCTGCAGCCCTGCAAACCCCATGAGCATACAGCCGTGGGCGATTGGCTGGGGGATGAAGAACACCATTGGAACAAGTGCGCCTGCGGCGAGAATTTCGACGAAGGGGTCCACCAGTGGAATGAAGGCGATGTCAACGAGTCCACCGGCGAAGTGACCTATCTGTGTACCGTCTGCGGCTACAGCAAGACCGTGGCCCAGGAAACGGTGCCTCCCACTCAGCCCGATGACCCGGGAACGGATCCCACCCGTCCCGGCCAGCAGGGCGGTGAGGAGAAGGAAGCAAATCCCTGGATCGTGGTATCTCTGATCCTGGCCATTTTGCTGGCGGCCTCCTGGATCTACATCATCCTGGGCATTGTGGGCGGCAAGAAGCGCGGCGGCAAGTTCTCTTCCTGATCTGTAATAAAATTGCACCCCGGAGATTTCTCCGGGGTGCTTCTTCGTTATAGACTGGGGATCTGCTCCAGGGCCCAGTTTTGCATCTGCACGAACATCCTGCCCCGCAGATCCACCAATGCTATCCAGCAAAGCCGATGGTCCGGCTCCTTGGGGGCGCAGACCGGCGCCGACAGAGCGCCCAGGTAGTAGGTCTGGCTGGGGTGGAAATAACCCAAAACCGGGTGATGGCTGTAGGATTCGGCAGAGCAGAGCCGCGGACCCACCAGAGCCTCGCAGCCGGCTTCCTCCAGGCATTCCCGCCGGATGCAGGTCACGGGATCTTCTCCCGGCTCCAGGCCGCCGCCCAGGAAAAAGTAGCCCTTGGGCGTTTGGACCACCCCCACATTCCCTTCCCGCAGGGGGATCAGGTAAGCCCCCGGCCGGTGAGAATAGGGAACGTCCTCTTTGATTCCGAATACTTTGTGCATGGGCCTTCTCCCTTGAAATAAAGTGAAGACCCCGGAAGCCAGGCCTCCGGGGTCGAAACATAGAAATAAGCGATCAGCGCTTGGAGAACTGGGGAGCGCGACGGGCGGCCTTCAGACCGTACTTCTTTCTCTCCTTCATTCTGGGGTCGCGGGTCAGGTAACCGGCGGCCTTCAGAGTGGCGCGGTACTCGGGGTTCAGCTGCAGCAGGGCGCGGGACAGACCGTGACGGATA
>SVLA01000045.1 GCA_015068175.1 Oscillospiraceae bacterium
TAACAACCAACTCAATCCTTTTGCAGAGCGCCGCCAACGACGCTCTACTTGTCATGCCGTTTTTGTGGTCACAGCTATTTCTGCAGCTTTTTCTTTTGGGGGCTTGACTTTTAATAGTTAGTCTTTTAATTATTGTATTAGTATATTAACACATCAAGGCGGGGATGTCAAGAAGGACGGTGAAATCGCGGAGGTCCGTGACTGTCTCCGGGATGGTGATATTTGCATGGATCAGGACAAGGCCGTTCCGCAAAAACGGAACGGCCTCAATCTGTAGATGAACGCCAAATTTCAGTTGATCCTGCTGTGGAGACGGCGCAATGCGCTGGGGCGGGGGTAAAAAAACGGACATGATCCCGAACTTACCCAGTCACGGAACGATCGTGGACCATTCCGTGACAGCCCCCTATAATGGTGGTATAGCTGATCGTACAGTTGATCGGCAACATTTTCGTAGGGAAAGGCTATGGCCTTTCTCTGCAGGGAGAAACCGATGAACTGTACCACAAACCCCAAGTTGCTGCTTTTTGAAATTCTCTTGGGGGAGGGAAAATGCAAAAGCCTCTTTTCTTTTTTGGGGATCGGGTGTATAATGGGAAAAAACCTTTGGGAGGAAAACCGATATGAAATACGGATTTGGTGTGGATCTGGGCGGGACCACCGTCAAGATCGCTTATTTTGATCAGGAGGGCAATCTGCTGGACAAGTGGGAGATCACCACGGTGACCGCCGACGGCGGCAGCCACATCCTGCCGGATATTGCCGCATCCATCAAGTGCTACATGGCGGACCATGCCCTGGACCTGGGCAGCATTATAGGCGTGGGCATTGGCGTGCCCGGCCCCGTGGACGGCAAGGGCGTGGTGAACAAGTGCGTCAACCTGGGTTGGGGCGTGTTCAACATCCAGGAAGAACTGTCCTCCCTCACGGGTTTCCCGGTCCGGGCCGGCAATGACGCCAATGTGGCGGCCCTGGGCGAAGCCTGGAAGGGCGGCGGCAACGGCTGTGACAACATGGTGCTGGCCACCCTGGGTACCGGCGTGGGCGGCGGCATCATCGTGGACGGCAAACCCGTCAGCGGTGTTCACGGCGCCGGCGGCGAGATCGGTCATTTGGTGCTGGATCCTGCGGAGACCGAGACCTGCGGTTGCGGCAAAAAGGGATGCGTGGAGCAGTATTGCTCCGCCACCGGCGTGGTACGGGTGGCCCGGAAGTTCCTGGCAGCCGACACCCGGGAGAGCAGTCTGCGGGGTATTGAGGATCTGACCTGCAAGGATGTGTTTGATGCCGGCAAGGCCGGGGACGCCCTGGCGCTGGAGATCCTGGAGCAGGTGTATGAATACCTGGGCCGGTTCCTGGCCAATGTGTGCTGTGTGGTGGATCCGGAGATCGTGGTGCTGGGCGGCGGCGTCAGCCGGGCCGGTCAGCTGCTGCTGGACGGGGCGAAGAAATATTTCGACCGGTACATCTTCCATGCTTCCCACGGCGTGCGGTTTGCTCTGGCTTCCCTGGGCAACGATGCCGGCGCTTACGGCGCATTCAAGCTGGTGTTGGATGCATTTGGATAAAGAACCGAGGGCGTGTTGCAAAGCTGCAACACGCCTTTTTGTCAGCGCAAATGAGAGAAAGCGGCTCTGCCGGGGTAGTGGGCCCGGGGACCCAGTTCTTCTTCGATCCGCAGGAGCTGATTGTACTTGGCCGCCCGGTCGCTGCGGCTGGGGGCGCCGCATTTGATCTGGCCGGCATTCAGCGCCACGGCCAGGTCGGCGATGGTACTGTCTTCCGTTTCGCCGGAACGGTGGGAGAGGATGACACCGTAACCGGCCGCTTTGGCCATGGCTACGGTTTCCAGCGCTTCCGTCAGGGTGCCGATCTGATTGACTTTGATCAGAATGGCATTGCCGATGGTCTGACGGATGCCCCGGTCCAGGCGCTGGGTGTTGGTGACGAACAGATCGTCCCCCACCAGTTGCATTTTGGAACCCAGGGCCTTGGTGAGCATGGACCAGCCTTCCCAATCCGTTTCCGCCATGCCGTCTTCCAGGGAAAGGATGGGGTATTTTTCCGCCAGGTCCCGCCAATACTGCACCATTTGGGTCCGGTCAAGGACCGTGCCGGCCTTGGGGAGACGATACAGACCGGCCTCTTCGTCATACCATTCGGAGGAGGCGGCATCCATGGCGATCATAAAATCTTCGCCGGGGACATAGCCGGCCTGCCGGATGGCGTCCACGATGAAGGCCAGGGCATCTTCGTCCCGGCGGAGCATGGGGGCGTAGCCGCCTTCGTCGCCCACGCCGGTGACGGGGATCTCATTCTCTTTGAGGATGATCTTCAGGGTGTGGAACACTTCGGCACAGCGGCGCAGGGCATCGCTCCAACTGCCGGCGGAAAGGGGCATGATCATAAACTCCTGAATATCCACGTTGTTGGAGGCGTGGGCGCCGCCGTTGAGGATGTTCATCATGGGCACCGGCAGAACGGCGGCAGTTTCGCCGCCCACATGGCGGAACAGACTAAGGCCCCGGGCCGCGGCGGCCGCTTTGGCGCAGGCCAGGGAAACGGCCAGGATGGCGTTGGCTCCCAGACGGCTTTTGTTGGGGGTGCCGTCCAGGGTGATCATGGCGCCGTCGATCCGGCGTTGATCGGACACCGCCATGCCGATCAGAGCGGGGGCGATTTCCCGATGGATGTTTTCCACGGCACGGCGGACTCCTTTGCCCAGGTAACGGGCGGGATCTCCGTCCCGCAGTTCGTGGGCCTCATAGATCCCGGTGGAGGCCCCGGAGGGGACCGATGCCCGGCCCAGGATGCCGCTGTCCAGGATCACATCCACCTCCACGGTGGGATTGCCCCGGGAATCCAGGATCTCGCGGCCGATGATGTTTTGAATGTTGTGCATATTTATTCCTCCCGGAGGTCACAGAACCATCAGCAAGGTGCCGCCGACGATGAGGAGACAGCCGATGACGGAGCGGACCGTAAATTGTTCATGGAGCACCAGGGCCGCCAGGACCATGGTGATCACTACACTTAGTTTGTCAATGGGAACGACTTTGGATGCATCGCCCATCTGGAGCGCTTTGTAATAGCACAGCCAGGAAGCGCCGGTGGCAATGCCGGAAAGGATCAGGAAGATCCAGCTCCGCCGGGAGATCTCCGTGATGCCGTTCTGGGCGTTGGTCAGAAAGACCATGCCCCAGGACATCAGCAGGACCACAAAGGTGCGGATCGCGGTGGCCAGGGTGGAATTCACACCGCTGATACCGATTTTGGCCAGGATCGAGGTGAGGGCGGCGAAGACGGAAGAAGCCAGGGCGAGAATGAACCACATAGTATGTACCTTCCAGTTGATTTTGTAATTGATATATACCATAAATTCCCAGGAGCTTCTGTGATAAACTCACCGAATGCGGAGATGAGGGACAAAAAGGCCCGGGGAAAATTCCTCGGGCCGGGGCGTTTTCAGGGGATCAGGCGGGACCAGTCGAACAGTTCGCCGGGGTCGGTCTTGTGGGCGCTGTATTCTTCGTGGCCGATCACATGCCGGCGGTCCATGGGGATGCCGTTGCGCCGGCAGATGTCGGTCACCAGGCACTTCAAGGATGCATACTGGGCGTCGGTATAGCCCATGAGGGCGCTGTCCAGGGCCCGGTATTCCTTGGAGGACATATAGATGGACATATCCGATTCGGAGCCCATGGCGATCAGTTCGATGCCGATGGAATACCGATTCATGGTGTTGGTGTACTTCGGGTCGCCGTTCCATTCGCCCTTGCCGGCGTGCCAGGCCACCCGGTCTTCGGGGATGTAGCAATGAACGGTGCCGTCCCGCTGGATGACGTAATGGATGCTCAGGTTGTAGTCGATGAAAATATCCCGGATCAGATCGATGTTATAGGGGTCCGCCCGGTGATTGACCACGGCGCTGATGAAATGGATCACCACAAATTCCGGCGCCTCGGTCCGGGGGTCGGAATATTCTTCCAAGGGCAGAAGGTGATCCTCCACAGCGTGGGCGTGCATGACCACCGGCTCCGTAGGCTGCGGCTCCGTGGGTGTGGTGGGATCTGTGGGGGCTGCGGTAGGGGCCGGGACGGTCTCCGTGGGGGCCGGTTGGGTGGGTCGTGTGGGGATCGGTTCCGTGGGGGCGGGGGCATGATCGCAGGCGCAAAGGATCATGATCAAAGCCATGAGCAATATACCGATTCTTTTCATAAGGGCCGTCCTTTGCCGGAACTGTATTTCGGTGGGGGATCCCGTCGAATTCCGGATAAGGATATTATAGGAAGCCGGGCCGGCGATGTCAAGAAAGGACAGAGAATACCCCTTGCCGAAATTCGGCAAGGGGTGATCTTTTTATCTTCCGAAGAAGGATCCGCCGCCCATGCTGGGCATATTGGAAATAAAGAGGGTATCGTAGTAGGCGTAGTAATAGGTGGCGCCGTGGGCCAGGCCGGAGAGGATCTGGACATTTTCACCGTCGGACACGCCCAGGGTCACCACCACGGGATCGGTCAGGGTGCCGCTTTCCTCGTCATAGCCGGTGTAGAGGATGGTCTGAGCGCCTTCCTCCACCAGGGCCGCCACCGGGACGGAAGGTGTGTCCGCCGTGGTGGTCAGGGTGATCCTGGCCGTGGCGTTCATGCCGGAGAGCATCTGTTCGGCCCGGGGCAACTGCAGTTCCACGGTGAATTTGCTGTGGCCGCCGTTGTTGCTGCCGGTGTTGCCGATGTCGGTGATGGTGGCCTCGAAAAGCTGACCCATGATGGCATCCACGGTGATCCGGGCGGTCTGACCGATGGACAGATCCAGAATATCCGTTTCGTCCACCTGGATGGAAAGGGTCATGGTGTCCTGGCCGGTGACGGAGGCCACGGTGACGGTCAGCATGCTGCTGCCCAGGCCGGAGACGGCATCGGTAACGGTACTGGTGGCTCCGTTGACCAAACTGACCAGGACCACCAGGGCCATGACGCCGATGATGATGCCCAGCATGGTCAGGACCGCCCGGAGTTTATTGGCGCCGATGGAACGCAGCGCCATTTTGAAAGACAGCATCAGAGCTTCACCTCCCGAATACGGCCGTCCAGAATGTGGATCGCTCTGGAGGCCTGCTTTGCCACATCATTGTCATGGGTGATCAGCACGATGGTGTTGCCCTGACGATGAAGTTCGTGAAAAATGTCCATGATCTCCTGGCTGGTCTTGGAGTCCAGGTTGCCGGTGGGTTCGTCGGCAAGGATCAGGCTGGGGTTGGTGACCAGGGCCCGGGCGATGGCCACACGCTGCTGCTGACCGCCGGAAAGTTCCGTGGGCAGATGCTTGGCGCGGTTGGTCAGGCCCACCCGTTCCAGGGCGGCGTTGACCCGCTGCTGCCGCTCTGAGCGCTTGACTTTCTGATAGATCAGAGGAAGCTCCACGTTTTCCTCAGCCGTCAGCTTGGGGATCAGGTTGAAATTTTGAAATACGAAGCCGATCTTTTGATTGCGGATCTGGGCCAACTGGTTTTCGGTGTAGGCTTCGATGGGCAGGCCGTCCAGCTTGTAGCTGCCGGCGTCGGCAATGTCCAGACAGCCGATAATGTTCATCAGCGTGGATTTGCCGGAACCGGAGGGGCCGATGATGCTGACGAATTCCTTGGGATAGATGTGCAGCGTGGCATGATCCAGCGCCCGGACCCGTTCCTCACCGATCTGGTATACTTTGCAAAGTTCCTTGATGTCGATCATAAGCCACCTCTTAGCCGAAGCCGCCGAAACCGCCACCGCCGCCGGGGAAACCGCCACCGCCGCCGGGGAATTCACCGCTGCCGCCAGGGAATCCACCGCTGCCACCGGGGAATTCGCCGCCGCCGAAGCCGGGGAATTCGCCGCCGCCGAAGCCGGGGAATTCGCCACCGCCGAACATATTGTTCATGGAATTCTGTTCGGTGTAGTAGACCACGTCGCCTTCGCTCAGGCCGGAAGTGATCTCAACGTATTGGCTGTTCTGCAGGCCGATGGTCACCGTTACTTTGCCGCCGTATTCTTTGGTGTCCTCGTCGTAGGTGGTGTACACATAGGCGCTGCTGCTGGTCTGGTGCAATGCTTCCAGGGGGATCAGCAGGGCATCTTCCACACCCTCGATCTTCACACTGGCGCTGGCGGTCATGCCGGAGAGCATGCCCTCTGCCTTTTCTACCGTGATCACGGGGGAATAAGTGCCGGAGGAGGAACTGGTGCGGTTGATCTCGGCCAGGGTGCCTTCAAAGGCATCCTCGCTGACGGAGGTCACATACACGTCTACTTCCTGGCCCAATTCCAGGGAGAGAATGTCGCTTTCGTCCACGCTGATGGTGATGGACATGGCTTCATCCCGGGAGATGGTCGCCACGGAAGTGCTGCCGGAGGAATAGTCCACGCTGTAAATGCTGCCGTCGATGGGGGCCAAAACGGCGCCGTTTTTTTGGAGGGTCAGCAGATCCAGGAGCTGGGCCTCTTTTTCGCTGCGGCTGCGGAGCAGGGTGGCGTAGTTGGCGGTGAAGGAGGTGTCCTCCAGGGTGAAAAGCGTGGTGCCTGCGGAAACTTTGTCATCCACATCGACATGGATGTCAGCCACGGTGCCTGCATAGCCGGTCACCGCCAGGGCGTTGTGGATATACAGAACGCCGGAGCCGAGGATGTTGCCGTTGCTGCCGTAAACGGACACTTGGTCCTTGTAAGGGGCGTCCTCGTCGCTGACCAGGACGGTGGCATAACCGGCTTTGACAGACTCCACGGTGCCGGTCAGTTCGGAGCCGTCGGACAGCTTGACCGCCACTTCATCGCCGGCGGATACGGCGGTGGTGGCCACATCCACGGCCATGTAGCCATCCAGGGAGAGGTAGGCCAGGGCGCCGTATTCCACCATGGTGTTGGCCACGGCGGTGCCGGCGTGGGCGTAGAGGACTTTCACACGGCCGGCGATACCGGCGGCAATGGTATCGTCGATCTTTTCCGCTTCTGCCTGGGCGATCTGCTGGTCAAGGCTGTCCATTTCCTTCTGCAGGTCGGCCATGGCGCTGATGACACTGGACATATCGACGGTGGCCAGCACATCGCCCTCGGCGACGGTGGCGTAACGCTGAACCAGGACCTCCGTGATCTCAACGCCGTCCGGTACGGTGACGGACAGCATGTCCACATCGGTCAGGGTGCCGGAGCCGGAAACGACGGTACTGATGGTGCCGGTACTGGCGGTGTAGGAAAGCACCTCTGCGCCGGTACCGCCAAACTGATCCTGAACCTGCTTTTTCAGGATGTTGATGCCGGCGACCAGTACGATGGCCAGGATCAATACGATGGAGATCACTGTAATGAGTATTTTGCGTTTCTTTCTCTTCTTGGAACGGCCCAGTGCTTCGAACAGGGCGTCGTCCTTCTGCTTTTGGGTTTGGTGGTTCTGCTTTGCCATGATTGCTCCTTTCTGGAAATCAACAGAGCTTCTGTATGTGCATGGGCGCACACATTATGGTTGATTGTAATCCGGGAGGCTTCAGCGCGGCTAAAGCTTTTGTTACCAATTTATGAATTTTTCCGGAAACGGACCCCGCGCACAATAAAAAAGTCACCTTTGTCCGCAGACAAAAGTGACTTCATTTTGGAGCAGGGTACGGGAATCGAACCCGCCTTCACGGCTTGGGAAGCCGTTGTATTACCGATATACGAACCCTGCGTTAAGGGTATTATAGCAGAGTGGTTTGTAAAATGCAACCATTTTTTATCGACGGTTTTCGCCCCTGCCCGGCCTTGACGGGACCGGGTTTTTGGTATAAAATGGGGGCATCTACCGGAAGGGGGCGCTGTTATGCCCAAACGATCCAATATGTTTCGGAAAAAGATCCCCGGGCTGTGGGAACGGGAGTCGGTGATCTGCCGGCTCGTGGCGGCCTGGACTTTTTTCGCTGCGGCCAATCTGCTGCAGGAAGGGGATTTTTATGAACTGTCCTTCGGTCAGGATGGCTCGTTCAGTAAATTGGCTCTGCTGGTGGCTGTACTGTTTGCCGGCCTGACAGCCATCAAGGCGGCGTGGACTGCCTATGAGACCGATAGCTGGTGCCTCATGGCGGGAGCCTCCGCCTGCGCGGCCCAATGGCTGATGCGCTACAAAGGCACCCAAGACAAGGTGCTGTTCACCCTGGCGGTGATCGCCGCCATGACCTTGTTTGCCATCTACTTCGTGCGGAAAAACGAAAAACTGTGGGACAAGTGGGATCCGGACCGCAAGACGGTCTGGGCGGTGACGGCGGTCCTGGGATTGGGATGCGGCACCGTCATCGGTGTGATCACCTGCCTGCGGCATATGACCTTCGGCGCGCCCAATTTTGACTTCGGACTCTTTGTGAATATGTTCCACAACATGAAGGAGACGGGCCTGCCGGTGACCGGCGCGGAGCGGGATGTGCTGATGAGCCATTTTGCGGTCCATCTGTCCCCCGTCTACTATCTGCTGCTGCCGTTTTATGCCGTCTTCCCGTCACCGCTGACGCTGCAGATCGGCCAGGCGGCGGTTCTGGCGTCCGGCGTGGTGCCGGTGATGCTGCTGTGCCGCCATTTTAAGCTGTCCGGCCGGGTGACGCTGCTGCTGACGGCCATTTATGCCTGCTATCCGGCATTGTCCACCGGCTGTTTTTACGACATTCACGAGAACTGCTTCCTGACGCCCCTCCTTCTGTGGGTGTTCTATTTCTATGAGCGGAAGAAAATGCCCTGGATGTATCTGTTTGCCTTCCTGGTGCTGATGGTGAAGGAGGATGCGGCCATCTATATCTTCCTTTTTGCCCTCTATGTGATCCTGGGGCGGAAGGACTATCTCCACGGCATGATCCTGGCGGTGGCATCGCTGCTCTATTTTGGACTGGCTCTGAAGATCCTGGAGTCTTACAGCGCCTATTATCAGGAGCTGTATCAGGATGGGACCCCCAATCCCGGCATTGACGGGCCCATGATCAACCGCTTCAACAATCTGATCTTTGATGCGGCGGAGGGCCTGGTGGGTGTGGTACGGACGGCGCTGTTCAATCCCGGCTATCTGATGACCCAACTGTTCACTACCACGGAAAACGGCTGGAACAAGGTGGCCTATTTCCTCCAGATGTTCCTGCCCCTGGGGTTGATCCCCTTCTGCAGCAAGAAGCCGGCCCGGTGGCTGCTGATCGTGCCGGTGCTGATGAACCTGCTGACCAACTACAAATATCAGTATGATACCGGCTTCCAGTACCATTTCGGCATCACCGCCTTCCTGGTATATGTGACGGTGATGAATGTGCCGGATCTGGAAAAGCCGGTGCGGCGGACCGTGGTGACGGTGGCGGCGGTGGCTTGCTGCTGCTTATATCTGTCCTCGGTGATGCCCACCATGGGCTCCTATGTCCAGCGCTGGGAGGGAAGCAAGGGGGCCTGCCTGCAGATGGAGGAGATCCTGGACACCATCCCGGAGGATGCCTCCGTGGCCACCTCCACCTATCTGCTGAGCCATCTGGCGGATCGGGAAGAGATCTACGAGATCCGCTATCACTACACCAAAAAGGGCGGCAAGTATGTGGTGGAGCCGGATGTGGACTATATCGTCTTTGACGGGCGGTATTCCATCGACCAGGAATTGCTGGCGGCCATGAAGAATGCCGGCTATGTGATCACCCAGGAGCATCAGGGCCTGGTGACTGTGCTGGAAAGAGGAGAATAATGAAGATGACGGGTGTGCCCAGGGCGGCGCACCCGTTTTTCGGCGGTGCCGGGGTCCCTTATTTTCGAGGATTTTTGCAATTTCCGAAAATTATGGGTTGAATTTGCGGCGGTTATGTGATACGATATCGTCGTATCGATATGGGCGCAGTATGCCCGTAGGACGGTACCGGCGAACCCCAAAAGAAGGAGACCAAATTATGCCTCATACCATCGCAGTTGCCGGCAAGGGCGGCGTGGGTAAGACCACCACCTGCGGCATGATCATCGACTACCTGTGCAAAAGCGGCAAGGGTCCGCTGCTGGTAGTGGACGCCGATGCCAATGCCAACCTCAACGAGGTGCTGGGCGTTGAAATGGAGACCAGCCTCGGTCAGATCCGGGAAGAAATGGCCCAGGCCGAACTGAAAAAGACCATTCCCACCGGCATGACCAAAGGCGATTACGCAGAAATGAAATTCAGCCAGGCCCTCATCGAGGACGATGATTTCGATATGCTCATCATGGGCCGCACCCAGGGCGAGGGCTGCTACTGCTACGTCAACTCCATGCTCAAGCGGCAGATGGATAAGTATGTGCCCAACTACAAATATGTGGTGATGGACAACGAGGCCGGCCTGGAGCACGTGGCCCGGGGTACGCTGCCCCATGTGGACACCATGCTGCTGGTTTCCGACTGTTCCCGCCGGGGCATCCAGGCGGTGGCCCGGATCGCAGACATCATCGGCGAGATGGATTTGAAGCCCGGCCGGGTGGGTCTCATCGTCAACCGGGCACCGGAAGGCAAGCTGGACGACGGCATCCGCCAGGAGATCGAAAAACACGGCCTGAACCTGCTGGGCGTCCTGCCCCAGGATGAGGCGGTGTACCGCTGTGATTGCGCCGGCGAACCTTCTGCCCATCTGCCGGAGAGCAATCCGGTGAAAGTGGCCCTGAAGGGCATCATGCAGTCCATCGGACTGTAACCAACGAAGTAAAAGTGAATAGTGAAAAGGTGAGGTATTTGCTTCGCCTGAGATCCTGCGATCCCGCCGAGGGTGTACCGCACTTATTCACTATTCACTCTTATCTATTAACTAATTATTTATTTTTTAAGGGGGATACCAACTATGTCTTTCGCACCCAAGACGGCACCCTACAGCGGCAAGATCAACGCTGTAACGCTGGGTACCGGTGACCAGGCAATCGTCATCGGTGGTCAGAATGTGCTGCCCTTCTACACCTTCGATGCACCCATCGAACACGCACCCAAGATCGGTGTGGAAATCTCTGATCTGGCCCACGAGTGGACTGCTCCCGGCCTGGTAGAGTTCTACGCCGGCTGCGCCACCATGGCTGACCGCGCCAAGAAGGCCGAGACCATGGACGGCTGCGACTTCATCGCGCTGAACTTCGAGTCCGCCGATCCCAACGGCCATAACCGCCCTGTGGAAGAGTGCGTGGCCGACGCCAAGGCTGTGGCCGAAGTCGTTACCAAGCCCATCGTGATCATGGGCTGCAAGAACATGGAGAAGGACGGCGAGCTGTTCGCCAAGATCTCCGATGCTCTGCAGGGCAAGAACATCGTGGTGATGTCTGCCAAGAACGAGGATTACAAGACCGTCGGCGCTTCCGTGGCCCTGGCTTACGGCCAGAAGGTCTGCGCTGAGACCGCTGACGACATCAACCTGGCCAAGCAGCTGAACATCATGCTCAAGGGCCTGTCCATCAAGCCCGAGAACATCGTCATGAACATCGGCACCGCTGCCGTGGGCTATGGCTATGAGTACGTGGCTTCTACCCTGGACCGTATCCGTCTGGCCGCTCTGGCCCAGTCCGATGCCGACCTGCAGATGCCCATTATCTCCCCGGTCTCCACCGATACCTGGGGCGTGAAGGAATCCACCGCTACCGAGGAAGACGAGCCCACCTGGGGCTGCACGGAAGAGCGCGCCATCAGCATGGAAGTTTCCACCGCTGCTGCCAACCTGACCGGCGGCGCTGATGCTGTGATCATGCGTCATCCCGTGGCTGTGGCTACCATCAAGAAGTTCATTGCTGAACTTGTCTAATCGGAAGGAGGATACATACCATGGCTTTGAAAGGTCTTGACATTTTTAAGCTGTCTCCCAAGAAGAACTGTAAGGAGTGCGGCAGCCCCACCTGTATGGCATTCTGCATGAAGGTGGCTCAGGGCGCAGTGTCCATCGACAAGTGCCCCTACTTCTCTGACGACGCAAAGGCGATGCTCAATGAGCAGACCGCTCCCCCCATGAAGACCATCTCCGTGGGCGAGCACAAGCTGGGCGGCGAGACCGTTCTGTTCCGTCACGAGAAGACCCTGGTCAATAAGAATCTGTTCGCTGTGTGCGTTTGCACCAATTGCGACAATGCCGATCAGAAGCTGGCCGACCTGAACAAGGTGGACTACGAGCGTATCGGCGAGAGAATGTATGTGGAATTCGTCTTCGTTGCCAACAAGCAGAGCGATCCCGCTGTTTACGCTGAGCTGGTGAAGAAGGCCGCCGCTACCGGCCGCAGCCTGGTGCTGCAGTGCTGGGATGTGGAGTGTGCCAAGGCTGCTCTGGAAGTCTGCGGCACCAATGTGATCCTGGACGGCGCTACCCCCGACAACTGGGAGGCCATGAATGCGCTGGCCACCGCCAAGGGTGTTGCTCTGGGCGTTTGGGCCGAGAACATCTCCGACCTGTACGACACCGTGAAGAAGCTGGAAGCCGCCGGCAACAAGAACCTGGTTCTGGACGTTACCGCCGACACCGCCAAGCAGACGCTGGCCAACGCCGTTTTGGTCCGCCGCACCGCCATCAAGGACGGCGACCGCAGCTTCGGCTATCCCTCCATCGTCAACGTGGCCAAGCTAGCTAAGGGCGATGCCCACCTGCAGACTGCTTACGCTTCCATGTTCACCGAGAAGTATGCTTCCATCATCGTGATGGAGAACATGACCATGGCCCAGGCTCTGCCTCTGTACGGCCTGCGTCAGAACATCTTCACCGATCCTCAGAAGCCCATGAAGGTGGAGTCCAAGATCTACCCCCTGAACGGCGCC
>SVLA01000046.1 GCA_015068175.1 Oscillospiraceae bacterium
GGCGGAAGGGGCCATCGATGCCGCCAACATTTTCAAGCCGGCTCTGGGCCGGGGAGAATTGCAGATGCTGGGAGCCACGACCCTGACGGAGTATCGGAAATATATCGAAAAAGACCCGGCCCTGGAGCGGCGGTTTCGGCCCGTGGCTGTGGAGGAACCCACGGAGGAGGCGGCCATGGATATCCTCCGGGGATTAAAGCCGGGACTGGAACGGCACCATCACCTGAAGATCAGCGATGAGGCTCTGACGGAGGCGGTGCGGCTTTCGGTGCGGTATTTGCCGGATCTTTATTTGCCGGATAAGGCCATTGATCTGCTGGACGAAGGGGCCGCCCATGCGCGGATGGAAGAACTGCAGCAGAGTCGGGGCGCGGCCAGGCAGGACCTGGAGGCGGAATTGAGCGAGGCGGTCCGGGAGAGCCGGTTTGAACGGGCGGCGGAATTGCGGGACAAGATGCAGCGGATGGTGGCCCGGAATGGGGAGAAGCGGCCCAGGTGCGTGACCGCGGCGGATATTGCCTGGGCGGTATCTGCCCGGACAGGGATCCCGGTGGGGCGGCTGACAGCCCGGGAGCGGGAGCGCTTGCTGGACCTGGAGGAAGTGCTGGGCCGAAAGGTCAGCGGCCAGACGGAGGCGGTGCAGGCAGTGGCGGAGGCTCTTCGGCGGGGATTTTCGGGGATCCGGGATCCCCGGCGGCCGGTGGCCTGTATGCTTTTTACCGGACCTACGGGTGTGGGCAAGACAGAACTGTGCCGGGTCCTGGCGGAGGAACTGTTCGGGAGCAAGGATGCCCTGATCCGGCTGGATATGACGGAGTATATGGAGCAGCAATCGGTGTCCCGGCTCATCGGCGCGCCGCCGGGATATGTGGGCTTTGAAGAGGGCGGAAAGCTGACGGAGGCGGTCCGCCGGCGGCCCTATTGTCTGGTGCTGCTGGATGAGCTGGAAAAGGCCCACCGGGATCTGTCCGGGATCCTGCTGCAGATCATGGAAGAGGGGTGCCTGACGGATTCCACGGGCCGCAGGGTCAGCTTCAAAAATGCGGTGGTGATCATGACGTCCAACATCGGCGGCGGCCAACATTCCGACGGTCTGGGCTTTTGCCCCAAGGGCAGGGAGGGACGCACCGGGGAAGCGCTGCGGCAGCACTTTACGCCGGAATTTTTGGGTCGGCTGGACCGGATCGTGTATTTCCGGGACCTGGACCGGGATGCCATGGAAGCGGTGGCGGAGAAATATCTGCGGGAATTGGCGGAACGCCTGAAAGTCATGGGAATGGAATTGCGCCTTCCGCAAGAGCTGCCGGGCGTCCTGGCCGCGCAATGCAAACAGGCAGATGGGGCCCGGCAATTGCGGCGTTTGGTGCAGCAAAAAGTGGAGGGGCCGCTGGCGGAATTTCTTCTGCGGTGTCCTGTCGGGACCCGAAAGGTCACTGGGGAACCGGAGGGGGAAGCCCTGCGGTTCGTGGCCGGATAAGGGATATTTGACCCAATTTTAGAACAAGCGTTCTAAAATTGGGTTTTCTCCGTTTTTTTGCCAAAATTTTCTCGCTTTTTTGCAAAAAAAGTGTTGCATTTTTGAAATAGGTGTTTTATACTGTCAGTAATGGAGCAAAATGGTAGTAAAGTGGAGCAAAATGGAGGAGGTGACACCGGATGATCGGCAAATTTGCGGCGAAATTGGACGAAAAGAACCGTCTGTTCGTTCCCGCGAAGCTTCGAGTGGAGCTGGGTGCAGACTTTTTCGTGACTTTGGGTGTCAACTGCGGCCATCGCTGCCTCACGGTGTACACCGATACGGATTGGCAGACCCTGGTGAACAACTACAATCAGATCCCCATTTCCCAGCGGGGCGCCGCCACCAGTTTGATCTTCATGAACGCCACCGAGTGTGAGCCGGACAAGCAGTTCCGTTTCACCCTGACACAGAACCTGCTGGATTACGCCGGGATCACCCGGGACGTGATGATCGTGGGGCGGGCGGGCCAGGCGGAGATCTGGGACGCGGCAGAGTTTGCGGCCTTCGAAGCGGAGAACCTGACCCCCGAAAAGCTGCTGGCATCTTTGGAGGCAATCGGCCTATGAGTGACTTTTTTCACATTTCCGTTCTGCTGCAGGAGTGCATCGACGGCTTGAATATCAAGCCGGATGGCATCTATGTTGACGGAACGTTGGGCGGCGCCGGCCATTCCAGCCGGATCGCGGCCCGGCTGACCATCGGCCGGCTCATCGGTATCGACCGGGATCCGGTGGCATTGAAAGCGGCAGGGGAGCGGCTGGCACCCTTCGGTGACCGGGTGACCCTGGTCCATTCCAATTTCTGCAACATCGCCCGGGTCCTGGACGATCTGGGGATCGATGGGGTGGACGGCATCCTGCTGGACCTGGGTGTTTCCTCACCCCAGCTTGATGACGGCTCCCGGGGGTTTTCCTACATGGCGGACGCGCCCCTGGATATGCGGATGAACAACGGCGATGCGCTGACGGCGGAAGAGATCGTCAACACCTGGTCCTATGAGGAACTGCGCCGGATCCTTTATGACTACGGCGAAGAGCGCTACGCGCCCCAGATCGCCAACCATATTTGCAAGAGAAGAGAAACGGCTCCCATCAAGACCACCCTGGAACTGGTGGATGTGATCCGCTCGGCTATGCCGGCGGCGGCGCTTCGGGAAAAGCAGCATCCGGCCAAGCGTTCCTTCCAGGCCATCCGCATTGCGGTCAACGACGAGCTGGGGGCGGTCCGGCAGGTCATGGATGCCGCCATTCCCCGGTTGAATCCCGGCGGACGGCTGGCCATCATCACCTTCCATTCCCTGGAGGACCGGATCGTGAAAAACGGCATGACGGACGCGGCCAAAGGCTGCACCTGCCCGCCCAATTTCCCGGTTTGTGTCTGTGGAAAGAAGCCGCAGGTGAAACTGATCAATCGGAAACCCATCATCGCTTCCGATGAAGAATTGGAAGTTAATCCCCGGTCCCGAAGCGCAAAGCTCCGGGTCTGCGAAAAGATCTAAAAAATACAAAGGAGAAAAGAGTATGGCGCGGATCAATGAAGTGCGATATGTGAATTTTTATGCGGTCGGTTCCGCGGCATACAAAGTCGAGCCGACCCGGGAACAGACCAGAAAGGCGGAACTGCCCAAGCCCCGGAAGGCCAGAAAGATCCGGGTCTACGTGGACCCCATGGCCGTGCTGGGCACGGTGCTGGCATTGGTGATGCTGATCATGATGATCAGCGGTATGGTCCGGCTCCACGGCGTTCGCCGGCAGGAGCAGCGCATGGAGGCCTATGTGCAGCAGCTGCAGCAGGAAAATGCAAAACTGGAAGAGCAGTATCATGCCGGCTACGATCCGGAAGAGATCTATGAGATGGCCACGGCCATGGGCATGATCCCGGCGGATCAGGCTCAGCATATCCAGGTGCAGGTCACCCTGCAGGAGCCGGAGGCAGAGCCTTCCGGCTGGGAAAATTTCTGCAAATTCTTAGCCGGCTTGTTCGCATAATAAGGGCCCCGGTCAATAGGATAGTGATAGTAAGACCAGTGGGCGGTGAGGATTTCCTTGCTGCCCATTGTCCACTATTCGAAAGGCCGGTGACCTATGTCGAAGAAGAAACAAAACAGCCATTATCAGCGCTTCCGGGCGGATTCGGGTCAGCATCGGAGGATCCTGCAGGTGGCCGCGGTGCTGTCCCTGGCGGCTTTTTTGCCGGTGGCGGCCCGGCTGTATGTGCTGATGGTGGATCAGTACGATTACTATTCCATGAAGGCCCTGCGGAATCAGACCCGCACCACTACCGTAACAGCGGACCGGGGAGACATCTACGACCGGAATATGAATCTGCTGGCCACATCTGTGGGGGCGGAGAATGTCTATGTGGATCCCCATGAACTGAAGCAATCCAGGGCGGATCTCCCGGCGGTCTCGGCAGCCTTGGGCAGGATCCTGGAAATGGATGAGCAAAAGATCCTGGAAAAGGCGGAGGATCTGTCCTACCGCTATCAGTTGATCGCGGCCAATGTGCCGGAGGAGACCGGGGAGCAGATCCGGGCCTATATCAATGAGCATCAGATATCCGGTGTCCATCTGGAACCCAGTTCCGTGCGGACTTATCCCTACGGCACCCTGGCGGCCCAGGTCATCGGATTTACCAACGCCTCCAATACCGGCTCCGAAGGGGTGGAGGCGGCTTATAACAGCTATCTGGAAGGGGTCGCCGGAAAGGTGATCACCACAAAAGGCAACAATGAGATGGATATGCCTTATTCATATGAGCAGTATTTGGCGGCCCAGCCGGGGGATTCGGTGATATTGACCCTGGATACCACGGTCCAGGCCTGCCTGGAGCGGCGGATGGCAGAGGCCATCGATAAGTATGCGGTGCAGAACGGAGCCTTCGGCATCGTGATGGAGGTCAAGACCGGGCAGATCCTGGCCATGGCTACCTTGGGAAGTTACGATCCCAATGCTTATCTTGAAGTTTATGATCCGGAGACAGCGGCCGGGATCGAGGAACTGCGGCAGGAATTTCTGCGGTTTACCCCCGGGACCGCGGAATATGAGAAGGCGAAAGAGGCATACCAACTGGCCTTGTCGGCGGCGAGATTAAAGCAATGGCGGAACCGATGCCTGTCCGACGGATACGAGCCGGGGTCCACATTCAAGGTGCTGACCATGGCCGCGGCTCTGGACAGCGGCGCCATCGACCTGAACAGCCGGTTTCATTGCGGCGGTTCGGCCCGGATCCCCGGGCGGTCCCAACTGCTCCATTGCTGGCGTTCCAAGGGCCACGGTTCGGAAACGACGGCCCAGGCGCTTCAGAATTCCTGCAATATCGCTTTTGCAAATATCGCCCTGAAAATGGGGGGTGAGACCTTTTATGAATACATTCAGCGGTTTGGGATCCTGGAAAAGACCGGCATCGACCTCTACGGAGAGAGCAAGGGCATTTTTTTCAGCAAGGAGCTGGTCACCGATACGGATAAGTGGGGGACCGCTTCCCTGACATCCGGCTCCTTCGGCCAGACCTTCAAGCTGACGCCCCTGCAGCTTGTGCGGGCCATCTCCGCGGTGGTCAACGGCGGAGAACTGATGGAGCCGTATATCGTTTCGGAAGTGATCGATGCCAACGGGAAAACCGTGCTGAAACAGGAACCGACGGTGATCCGCCGGGTGATCAAAGAAGAGACTTCCAGGACCATGTGTGATCTGCTCCTCAGCGTTGTGGAGGAAGGAACGGCAAAAAATGCCTCCGTTGCCGGTTTTTCCATCGGCGGAAAGACGGGTACCAGCGAAAAAATCGACGTTTTGGACGAGAATGGCCAGCCGACCCTGGATAAAATCGTATCATTTGTGGGGGTTGCGCCCATGGACGATCCGCGGTATATTGTATTGGTGGCCCTGGACACGCCGTCCCGGTCCACGGGACTGTATATTTCCGGCGGTCAGATGGCGGCGCCCACGGTGGGCAACGTGCTGTCGGATATTCTGCCGTACCTGGGTGTGGAACGGACCTATTCCCAGGAGGATGCGGCCGGTACGGCCTATGTGATGGGTGATCTGACGGGTCTCACGGCTCAAGAAACGGAAAAAATACTGAAAGAACAGTATCTGACCGCCCGGTTCATCGGGGACGGCGATACGGTGACCGGGCAGATCCCGGCGGCGGGCAATACCGTAGCCGGCGGAAGCCAGGTCCTGGTGTACATGGGGGAGCCGGTGCCGGAGGAAAAGGTGAAGGTCCCGGATTTTCGGGGCATGAACCGCCAGCAGGCCCATGATGCGGCGGCGGCCCAGGGATTGTACATCCTTGTGTCCGGGAATACGGATCTTCTTCCGGAGGTCAAAGTGACGGCCCAGGAGATCCGGCCGGGAACGGAAGTAGAAAAAGGAACAACGATCCGATTGGAATTTATAAATACAAAAGCCACAGATTGAAAAGGAGCAACGGATATGAAGCTGAAAGATTTACTGCAGGGTATTGAAGTTTTGGAATGCACCGCGGACCTGGAGCGGGAGATCCCGGAGGTTTTTTACGATTCCCGGAAGGTGACCCCCGGCAGTTTGTTCATCGCCGTGGCCGGTTATGCCACCGATGGCAACCGGTTCGTGCCCATGGCTCTTGAGAAGGGCGCCGCCGCCGTCATCACCGCCAAGCGGCCGGCAGGGGAGGTGCCCTATGTGCTGGTGGCTTCCGACCGTCTGGCTCTGGCCACCGTCGGCGCCAATTTCTACGGTCATCCCGCAAGAAGCATGACCATGATCGGTCTGACCGGCACCAACGGCAAGACTTCTTCCACGCTGCTGATCAAGCAGGTGCTGGAAAAGGTGTTGGGGGCCAAAGTGGGCCTCATCGGCACCATGGAAAATCAGATCGGCGACGAAGTGATCCCCACGGACCGCACCACCCCGGAGTCCTTTGAACTGCAGGCTCTTTTTGCACGGATGCGGGATGCCGGCTGCAGCCATGTGGTCATGGAGGTTTCCTCCCATGCCATCGCCCTGGACCGGGTGGCCGGGATCCACTATCATGTGGGCGCCTTTACAAACCTGACGGAAGATCATCTGGATTTCCACAAGACCATGGAAGCCTACTGCGACACCAAGGCGGAGCTGTTCCGCCGGTGTGATCTGGCGGTGCTGAATTGCGACGACAGCTGGTTCTGCCGGATGAGCGAAGGTGCCACCGCCAAAATCATGACCACCTCCGCCAAGGGAACGGCGGACCTTTACGCCCGGAATGCGGTGCTGGAATCCGACGGCGTTTCCTTTGATGCGGTCTGCGGCGGCGAGACCGTGGCTGTCAAACTGCCCATTCCCGGTAAGTTCACGGTTTACAATGCCCTGACGGTCCTGGGCGTCTGCATGCAGTTGGGCATCTCCCTGGCGGATGCGGGCAAGGCCCTGGCCACCGCCAAGGGTGTCTGCGGCCGTGTGGAAGTGGTGCCGACCCCCGGTAAGGAATTTACGGTCCTCATCGACTATGCGCACACCCCGGACGGCCTGCAAAATGTGCTGTCCTCCGTGAAGGATTTCTGCAAAGGCCGGCTCATTGCTGTCTTTGGCTGCGGCGGCGACCGGGATCCCATCAAGCGCCCCATCATGGGCCGCATTGGTGTGACCATTGCTGACATCGCGGTGATCACATCCGACAATCCCCGGACGGAAGACCCTATGGCCATCATCCATGACATCGTTCAGGGGGTGGATGAAACCATGGGCAACTACGTTGTGATCGAAAATAGAAGAAAAGCCATCGCATATGCTATGGACATTGCGCAAAAAGATGATATTATAGTATTGGCAGGCAAGGGCCATGAGACTTACCAGGAGATCAACCATGTGAAGCATCACCTGGATGAGCGGGAAGTTGTGGCGGAGCATCTTGCCGAAATGCATTGATCCCTGGTTCATACGGAGGAAGAGATATGACAAGAATTCTGATCACGGCATTGGCCGGCCTGGTCCTGAGTGGAATCCTGGGTTTTCTGCTGCTGCCGGTACTGCGGGCCATGAAAGCCGGACAGTCCATCCGGGAAGTGGGCCCCACTTGGCATAACTACAAAGCAGGCACCCCCATGATGGGCGGACTCATGTTCATTGCGGCCCTGGTCATCTGCCTGTTGATCGCTATTCCCACCATGGAAGATCTGTCTGTGTTCCTTGTGCTGGGTATTGCGCTGTGCTTCGGCGCTGTGGGGTTTGTGGACGATTTCTGCAAAATGAAGAAAAAACGAAATGAGGGCCTGACCTCCATTCAGAAATTGCTGCTGCAGTTGGCGGTTTCCGCGCTGTTTTTGTATGTGATGTATCAGCAGGGCGCCATGAACTGCACCGTGTACATCCCCTTTGCAGACGTCAGCTTCCAGATCCATCCGCTGCTGTACATCTTCTTCGCCATGTTCGTCATGGTGGGCTGTGACAATGCGGTGAACCTGACCGACGGCGTGGATGGCCTGAGTAGTTCCGTGACCTTGCCGGTAATGGTGTTCTTCACCGCGGCTGCCATTTCCCGGGATAAGTGGGACCTGGCCCTGATGCCGGCCTGCCTGGTGGGTGGCCTGATCGCATATCTGTTCTATAACTGGCATCCGGCCAAGGTGTTCATGGGCGATACCGGCAGTTTGTTCCTGGGCGGCGTTATCTGCGGCCTGGCATTTGCTCTGGATATGCCCCTGATCCTGATCCTGGTGGGCCTGGTCTATATCCTGGAGACCTTGTCCGTGATCCTGCAGGTGTTCTATTTCAAGGTGACCCACGGCAAGCGGCTGTTCAAGATGTCTCCGATCCATCACCATTTTGAAATGTGCGGCTGGAAGGAAGAGAAGATCGTCCTGGTGTTTGCCGGTGTTTCTGCCGTCATGTGCATCATCGCCTGGTTCGGCATCGTGTAATTATCTGACTGGAGGCGTTCTATGGCTGCGTCTGTTGGACGCACCAAGGAGGACCGCCGGACCGGCTCCGGCGCAAGTGTAGACAGACCCTTTTTGATCCTGGTACTGTTATTGCTGACAGTGGGACTGGTGATGCTTTATTCCGCCAGTTCTGCCCAAAGCATGTACGATACCGGCTATACCAGTTCCACCCGTTACCTGAAAAAACAGGCCCTGTGCGCCGTTATCGGATTGGGGGCCATGTGGGCCTTCAGCCGGGTGCCGGCCAAGCTGTGGATGAAATGGGCCTGGCCGCTGTATGGCGTCAGCATCGGACTTCTGCTGCTGGTGCTGGTGGCAGGGGAGTCGGTGAACGGTGCGCGGCGCTGGATCAACATCGCCGGCATCCAGTTTCAGCCGTCGGAAGTGGCCAAATTTACCCTGATCGTGCTGTTTGCGCGGCTGACCAAGGGGTTTGGCCCCGATGCCCGGAAATTCCGCTACGGCGTTCTGGGATTCAGCGCGGCGCTGCTGGGGATCCTGATCCCCCTGGCTCTGGAAAAGCATCTGT
Source organism: Oscillospiraceae bacterium (assembly GCA_015068175.1). The sequence goes on from SVLA01000046.1 coordinate 8,947, forward strand.
CGGCCATTATGCTCATGGGCATGGTGGCTGTGACCATGATGTATGTAGCCGGCACCCATCCCAAATGGATCCTGGCCGGCGCAGGCGCAGCGGCAGTGTTTGTGGTGGTGTATATCAGCCTCATGGGGTACGCCGGAGACCGGGTCTCCGCATGGCTCCATCCGGAGCTGGATCCCGGGGACACGGGTTATCAGATTTTGCAATCTTTGTATGCCATCGGCTCCGGCGGCGCCTTTGGCCTTGGTTTCGGAAAGAGCCGGCAGAAGTATCTTTACCTGCCGTTTCAGTATAATGACTATATCTTTGCGGTGGTCTGTGAAGAGCTGGGGCTGGTGGGGGCGCTGGTCATCATTGCGCTCTTCGGCGCCCTGATCTTCCGCGGATATTGGATCGCCCTGCGGGCCCGGGACCGGTTTTCCACGGTCTTCGCGGCGGGGCTGGTGACGTTGATCGCCGTCCAGACGGTCCTGAATTTCTGCGTTGTGACCAATCTGCTTCCCTCCACCGGGATCGCGCTGCCCTTCTTTTCCTATGGGGGGACGGCCCTGGCGGTGAATTTGGGGGAGATGGGGATCTTGTTGAATATCTCCCGACAGCGCGATCAGACAAAAATACAGGAGGTTTCTCTATGAATGTGATCTTTACCTGCGGCGGCACCGGCGGCCATATCAATCCGGCCATTGCCGTAGCCAAAGCTCTGCAGGCCCGGCATCCCGATGCGAAGATCCTTTTTATCGGCGCCAAGGGCCACATGGAAGAGCAACTGGTGCCCAAAGCCGGTTTTGAACTGAAATGCCTGAATGTGGCCGGTCTGAAGCGGGGCAGGAGCCTGGGGGCCATGGCCAAAAATGTGGGTACGGTGTTCAATACCGCCAAGGCCGTGAGCCGGTGCAAAAAGATCATCCGGGAGTTCGGCGCTGATGTGATCATGGGTACCGGCGGATACGCCTGCTTCCCAGCGCTGATGGCCGGTACCATGATGGGGATTCCCACCTGCGTTCACGAATCCAATGCCATGCCCGGCCTGACCACCCGACTGTTGGCTGACCGGGTGGACCGGATGCTCATCTGCTTTGCCGAAAGCGCCAGCCGGTATAAGGACCCCAATAAGCCGGAAACGGTGGGCATGCCCATTCGCAGGGAATTTGTGGAACTGAATAAGAGCGCCGCCCGCCGGGCCCTGGGCATCGGCGAGGATGAGCATTTGGTGGTCTCCGCTTTCGGGAGCCTGGGTGCCAAAAAGATGAATGAAGTCATGGCCCAGGTCTTTGCTCTGGAGCAGGAGGACGGCTTCCCATTTAAGCATATCCACGCCACCGGCAAAATGGGCTGGGCGTGGATGCCGGAGAAGGTCAAGGAGGCCGGTGTGGATCTTGGTTCTACGGATGCCATCGATATGCGGGAATATATTTTCAACATGCCCACCTTGATGGCGGCGGCGGATGTGTTCATCAGTCGGGCCGGCGCTTCCAGCTGCAATGAGATCGCCGCCTGCGGCACCCCTGCGGTGCTGATCCCTTCGCCCAATGTTACCGATGATCATCAGACGAAAAATGCCCGGGTGCTGTCTGACCGGGGCGGTGCCGTGCTGCTGCCGGAAAAGGAATGCACCCCGGAAGAACTCTATGCCCAGGTCCAGGGCCTGCTGGTGGACGATCAGCGGCGGGCAGAAATGTCCGCAGCCCTGCGGAAGGATGTGATCCTGGATTGCGCCGAGCGGATCTGCAACATCCTGGATGAACTGGCGGAAGGAAACAGAAATGGAAAATAAGAACAACAGAAAGCGGCGGGTCCCCGGTGCGTCTGCGAAGCGGCCGCCCCAAAAGGCACCTCACGCCATGCCCCGAAAGCATGCGCCGGTGACCGAGGAACCCATCAATAAAGCGCCGGAAGTGGTGTATCTGCCGCCGAAACCTTTTAACCGCCAACGGCTTTTCCTCCATTTGGCCAGTATCGTTGCGGTGGTCCTGGCGCTGATGCTGGGGTTGAGCATCTTTTTTAAGGTGGAAAAGATCCAGGTGGCCGGCTGTGACCGTTACACCGCCTGGCAGGTCCAGGAGGCATCCGGCATCAAAGCCGGCGATCAGCTTCTGACCTTCAGCCGGGGCAAGGCGGCCGGACGGATCCAGGATCAATTGCCCTACATCAAGCGGGTGCGGATCGGCATTTCTCTGCCGGACACGGTCCACATCGAGGTGGTGGAGACCCGGGTGACTTATGCGCTGCAGGATACGGCGGGCCATTGGTGGCTCATGGATTCCGACGGAAAGATCGTGGCTCAGGCCCCGGATGGCCCGGGGAAGCTGGATGTGGCGGTCAGCGGCGTGATCCTGGAAGATCCCCAGGCGGGCCGGCAGGCCAAGGTATACCAGCCGGAACAGACGGCCACCGATGCTTCCGGCGCACCGGTACCAATCACCGTAACGGCGGCACAAAAGCTGGCGGCAGGGAAGACCATTGCCTCCTATCTGGAAGCCAACGGCATCATCGGCGATGTGGTCAGTATTGATCTGGAGAATATTTTCGAGATCACCATGTGGTATAAGGATCAGTACCGGGTCCTGCTTGGGGACACCCAACAGATCAGTTTGAAGATCAGTTGTCTCAAAGCGTTCCTTGCTGATTATAACGAAAACCGTCCCTATGAGGCGGGGAACCTGGATCTTTCCGATCCGGAGCATATCAAATACCAGTCATTTACAGAGTAACCATAAAAATTTCGAAAAACTTTGCCGAAAAATGAGAAAAATCAAAAAATTCTTATTGACCAAACGGGTTTTTCAGGGTAGAATAGAACAGTAATAATGTAAACTCAAGCGGTATGGGCGGCCAACCGCGCAACATACATAGGAGGAATGAATATGTCTGATTTCCAGGAGCGCGTTGTCAAGATCAAGGTCATCGGTGTCGGCGGCGCGGGCAACAATGTTATTAACCGTATGATCGAGTCCGGTGTTGAGGGCGTTGATTTTATCGTCGTCAATACCGATAAGCAGGACCTGAACAAGTCCCGTTGTAAGAATAAGGTCCAGATCGGTGAGAAGCTCACCGGTGGCATGGGCGCCGGCTCCAAGCCCGATATCGGCAAGAAGTCTGCCGAGGAATCCCGTGCAGCCATTGCCAAGATCCTGGAAGGCACCGACATGGTCTTCATTACCGCCGGTATGGGCGGCGGCACCGGCACCGGCGCGGCTCCCATCGTGGCTGACCTGGCCCACGAGGCCGGCATTCTGACCGTCGGCGTTGTCACCAAGCCCTTCAAGTTCGAGGGTGCTAACCGTATGCGTCAGGCTGAGGCCGGCATCGCGGAGCTCCACGACAAGGTGGACTCCCTGATCGTCATCCCCAACGATCGCCTGAAGTACGTTACCGATCAGAAGATCACCTTCGCCAATGCATTCGGCATCGCTGACGATGTGCTGAAGATGGCCGTTACCTCCATCTCTGAGCTGGTCGGCTACTCCGATCGCGTGATCATCAACCTGGACTTCGCTGACGTTTCCGCCGTCATGAAGGACGCCGGCCGGGCCCACATGGGTGTCGGCACCGCTTCCGGCCGTGAGAAGGCTGAGCAGGCTGCTACCGCCGCTGTTTCCAGCCCCCTGCTGGAGACCTCCATCAACGGCGCTACCGGCGTTCTGGTCAATGTCACCGGCTCTGCCGA
>SVLA01000047.1 GCA_015068175.1 Oscillospiraceae bacterium
GGCCCACGGGGCCGCCGCCGTAATTCTGGATGATGGCGGTGAGCATCCGGCGGTCGATGTTATCAAGACCCAGCTGGTCCACTTCCAGCCGCTGCAGGGCCAGGTCGGCAGCCTCACGGGTGATGGTGCCGTCCCCCATGACTTCGGCAAAGTCCCGGACCCGGCGCAGGAACCGGTTGGCGATCCGGGGGGTGCCCCGGCTCCGGGAGGCGATCTCCATGGCGCCGGCGGGGTCGATGGGCATGCCCAGAATGGTGGCGGAACGGGTGACGATCCGGGCCAGTTCCTCATTGGAGTACAGCTCCAGCCGCAGATTCACGCCGAAACGGTCCCGCAGAGGGGCGGAAAGCTGGCCGGCCCGGGTGGTGGCGCCCACCAGGGTGAATTTGGGCAGATCCAGCCGGATGGAATTGGCGCTGGGGCCTTTGCCCACGATGATGTCGATGGCGAAATCCTCCATGGCGGGGTAGAGGATCTCCTCCACCACCCGGTTTAAGCGGTGGATCTCGTCGATGAAGAGGATGTCGCCGGGGTTCAGGTTGGTCAGCAGAGCGGCCAGATCGCCGGGTTTTTCAATGGCGGGGCCGGAAGTGATGCGGATACCCGCCCCCATTTCGTTGGCGATGACCCCGGCCAGGGTGGTTTTGCCCAGGCCCGGAGGGCCGTAGAGCAGGGTGTGGTCCAGGGGTTCGTTCCGCCGCCGGGCGGCTTCGATATAAACCGACAGATTGCCTTTGGCCTTTTCCTGGCCGGTATAGTCGGACAGCAGTTTGGGCCGCAGGCCGATCTCGCCGGCGTCGGTGGGGGCAAAAGTGGGGGAAATGATGGGACTGCTGTCAAATCCCTGGTTGAATTCAATGCTCATGGATATAGACCTCCTGCAGGGGCGAGCTTTGCTCGTCCGCTACCTTCCTAAATAACGGCTGCTGTATACATTTTATGGAGATTCGGTGTAAAAACAATCCTCTTTCCACCGGGCCGGGTTGTTGTCAATATATTCCCGGATCTTCAGATAATCCCTCTCGCCACGAATCACATGGTCGTGATAAGAGCGTTGGAAAAATCGGTCTCCAATCATTCCACACTCATGATTGATCGTCTTCGTCACCTGGTATTTATACCAGTCGATGATATTTCCCAATGTAGGGGACGGGTTCCCCGTCCCGCCAATGTTATCAATTCGCAGCAGAATATGGATGTGATTGGGCATTACAACATAATGATCAACTACCACATATGGAAACTTGGTAGGAATTTGTTGTATATATGCTTCTGCAATCTGCCCAGGAGGTTTCGGGACGGGGAACCCGTCCCCTACGATGGTGCTTAATGTGTTCTTTTTATGTTGGGTGCATATGGTCACAAAATATCCACCATTGGTGCTGTAATCAAAATGTAGCAATCGGTTGGGTTTACGTTTTGGCAGTTCCATTGATCAGCCTTTCATCACCATGGCGCGGAGGGCATGGCGGACCAATTCTTCGGTGGTGGCGTTGGGATCGGCGCCCTTCAGGGCGGTTTGAATCTCGGCGGGGGAATAGCCCAGCTCCTGCAATGCGGCCCGGGCCAGGGCCACATTGCCGCCCTGCTGGACGGGGGCCGGTGCGGCGGGACCGCCGGAGAAATCCAGCTCCACGCTGCTGCCGCCGATCTTGTCCTTCAGTTCCAGGATGATCCGCTGGGCGATCTTTTTGCCGATGCCCTGGGCGGCGGTCAGGAGCTTTTCGTCCCCGGTCATGACGGCCAGGGTAAAATTCTGGGGGCCGGCGGACAAAATGGAAATGGCCGCCTTGGGACCCACGCCGTTGACGGAGGTCAGCAGTTCGTAGCAATGCTGTTCCTCCCGGGAAATGAAGCCGTACAGATCGAAGGCATCCTCCCGGATGGACTCCGTAACGTACAGCCGGGCAGGCTGATTGAGTTTGAGCTGGGCGGCGGTATAGGCGGTGATGCGGCAGCCATAGCCCACGCCGCCGCAATCGATGACGGCCAGGCCGGGTTCCAGAACGGTCACCGGACCGGAAACGTAATAAATCATGGAGATCCTCCGGGTATTTCAAATTTCAGTTGATCGTGCAGTTATTCCGTAGAGGAGGGTCTTGACCCTCCCTCAACGTTACAATGATTGAGCTGTAATTCACCGCAGAATCGTTGAATTTCTAGTCAAAATTCAATAAGTTCCAATGCTTTAGGTTTAGGGAGGGTGGTGTTCCGCGCAGCGAATCCCAAATCCACATGATTGCCGGGGGCAACCATACATTGATCCATAAGACCCTCCCCTACGGCATCATCGTAATGTGTACGCTAAACCCCAATTTACTTCATTTGGTTCGCCTTTGCGATCAGCGAGGTCGAGGACCTTGCGTGGCACAGGGCGATGGCGATGGCATCGGCGGCATCGTCGGGCTTGGGCATTTCCGAAAGGTGCAGCAGCCGCTTGGTCATGTCCATCATCTGGTGCTTGGTGGCGTTGCCGTACCCCACCAGGGATTGCTTGACCTGCATAGGTTTATAGGCGGTGACCGTCAGCCCAGCCTGCTGGATGGCCAGCAGCACCACGCCTCGGGCCTGGGCCACGCCGATGCCCGTGGTGACATTCTGGCCGAAAAACAGTTCTTCAATGGCCACGGCATCGGGTTGGGTCACCCGCAGAAGCTCCACCATGTCGTTGTAGATCACTTCCAGCCGCCAGGAAAAATCCGTATTGGGGGGCGTGGTGATGGCGCCGCATTGCAGCAGACGGTTTTGGCCCCGGTCCGATTCGATGAGGCCGAAGCCGGTGATGCCGTAACCCGGGTCGATGCCCAGGATCCTCATGACAAACCTCCGCCGGCGATCTGCAGGCAATACAGCACAAAGCCGATGACCATGATGGCGATGCCGATCCAGGCGGCCACGATCTGCCACTTGGGCCGGGGGGTATAAACGGGCCGCTCTTCGGCCGCTTCTTCGGTAGGGATGATTTCTTCTTCCATTTTTGCTCACCTCTTAAATGCTATGATAACACATTTGTTCCAATTTTCCTAGGGGATTTTTTGATTTTTTCCGCAAAAAAAGAGGGGGTGGACGTTGGTAGCCGGAGGCGGCGGGAGACAGCCGGCGCCCTGCGATAACGCCGCAGGCGCATACCTTCCCCGGGGGGGGAAAAAGGCGGCACGGCGAACGCCGTGACGGATGAGGGGGAGGAACAGGAATGTAGGGGACGGGTTTCCCGTCCCGCGGGCGGGGTGGTACTCCGCGCAGCGGATCCAAAATCTACATGATTCCTATGCCCCTGCCCCTGCGGAGGAGGGGGAAAGAAAAGGCGGGGTGCGCGTGAACGCACCCCGCAGGGGATCAAAGGGCGAAGATCAGCTTCAGGATCCAGCGCAGGGGGATGGGCCGGCGGAGCAGGTCCGCCTTGCAATCCCGGAGCCAGGCGTGGAACTGCTCCAGTTCCTCCGGCGTCAGGGTGTGCTGGCTGAAGGCGGCTTTGTTGGCCAATGCCTGCAGTTCCTCAGGCGGCGCGTGGCGCGTCATGCGGCAGCCACGGCGGACATACCGCCAGCACCGCAGGGCCTGCTTGTTGGGGGGCAATTTTTCCAGCATCTTCCGGCGCAGTTTTTTCCGCAGGCCGTGCTGGAAGATCACCAGGGCGCAGATGCCCAGGGCCAGGGCCACATATTTCAGCCAGGACAGATCCAGGGGTTCCGGCGGATCTTCGGTGCCGGCGCTGCCCTGGGTGGGGGCGGTGGCGGCGGTGGGCCGTGTGGCGATCTGGGTGGGATCCGTGGCCTGGGTGGGCACGGTGACGGGGGCGGTGGTTTCCGTAGGATCGGTGGATGCCGTGGGTTCCGTGGGGGGCAAGGTGGCCTGGGTGGGTTCGGTCACTTCCGTGGGAGCGGTGGGGTCCGTGATGATGGGCCCGAATTCCACGGGGGTGGGATCCAGCATGGTCCAGCCGCTGACCAGATCCAGATATTCGACCCAGGCGTGGGCATTTTCACCGGTGACGGTGTGGACATGGCCGGATTGGACGTTGACCGCATAGCCGGTCACCAACCGGGCGGGGATGCCGGCGGCCCGGAGCAGCACCGTGGCGGCGCTGGCAAAATGGGTGCAGTAGCCGCTGTCGCTTTCCTCCAGGAACCACAGGGCGAAATCGTCGGCATCGGCCGGCATGGCGGGGGTCTTCAGGTCATATTCGGCGCTGTTGTAGACGAAGTCTTTGATCTTTTGGACCTTGTCCCGGTACAGATGGAGCTGGCCGCCGGAAAGAATGGAACTGACCAGTTCCTCCGCCGCGGCCCGGGTGGAATCGGGAAGCTGCAGGTAAAGTTCCCGTTCTTCGTCGGTCAGCCGGGAAAAATGGGATATGGATGTACTGATTATTCCGCTGGTAAGGTGCTGCCGGTAGGACGGATTGTATTGGAAGGTGTAGGAGGCCGTATCCTCCGGCAGTTCCATCATGCCGTCCACAAGCTGGTCGGTCCAATCCTGGGCAATGGGATAGTAACTGAAGTATTGGGGATGCCTGCCGCCGGAAATACCCACCCGGACGGTGATGGGATCCAGGGTGAGGCCCGTGACCCAGCCGTTTTCGCCGGCGGTATCGGCGGTGGAATCCCAGGCGGTGCCGGTGTAAAGGTCATAGGACCGGCCCCGGAGGTAGAGGATGGTGCTTTCGTCGGTACGGACGTAGAGTTCCGTGGCGGTGCCCTGGAGCAGAGGGCCAAGATTTTGCAGGTCCAGGGTGTCGTTGGGGACCACCCCGGGGAAAATACCGGGGCCTTCCAGCTCCGGGAACAGTTCCAGGAACCAGGCCTGGAGCTTTTCGGCCCGCTCCTGGAAGGAAAGATCATCGGCCCGGCGGAAGACCAAGGCGGTGAAGAGGATCACCGGGATCAGCAGGATCGCTGTGATCCGGTTGGCGGTCCTGGGATCGGTCCGGCGGATCAGATGGGGCAGGATCAGCAGAGCAAGGCCTATGACCAGCGCCACCAGGGCGTTGGTGTGGGGGATGGTATCGGTGACCACACAGCACAGCATCAGGGGCAGAAATGCGGCGGCCACGGCCAAAATGATGCAGCGGCGACGGCAGACGGCGAAGCAGATCAGGACGGTGATGATACAGCCCAGCAGGATCAGGGCGCCGTCGCAGGAAACGGCGGACAGATCGGCGCCGCTCCAGCGGAGGATGCCCCAGCCGTAACCCAGGTCATAGATGTAGGTCAGACGATAGGACAGGGATTCCAGGGAGGGCAGCAGGGTGCCGTCGGAGATCTGCCACCAGAGCAGGACCACCGCGGCGGCGCCGCCAATGAGGGCGCTTTTTGGGGAGCGCATACAGATCACGGCCATAATGGCGGCCAGGCCGCAGCCCAAGGCCAGGGTAAGTTCATTGGCCGGCAGACCGAAGGCGGTGACCAGGCAGGCCAGGCCGGACAAGGTGATGACCAGGGAAAGGATCACGGCGATGACGGCGGAAAAGAGGCGGTCATTCTTCATGGAGCGCACCTCCGATATGGCAATGCCAGGTGGCGGCCCCCACTTCCGCGGCGGCGGTGCCGTCGGTGACGGGGGCGCTGCACAGCAGTTCGTCCAGGGCCTTCATCAGGTCGGTGTCGCTGCTGATGAGGTACTGCATCAGGCCATCGCCGGTGAGGACCTGGAGATGCCAGCGCAGACCCCGGGCCAGCAGACTGCGGCCCATCCAAAGGAGGCGGCCCAGCTTCCGGTCCAGTTCGTCGGGGGTGCCGGAAAGATCCAGAGTCAGCAAAACTTTTCCGATCTGGGGGACCATGGGTTCCCGGATGATGAGCTTGCCGGTCTTGGCGGACAGCTTCCAATGGACCTGGTTCAGGCTGTCGCCGGGGCGGTAGAGCCGCAGTTCGTGATTTTCGGAGAAACCGCCGCCGTATTTGGGCCGCCAGGCCCGGGCCAGACGACGGTCCAGATCGTCGAAGCGGTCCCATTCCACCGGATGGGGACGGATGATGATCCGCTTGGCGGGCAGACGCCGCAGACGCAGACGGAACAGCCCCAGAAAGTCATACACATCGTAGCCGGGGGCGCGGCACACCAGGGCGCCGCAATGGTCCGTAGGAAGGAGGGCGTTGGGGCGCAGCTTGTATTGGACGCCGGTGAAGGTCTGGGTCCCAATGAAGCGGCAACGGGCGGGGGGCAGAAGGAGGGCGCTTCGCACGTTGACCGTCAGAGCCTCCTCCTGGCCCATTTCCAGCAGGCCGGAGCAGGTGACGGAGGGGTGGACCGCCAGCATAAAGGGCAGACTCATGATCAGGGAGAACAGAGGCAGGCCCAGGGCGGTCATCAGCAGCGCCCAGGCGATCCAGCCCTGATAGGCGACGTAAAAGATGATCAGACCCAGCAATGTGGCCAGGTAAATAATCCAGCGCTTGACCATAGGCTCAGCCTGCGGTGGGGGCGTGGACTTCGTCCAGGATCCGGGTGAGGATCTGCTCCGGGGTCATGTTGTTGCTCAGGGCCTTGGGGGAAAGCTGGAGACGGTGGGGGATGCACCGCAGGAACACGCTGCGGACATCTTCGGGGATCACATAATCCCGGCCGCTGAGCTGGGCGATGGCCTTGGACATGGCGGCCAGGCACAACGTGGCCCGGGGAGAGGCGCCCTGGGTGATGTATTCATCCCGCCGGGTGGCGGTGATGAGACGGACGATGTAGCGGACCACATCCTCGCTGATGTGGGTGGCGGCCACTTCTTCCTGCATGGCCACCACCTGCGCCGGGGTCAGCAGGGCGGTCAGGTCTCCCATGGGATTCTTCTTCAGACGGCCCAGGACCATGGTGACTTCGTCGGCGGGACTGGGGTAACCCAGGCTCATCCGCAGAGCGAAGCGGTCCATCTGGCTGTCGGGCAGAAGCTGGGTGCCGGCGGCGCCGGTGGGATTCTGGGTGGCGATGACGATGAAGGGTTTGGGGATGGGATGGGAAATGCCGTCCACGGTGACCTGATTTTCTTCCATGGCTTCCAGCAGGGCGGACTGGGTCCGGGAGGTGGCCCGGTTCAGCTCGTCGGCCAGGAAGAGGTTGCACAGCACGGCGCCGGGTTTGTAGGTCATCTGGCCCGTGGTCTGGTCCAGGACGGTGAAGCCGGTGACGTCGGAGGGCAGCACGTCGGGGGTGAACTGGACGCGGTTATAGTCCAGGCCCAATACCTTGGAGAAGGCCACCGCCATGGTGGTCTTGCCCACGCCGGGAATATCTTCCAGGAGGATGTGGCTGCCGGACAAAATGGCGGCCATGACCCAAAGCAGATTGTTGTCCTTGCCCACAATGACCTTGCGGACCTGCTGCAGGACCTGCTGGCTGCTGACGATCACAGATTTTTCCATAGAAATACCTCCCAAAGTAAACATAATATTCCTTAGTATAACACATGCGCCCGGGATGGTCAAGTGTCTGCGGGGCGGTGAATTGGGGATTGAAAAAAGACGAAAAAAACAGTATGATAATACAAATAAGAAAAGGAGGGTCCCTATGGACAGACAGGCAGCCCGGGAAGAATATCAACAGGCTCTGAAGCAGGGCCAAAAAGAACTGAAAAGCCTGCAGGCTTTGGGGAAGACCCCCTATCCGGCGGTGCTGGATGAGATCCTGCCGGAGAAAGGGTACAATATCCGGGAGATGGGGACCCTGGAGATCCCGGCAGGGCGGATCGTGGGCACCGTCAGCGCCGGCCGCACCGGCGCGTTTACGGCGGGTTTTTTGCCGCTGCTGGGCGCCGACAGCGAATTCGGCGCCAAATGGATCGATCTGTGTGCCGCCCACCTGGCGGAGGGTATCCGGGATCCCATTTTATGTTTTGAATATTTGGGCAATTTTTATGTGCAGGAAGGGAACAAACGGGTCAGCGTGCTGAAGCGGTTCGGTGCACCCCGGATCTTTGCCACGGTGCGGCGGATCCTGCCGCCCCTGTCTGAGGAACCACGAATCAGGGCTTACTATGAATTCCTGGAATTCTACGAGGATACCAAACTGTATCAGATCCAGTTCCGGCGGCCCGGGGATTATGCGCTGCTGCTGTCCCACCTGGGCAAGGAGCCCGGTGAGGCGTGGGAGGAGCGGGAAGTGCGGACATTCCGATCCTGGTATCAGTATTTTCTGGATGCCTTCGCTGCGCAGAAACAACACTTTGACGGCCTGCTGCCGGAGGAAGCGCTGCTGCTGTGGCTGCAGGTCTATCCCGTCCGGGAATTGGGTGCCATGACATCTGCCCAACTCCGGAAGTCCCTGGAGGGGTTGAAGGCAGAGCTGGAGACTTTGGCCCAGCCGGAGCCGGTGGAAATGAAGCTGGAGCCCAACCAGGCCAAGGTCAGTCTCCTGAACCGGTTGAATCCGGTGGCACCGGACCGGGTACGGGTGGCCTTTGTCCATGCTTTGTCTCCGGAGATCAGCGATTGGATCACCGGCCATGACAAAGGCCGGCAGTATTTGGAAAAGGCGTTGGGTGAGCAGGTGCTGGTCCGCAGCTATTTCCATGCCGACAGTCCCAGCCAGGCGGAGAGCCTGCTGGAAAAAGCGGTGCTGGAGGGGGCCCAGATGGTCTTTACCACCACGCCCCAGCTCAGCCGGGCCACACTGCGGATGGCGGTGAAATACCCCAGGGTGAAATTCCTGAACTGCTCCGTGAGCCTGCCCTATGCCAGTTTCCGCAGCTATTACGGCCGGATCTATGAGAGTAAATTCATTACCGGTGCCATTGCCGGTGCCATGGCCGATGGCAACCGCATCGGCTACATCGGCTATGCGCCTATTTTGGGTACACCGGCATCCATCAATGCTTTCGCCCTGGGTGCCCAGATGACCAATCCCCGGGCAAAAGTGGTGCTGCGGTGGTCCTGTCTGCCGGGGTCTCCGGAGGATGATTTCTTCCGGGATGGGATCCGGGTAGTATCCAACCGGGAGATCCCCTCGGAAGATAACGGCCATCTGGACGGTTACAGTTACGGCACTTATCAGTATGGCGATGATTATGAGCCGGAGCCCCTGGCTTCCCCGGTATGGGTATGGGGCAAGTTTTATGAATCTGCGGTGCGCTCCGTACTGAACGGCACCTGGGAGAAGGATAAAAGCGCCGGCAAAGCGGTGAACTACTGGTGGGGCATGGAAAGCGGCCTGGTGGATATTCAGTTGTCTCCCAACCTGCCTGAGGGTGTGGCGGTATTGGCCCAGACTTTGCGGCAGGCGCTGCAAAACGACACCCTCCATCCCTTCATGCGGCGGATCGTGGCCCAGGACGGTACCGTGAAAAATGACGGCAGCCGGGATCTGACGGCGGATGAACTGCTGCGTATGGATTGGCTCTGTGAAAATGTGGAAGGCAGCATTCCGACCTATGAGGAACTGCAGCCCCGGGCCCGGGCCCTGGTCCGGGAGCAGGGCATCTATAAGGATCAGATCCCCAAGGAAAAGGAGGGTTCGCTTTGAAAATCCTCTTTGTTTCCGACGAAGAATGCCCGGCCCTGTGGAGCGAAGGGGCCCGGCAGCGGCTGCGGGAATACGATCTGATCATTTCGGCCGGCGATCTGAAGGCGGACTATCTGTCTTTTTTAGTGACCATGGCCCGGTGCCCCGTTTTGTATGTTCACGGCAACCATGACACGGGATACAGCCGCCGCCCGCCGGAGGGCTGCGATTGCATCGACGGCAAGCTGATCAGCTACAACGGCCTGCGGATCCTGGGCCTGGGCGGCTGCCTGAAATACCGGCCCGCCGACCATCAGTATACGGATCAGCAGATGCGCCGCCGGATCCGGAAACTGTATTTCCCCCTGCGCCGCAGCAAGGGTGTGGACATTTTGGTGACCCATGCCCCGGCGGAGGGATTGGGAGATGACGAAGATCCGGCCCATCGCGGCTTTCCCTGCTTCCTGGAGCTGCTGGACCGGCTGGAGCCCCGGTATATGATCCACGGCCATGTGCATCTAAGGTATCATTTTGACCGGCCCCGGATCCTGGAATATGGCGGCACCACCGTCATCAATGCTTCGGAGCGGTATGTGCTGGAGATCCCGGATCTGCCGGTGGAGCCGAAATTCAAAAACCGCATCCGCTGGCTGAACGGCGATCCAAAACTGCCGGAGGATGACTACGAAAGAAGGAACAGACATGTTTGAAGGTTACAGTCCGGAAACGGTGGATTTTCTGTGGGGCATCCGCCTGAACAACAACCGGGAATGGTTCCTGGAACACAAGAAAGATTATGTAAACTATCTGTATGAACCCACGAAGGCGCTGGGTGCGGCGGTATTCCGGCCCTTTATCGACCACCCCGGTACCTTGCTGAAGGTCAGCCGCATCTATCGGGATGCCCGGATGCACTACCCGGTGCCTTACAAGGAGAGTCTGTGGATCTGCATCCGCCAGGATGTGGAATGGTGGGCGGAAAATTGCTGTCTGTACTTTGAGATCAACCCGGAGGGGATGGACTACGGCTTCTTTTTCTGGCGGCCCCGGCCCACGGTCATGGAGGAATTCCGGCGGCAGATCACCGCAAAGCCGGAGGAATTTTTGAATATGATGGCCTCTGTGGAATCGGCGGTGGGGCAGAAAGTCACCGCCGAATGCTACAAGCGGCCTAAACCCACGGCCGATCCCCGGCTGGCGCCCTATTTCGCCTGGAAAGGGGTCATTAGCTGCAGCCGCCATGAGGATTTTTCCGAGGCAGTCTTTGGGCCGGCATTGGCGGACCGGGTCCGGGAATTCTTTGAACAACTGACGCCGCTGTACGACTTTTTCATCCGCTTCGGGGTGTGAGTGAAGGATTGCCGGTTTTATTCCTTTGGATTATTATACCTTGGAGAATTGTGTATGGACATGATCCATCAAGCATTTTTCGTGCCATGTCGTTTCCCATGGTGATGTGTATCGTCATGCTTGCCATCATTGAAATCTATTTAAACTAGGAGGATATGTTATGAAGGTCAAAGCGATTCTTTCGATAGGGATCAGTATTTTGATTCTCAGCCTGGTACTTTTCCTTGGTAATGGTTATCTGCAGAATAGACTTTTGTTTACTGCCATAGAAGAAGCCGATTATGACAGCGCCTGCAAAGCAATCGAATATGGAGCTTTTGTGGAAACACCACGGCATCTTGTTGCTGTTCCGGAAATCGTAATGACCAATCCCACGCCGTTAATTGCGGCTTGCAAAGAGGGCAATCAGGATATTGTTGCCCTGCTGTTGGAGCATGGAGCGGATATCAACAAGCGTGATAATTGTACCGATGAAACGCCATTGCTGGCTGCACTACAAGGGACGAAGCAGAACCGTTTTTCATTGGCGTTTTACTTAATTGAAAAAGGTGCGGATATCCACATGGTCCAACCAGGCGCAAATTCAGCATTGCAGGAAACCCTCTTGGTTTCTGAGCAGGATTCTGAAAATACCATTGCGGAAGGGTTTTCTCTTTTTCAATACCTGATGGAACAAAATGTAGACAAAGCGATACAGTTACCTTGGGAAAGCACATTAACCTATGCAGCGCATTATGGCAACAGTAATGTTGTCCGTTACCTGCTTGAAAATGGCCACTTTTCCGTTGATGAGCTTGACCCCAAAGGCAACACCGCACTCATTGTTGCGGCAAAGAATAATCAATTGGAGATCGCTGAATTGCTGCTGGCTTTTGGGGCATCAAAGAGTATCGCTGATGATAGCGGAAAAACAGCCTATGACCACGCCGTGGAGAACGGATACCTCGAAGTCGCAGAAATTTTGAAAAATGAGTGAAGATGAACGTAAGGGACAGTCAGCATTTTATTCCTAAAGATGTAGTTTTTGAATGCAGATCCTATCATTGATATATGCCCAATTTATTTTTGAAGGAGCAACAATATGAAGGTATGGTATATGAATGGCGCGGGGAATGACTTTATGGTCATTGATGCCCGGGGCCTGGAACTGAATTTTGAACAGTTGGCGGTGGAGCTATGTAAAATGACCGGCGCCGACGGCTTTATGGCCGTGGATCACTCCGCCGCGGCGGATTTCCGTCTGCATTTCTACAACGCCGACGGCAGCCGGGGCGAGATGTGCGGCAACGGCGCCCGGTGCATCTGCCGCTATGCCTATGATCACGGCATTGCCAGGGAAAATATGGTGGTCCAGACCGATGCGGGGCTGGTCTACGGCCGCCGGCTGTCGGCGGAGCTTTACCGGGTACGGCTCAATGAACCCGGGGTGGCGGATCTGCACCGCCGGCCCGACGCGGCCTATATCGAGCTGGGCAATCCCGGCGTTCCCCACTCCGTCACCCATGTGCCGGGGCTGGATTGGGCCAAACGGGATGAGCTGCGGGACTACGCCCGGAGCCTCCGCTTTGCGCCGGAATTCCCCAAGGGGGCCAATGCCAATCTCTACGATTGGCTGGACGGGACCACTATCCGCATCCTGACCTTCGAGAGGGGCGTGGAGGATTACACCCTGGCCTGCGGCACCGGCTCCGCATCCACCGCCGTGAAGCTGTGGATGGAGGGGAAGGTCCCCGGCGGCAGTTTGACGGTGAAAAATCCCGGCGGCGATCTGAAGGTCACCATCGAGGGTACGGGCCGGGTGGAAAAGCTGTGGCTGGAAG
>SVLA01000048.1 GCA_015068175.1 Oscillospiraceae bacterium
CAGTCTCCGTTTCCTCCGTGATCTGCCCGGCCTCCAGGTGGAGGCTGATGCCGGCGATGCTGCCGGCGGTCTTGGTCATCAGGTCAATGCGGCTGACGGAGGCGATGGCCGCCAGAGCTTCACCGCGGAAACCCATGGTGCCGATGGCCGCCAGATCCTCCGCCGAGCGGAGCTTGGACGTGGCATGGCGCAAAAAGGCGGTCCGGGCATCTTCCGGACTCATGCCGCAGCCGTTGTCCGTGACCCGCAGGAAGGTCATGCCGCCGCTTTGGATCTCCACGGTGATCTTGGAGGCGCCGGCGTCCACGGCATTTTCCAGCAGCTCTTTCACCACACTGGCCGGCCGCTCCACCACCTCGCCGGCGGCGATCAGGTTGGCCACATGGGGGGATAATTGTAGGATCTTGGGCATAAGCTCACCTCAGCATTGCAAATACGCCGGCGCCGTTCACCAGCATATGCATCAGGATGGGGGAGAGAATGTTGCCGCTGCGTTTGTAGCACCAGCACAGACAGAATCCCGCCGGCAGATACTGCACAAAGCACAGCGCCAGCCGCAGAGGGGGATACACGCCGATATAGCTCACCACATGGATGGCGGCAAACAGCGCCATGGAAACCAGGTAGGCCAGGACCGGATTTTTGTCATGGAGCTTTCGCCAGATCAGGCCCCGGTACAGCGTTTCCTCCGTCAACGGCACCAGCAAAACCGTGGCCAGGCCCAGGGGCACCAGGTCCGTTTCCATCATCTGCTGGAGATTGGCGTCATTGACGTTGCCGAAGCCGGGATCGATCATCAGGATCACCCGGGTCACGAATTCCGTGAATACCCGGTAGGCAAGATAGGCCAAAATGCCATACCATACCGTCAGAAAGACCCGGGCCATGGCGGCTTTCAGGGCATTTTTCAAAAAGTCCCGAAAGATCCAGAAGGTCACGGCGAAATTGGTGATGAAATACACCATATTCACCATGCCATTGGATAAGGGTTGGGCCAGCAGGCCGTTCAGTCCAAACAGCACCGACGGCAGCAGCACCGTGGTAAATACCAGCCAAATGCCGCCCCACCGGGTCTCCTGGCCGCTGGGGCCGGGACTCAAAACAGGATCATTATACATATCAGTTCAACATCTTCTTCAGTTTGTAAAGTTCGTTCATGGCTTCAATGGGAGTCAGGGTCTCCACGCTGATACGGCTCAGAGCGTCGCAGACCTGCTGGCTCCGCAGATCCAGCATGGAGATCTGGTCCTCCTCCGCCGCCGGCGCCGGGGCCGTGGGGACGACGCCGCGTTCCGATTCCAGCTCCGCCAGGATCTGCCGGGCCCGGCTGATGACGGAGTTGGGAATGCCCGCCAGCTTGGCCACTTCGATGCCATAGCTGTCATCGGTGGCGCCGGGGACGATCTTCCGCAGGAAGATCATCTGGTCGCCCCGCTTTTTCACGGCGATATTGTAGTTTTTCACATTGGGGAGCCTGTCCTCCAGGGTGGAAAGCTCGTGATAGTGGGTGGCAAACAAGGTTTTGGCGCCCAGTTTTTTGGCATCGGCGGCGTATTCCAGCACCGCCCGGGCGATGGACATGCCGTCGTAAGTGGAGGTGCCCCGACCGATCTCGTCCAGGATCAGCAGGCTCCGGGCGGTGGCGTGTTTCAAAATGGAGGCCACCTCCGCCATCTCCACCATGAAGGTGGACTGGCCGGAAGCCAGGTCGTCGCTGGCGCCGATCCGGGTGAACACCCGGTCCACCAGGCCGATCCGGGCAGACCGGGCCGGCACGAAGGAGCCGATCTGAGCCATCAGCACGATGAGGGCCACCTGCCGCATATAGGTGGATTTACCGGCCATATTGGGGCCGGTGATGATGCTCACCTGATGATCCGCCCCGCCCAGCCGGGTATCGTTGGGTACGAAGAGGGAATCCCTGAGCATCACCTCCACCACCGGATGGCGGCCGTCGGTAATGGAAATTTCGTTATCCAAAGTGATCTCCGGCCGGCAATATCCCCGCTGTACGGCCACGGTGGCCAGGGAGCAGAGGGCATCCGCCGCCGCCACCGCCGCGGCGGTGAGCTGGACCCGGGCGGACTGGGCCGCCAGGTGTTCCCGCAGACGGGTGAAGATCTGATATTCCAGAGCGGTGAGCCGATCCTTGGCCCCCAGGACCTGATCTTCCAGCTCCTTCAGCTCCGGGGTGATGTAGCGCTCGCAGTTGGCCAGGGTCTGCTTGCGGATGTAGTGGGCAGGCACCTGGTCCATAAAGGACTTGGAAACCTCGATATAGTAGCCGAATACCCGGTTGAAGCTGACCTTCAGGGTCCGTATGCCGGTCTTTTCCCGTTCGGCGGTCTCAATGGCGATGATGGTGTCCCGTCCGCCGTTCATGATGTCCCGGAGCCGGTCCGCTTCCGCGTCGGCGCCGGGGCGGATGATGCCGCCTTCCCGCACCGTCAGGGGCGGCTCGTCCACGATGGTCTGCTCGATCATGTCGGCGCAATCCGCCAGGGGATCAATGGCGTTGTTCAGCCGCTGCAGCAAGGTGGCGCCGCATTTTTCAAGCTGGGCCTTCACTTCCGGCAAGGCCCGCAGGCCCCTGGCCAGGCCCAAAAGATCCCGGCAGTTGACGGTGCCGGTGACCACCCGGGTCATGACCCGTTCCAGGTCCGTCACATCCCGCAGTGCCGCGGTCAGCTCGCCCCGGATCACGGTAGAATCCACCAGTTCTTCCACAGCGCCATGCCGCTGGCTGATCTGGGCCACATCCAGCAGGGGCTTTTCCAGCCAGCTCCGCAGCAGGCGGCCGCCCATGGCGGTGCCGGTCTTGTCCAGTACCCAGAGCAGGCTGCCCTTCTTTTCTTTGGAGCGCATGGTCTCCGTCAGTTCCAGATTCCGCCGGGCGTCCATATCCAGCTCCATGAACCGGCCGGTGGTGTAATATTCCAGGGCCCGGATGTGAGCCAGGTCATTTTTCTGCAGTCTCAGCAAGGTGGCCAGCAAACTTCCGGCGGCCATCACCGCCTCGGGCAGGTTGGACAGACCCAATCCCGCCAGAGTGCTTCCGAAATGCCGCTGCAGCAGTTCGCCGTTTTCGGTTTCGTCAAATTCCGCGGCGCTGCCCTCGTTGACGCAGCAGCCGATGCGCCGCATCAGGCATTCATCAAAAGCGGCGGAGGCCACGCCCTTGCCGAAGCGCAGAACTTCTGCCGGAGCAAAGCGGCCCAATTCCGACACGGCGGCGCTTTCATCGCCGCAGACCGTCACGAAAAAGGCTCCGGTGGATACGTCGCAGAAGGCCAGGCCGAATTTCTCACCGCCGTAAAGGCAGGCAAAATAGTTGTTCTTGCTTTCGTCCAGCATACAGCTTTCCGTCACGGTACCGGGGGTCACGATCCGGGAGATGTCCCGTTCAACCAACCCCTTGGTGGTGGCCGGGTCCGTCATCTGCTCGCAGATGGCCACTTTGTAACCTTTCTGCACCAGCCGGGCGATGTAAGCATCCACAGAGTGGTAAGGTACGCCGCACATGGGAGTCTGCTCTTCCTTGGGCTTGCCCCGATCCCGGGTGGTCAGGGTCAGGTCCAGTTCCTGGGAGGCCACACGGGCATCCTCGTCGAACATTTCGTAAAAATCGCCCAGCCGGAAAAACAGAATGCAGTCCTGATGCTGATCCTTGATGGCCCGGTACTGCCGCTGCATGGGAGTCAGTTCTTTATCATTGGTGGCCATAGAAACCACTCCTTATCTGTAATGTTTCAAATTTTAGTTTGTCGGAAAAATATTACAAACAAAACCTTACCTACCCGTCAACGCCCAATTTACTGCGCCAATTTCCCCGTCAGACTCCAGGTGGTGGCGCCGGTGACGGTGAGGTTCTGATAACTGCCGATGAGGCCGTCACAGCCGGCAAAGCGCACCAGCCGGCCGCCCTCGGTCCGGGCGGTGAGCAGGTCGCCGTCTTTGCCGTCCACCAGACAGCGGAAGGTCTTGCCGATATAACTGCGATGGATCTCTTCGGAAATGGCGTTCTGCACATTGCACAGCCGGTCGAAGCGGCGGTTTTTCTCCTCTTTTGGGGTGGGGTCCTCCATGGAAGCAGCCGGTGTGCCGGTCCGGGGGGAGAAAATGAAGGTGAAGAGGCTGTCGTAGCGGACTTCCCCGATCAGGGAGATGGTCTCCTCGAATTCTTCTTCCGTTTCGCCGGGGAAACCCACGATGACGTCGGAGGTCAGCACCAGCTCCGGCATGACGCTCTTGGCGTAACGCACCAGGGACAGATACTTTTCCCGGTCGTAGTGGCGGTTCATGGCCTTCAGCACCCGGCTGGAACCGGACTGGAAGGGCAGATGGAGCTGCTTGGCGATCTTGGGATATTTGGCCATGGTGTCAAAGAGCTTTTCGCCGGCATCCCGGGGATGGCTGGTCATGAACCGGATGAGGAATTCTCCGTCCAACTGGGTGATCTCAGCCAAAAGGTCTGCAAAATCCACCGGTTCTTCCAGGTCCTTGCCGTAGGAGTTCACGTTCTGGCCCAGCAGAGTGATCTCCTTGGCGCCGTTGGCGATGACCGCCCGGCATTCGGCCAGAATGTCCTCCTTTTTGCGGCTCCGCTCCCGGCCCCGCACATAGGGCACGATGCAGTAGGTGCAGAAATTGTTGCAGCCGTACATGATGCTGACCCAGGCTTTCAGGGAAGAATCCCGGACCTGGGGGATGCCTTCGGCAATGGCGCCGGCCTCGTCCTCGATGTAGAACTGCCGCTTTTTCTTCGTCAGCACATTGTAAAGGATCTCCGGGAACTGCCACAGATGGTGGGTGGAGAAAACGCCGTCCACATAGGGGAAACTCTTTTTGATTCGGTCGGAGACCTTGGTCTCGCCGGCCATACAGCCGCAGAGGAAGATCTTCTGCTCCGGGTGGCGGCGCTTGGTGTGGGTCAGGGCGCCCAGATTGCCGAAGACCCGCTGTTCCGCGTGTTCCCGGATGGCGCAGGTGTTCATAATGACCACATCGGCCCCTTCGGCCTCCCGGACCATGGCGTAGCCGCTCTGGACCAGGTATCCCCGCAGTTTTTCGGAGTCGGCTTCATTCTGCTGACAGCCGTAAGTTTCCACATAAGCCGTAGGTGTCCGTCTGGCAGAGAGCCAAAAAGCGGCGATTTTATCACAAAAGGCGAACTGTTTGGCCAATTCCGCCCGGTCGATCACTGTAGTCCTGGATTTCATTTGGGTATTCCTCCGCATGATACTGTCTAAGTATAAATCATACCATTTTTCCGGGATTATTGCAAGGGCCACCCTGTTCCAAATGTAAATTTATTGTGACATTCTTGCAATTTTTGGAGCCGTATGCTAGTATTGGTAATCATGGTCCCCCAGGGGGGAGAAAGAGGGAAAACGAAAATGAAATGCAAATTTTGTCAGGCGGAACTGGAGAGCAACAGCTCTGTTTGCCCCAATTGCCATAAGGACAATCTGAAGGACAACCTGCAGTGGTTGAAGGTCACGGCCCTGGTGCTGGTATGTCTGGTGCTGCTGGTGCTGCTGGTGGGCATGATCAACTACGGTGTTACCGGCAGTTTCATGCCCGATTGGTTCAAGCCGTCCGAAGGCAATACGGAGACCACCGGCAAAAATGAGAACAATAAGGTCCTGACGCCTGCCGGCCTGAAGGAAATGAACGCCGAAGAGCTGGACGAGGCCATGGATAAAGTGGTACTGACCATGGGCGAGTATAAGATGACCAACCGGGATCTGCAGCTTTACTACTGGGTCAGCGCCCAGAACAACAAGGGCAAAGCTGACCTGACTAAGGATCTGACCACCCAGGTTTACGACGAGACCACCGGCCAGAGCTATCACGATTACTTCCTGGAAGAGGCTGTCCTCATGTGGAAGGAGATCATGATGATGTCCGATGCCGCCAAGAAGGCCAATTACGAGATGGACCAGGAGTATAAGGATTACCTGGACGGCATGGAGGAAGATCTGCAGTACTATGTGGACATCTACGTCAGCTACTATGGCTATGACCTGGACGGCGTGGATGATCTGATCCGCATGGAGTTCGGCCCCGGCAGTAACTACGAAACGTATTACAACTACACCTATAACTACTACTACGGCGCCCTGTACTGGGAAGAGATGATCGGCGATCTGGAAGTCACCGAAGAGGAGATCAACCAGTATTTTGACGAAAACGAGGAATCCCTGGCTACGGATTACGATATCCCCGTGACCAAGGACTTCGGTAACCTGGCGGATATGCGGAACATCCTGATCGAGGCCGTGGTCATCGAAAAGGAAAATGAGTCCGGTGAGAAGATCAAGATCACCGATTGGGAAAAGACCCTGGAGAAGGCCCAGGCGGTCTATGACGCCTGGATGGCCGGCGAAATGACCGAGGAAGCATTCATCGAGCTGGTGAAGGCCCACTCCAAGGATGAAAATGCCGCCACCGGCGGTCTGTACGAAGATCTGTACCCTGCCAGCATGATGAAGGTGGATGTGCGTCACATCCTGATCTTCCCCGAAGGCGCCACCTCTTCCACCGTTACCAGCCAGACCTGGCCGGACAGCGCCTGGGCCTATGCCGAGAACAAGGCCAAGGAGATCCTGGCTCAGTGGGAAGCCGGCGAAAAGACCGAGGATAGCTTCGGCGCTTTGGCCAACGAGCATTCTGCTGACCAGAACGGTAAGGTCACCAACGGCGGTCTGTATGAAGATGTCTATATCGGTCAGATGGTGGCGAATTTTGAGGACTGGTGCTTCGATTCCGCCCGTCAGACCGGCGATGTGGGCATCGTCAAGACCGAGTACGGCTACCATGTGATGTACTATGTCCGGGCTGACAGAGCCGCGGCGGACTGGTGCTTTGATGAGGCCCGCCAGGTGGGCGACGTGGGTATGGTCCAGACCGACGACGGCTATATGCTGATGTATTTCAAGGGCGCTGACCCCGCTTGGTACCGTTACAGCCGTTACGGCGCCCAGGCGGAGAATGCCCAGGAAATGCTGGATGCCATGATCGCGGAGTTCCAGGCGGAGATCGACAAGGATCAGGTCGTTATCGGCATGCTCCAGTAACAATTCAATAGCAAAAAGGCGCTGCCGGTTTTCCGGCAGCGCTTTGCTTATTTGAAGGGAAGGGTGTGGAAAATCTGAGTGGTGATGGAACGGAATTCCCCAATATCCGTGGTTTTTCGGAGCCTTTTCCAAAGTTTCTCGCTGTTTTCGAAATGTTCGATGAGGAAATGCCAGTTCTCTTTCAGCCGGAACATGGCGTTGCGGCTGCCGCCGAAGGCGGCGGTGTATTCATCCAAAAGGGCGTTATGGAAGGCTTCCAGGGTCTTGATGTCGGTTTTTGTCAGCATGCCGGGGTCACCGATAAGTCCCCGGCCGATCATCACCGATCGGATCTGGGGGAATTCCCGGCGGAAGGCGTCGATCTTTGCCGCGGAACGGAGGTCGCCGTTGTAGCAAAGGGGCAGGGAACTGTGTTCGGTGGCGTAGCGGAAGGAGTCCATATGGACGCCGCCGTCGTAAAATTGCTTCCGGACCCGGGGGTGGATGATCAGCTCCGCCACGGGGAAGGGCTCCAGGGCCGACAAAATGGCCGGAAATTCGGCAGGATCTTCCATGCCCAAACGGGTCTTTATGGACACTTTTATGGGCGTTTTTGCGTAAATTCGGTCCAAAAACGGTACCAAAAGTTGCACATCCCGAAGCATGCCGCTGCCCTTGCCCTTGGACACCACCGTGCCGCTGGGGCAACCCAGATTCAGGTTGACCTCCGTATATCCCCGGTCAGCGCAGACCTGGGCGGCCCACAAAAAGTCCTCGGGATCCTTGGTCAGGATCTGGGGAATGGCGGCAAAGGGCTGGCTGTCCGCCGGGGGCAGTTCCCGCTCTTCCTTGTGGGTCAGGGTCCGGTGCATGGTGGGGGAGAGGAAGGGCATATAGTAGCGGTCCACACCACCGAAATATTGATGATGGAGCCGGCGGTAGATGCTGTCGGTGAGGCCCTCCATGGGGGCGAAATAGTAGTTCATGAAAATCTCCTTTGGCGGGGGTAAATGGTTGTAACAGCGCCGAAGGTGCTAAGGCTTCTCCTTGAGGAAAAGCTGTCACCGAAGGTGACTGATGTGGTGTAGGCTGCGTAGCAGCCCGTCAATAACGCCGCCTATGGCGGCTACACCACACCCGGCCCTATGGGCCACCCTCTCCTCAAGGAGAGGGCTTTGGAAGCAAAAACAACAATTCCTCTTTCCTAATTTATAACACAAAAGCCGCCCCTTTGCAAGGGCGGCTTTGCAGACTCAGACTTCCGTGATCACGGGCAGGATCATGGGATTGCGCTTGGTGGTTTTGTAAAGATAGCCGGACAGATCGTTTTTGATGGCGGTCTTGATGGTGGCCCAATCCCGGTTCCGGCGGCGCTGGCAGCGCTCGATGGCTTCCAGGGCCACTTCCCGCAGTTCGTCCATCAGGTCCTCGGACTCCTTCACATAGATGAAACCCCGGGTGATGATGTCCGGGCCGGTGATGACGCTGCCATCCTCGGCGGAGAGATTGACGCAGACCACGATCATGCCGTCCTCGGCCAGGTGCTTCCGGTCCCGCAGGACCACGGCGCCCACGTCACCCACGCCGGTGCCATCCACGAAGACTTTGCCGGCGGGTACGGTGCCGCCCACCTTGCAGGTCCGGGCGGACAGTTCAAAAACGGTGCCGATGTCACCGATGTGGATATTCCGGGGGTTCATGCCCATGGACTGGGCCAGCTTGGAATGAATCTGCAGCATCCGCTGTTCGCCGTGGACGGGAATGAAGAATCTGGGTTTCACCAGACCGTGGATGATCTTCAGCTCTTCCTGGCAGGCGTGGCCGGAAACGTGGAGACCCTCGCTCTTTTCGTAGACCACATCGGCGCCCTTGCGGTACAGCTCGTTGATGATCTTACTGACGGCCTTTTCGTTGCCGGGGATGGCGGAGGCGGAGATGATGATCCGGTCGCCGGAGGTGATGTCCACCTGCTTGTGGGTGTTGAAGGCCATGCGGTACAGGGCGGACATATTCTCGCCCTGGCTGCCGGTGGAGACGATGACCACCTTGTTCTTGGGCAGGCTCTTGATGGCGGCCAGGTCCACGATGGTGCCGGCCTTGACCTTCAGGTAACCCAATTCCTGGGCCACTTTCAGCATATTTTCCATGCTGCGGCCGGTGACGGCCACTTTCCGGCCGTGGCGCTGGGCCGTGGCCAGGATGGCCTGGAGCCGGTGCATATTGGACGCGAAGGTGGTGACGATGATCCGCTGGTCACAGTTGCGGAACTGACGGTCCAGACTGTCGGCCACAGTGTTTTCGCTGGGGGTATAGCCGGCCCGCTCCACGTTTGTGGAATCGGCCAGCAGAGCCAGAACGCCTTCGTTGCCCAATTGGCCGAACCGGGCCAGGTCGATCATGCCGTCGGCGGCGGTGGGGTCGATCTTGAAGTCGCCGGTGAAGATCACCTTGCCCACGGGGCAGGTGACGCAGAAGGCCACCGCGTCGGCGATGGAGTGGTTGACGTGGATGAATTCCACGGTGAAGCAGCCGGCTTTGACCACTTCGCCGGGTTTGTGGGTGATGAGCTTGACCTTATCCGCCAGATGATGCTCTTCCAGCTTCAGCTTGATGAGACCGCAGGTCATGGCGGTGCCGTGGATGGCGCAGTTGATCTGCTGGAAGCAGTAGGGGATGGATCCGATGTGATCCTCGTGGCCGTGGGTGATGAACATGCCCCGCAGTTTCTTCTGGTTGGCGGCCAGATAGGAAAAATCGGGGATCACCAGGTCCACACCGTACATATCCTCGTCGGGGAAGCTGACGCCGCAGTCGATGACGATCATATCCTTGCCGTATTCCAGCACGGTACAGTTTTTGCCGATCTCGTCCAGGCCTCCCAGGGGGATGATTTTCAGTTTTTCTGCCAAAAAAATACTCCTTTCAAAAATGGGGCGGCGCAATGGCCGCAACAAACAAGCAACCGTCGTCCGAAATCCAGCCCTGAATCGCTTTTTTGTCGGAAAACGCCTGCCAAATATGTGGTTTTTGATGCCCGGGTCTGCCCGCCCGGCGCCAATCGCATATAGTATAACACATTTTATCGGAAAAGTATACATTTATTTTTCGACGGGGAAGGTTTCGGGCGACCGCAAGGGCCGCCCCTGCGCGGTGAGGGAAGGGTGACTCCCCCCGACCTCGCTTACGCTCGGCCACCGCCTGCGGGCGGCCCGGTCGGCGGCTCTGACAGCCCACCGGGCTGTCATTCACTACCGCCGACTGCGCTTCGCTTACCCTCATAAATGCGGGGGGCGAGATTGCGGCAGTGCCGGGCGGGCGACCGCAAGGGTCGCCCCTACGCGGCGAGGGAAGGGTTTGGGGGCGTGAGGAGTGGAAAGCGGAAATTATGGGAATTTCTTATAAAAGCAGTTGCACCTTTGGGGAGAATTTGTTATAATACCCTTTATAGTAAGGATACTATGGGCTCATGGCACCATTTGAAGGAGGGAAGGACATGAACAAGAAGCTGGGACGGTTATTTTGGCCCGGTTTGTGGGTCTATATGACGGTCATGGCGCTCTTTGCCCTGGCGGCGGCCCTGACGGAGAACTATATTCTGGCGGCGGCGGAAGCGGCCATCACGGTGATCGTGGCTGTGTTTTATGTACTGAACCGGGAACGGCGGCGGAAGGCGGTCCAGAATTATGCCAATGCGGTGTTTGATGTGCCCCAGGTGGCCGGCAGCGCCCAGATGCCTTTTCCCATGTGTCTGGTGCGGATGGGCGACTGCAGTATTATCTGGACCAATGACCGCTTCTGCCGGATCACCGGTTTTGAGGAAGCCTATCTGGAACAGAAGCTGGCGACGGTCCTGCCGGGTTTCCAGACCGATTGGCTCTTTAACGGCAAGACCGAATGCCCCCGGGATATGACCATCGGCGGCCGGCGTTACCGCATCAGCGGTACGTTGATCCGGCTGGAGGACGCGGACGAATCCGTGATGGCCATGCTGTATTTCAACGACATGACGGAGCTGTTCCAGATCCGGGATGAGTATGTCCGGTCCCGGCCGGTGGTGGCCATCATTTTGGTGGACAACTATGAGGAACTGACCAAGAACCTGACGGAAAGCGCCATTTCGGCCCTGAATGCCAAACTCAACGATGCCATCTACAAGTGGACGGAGGATTATCACGGCCTGCTCAGAAAGCTGGAACGGAACCGGTTCCTCTTCGTTTTTGAAAAGCGGGATCTGACCCGGGCCACGGAGGATAAATTCTCACTGCTGGATGACATCCACGAGATCCAGAATCCCACCGGCCTGCCGGCGTCCATTTCCATTGGCATCGGCGTGGACGGCAGTAATTTTGAGGAAAGCTACAATTTTGCGGCGCTGTCCATTGAAATGGCCCTGAGCCGCGGCGGCGACCAGGCGGTGGTGAAGGATCGGTACAATTTCGATTTCTACGGCGGCCGCGCCAAGGAAGCGGACCGCACCAGCAAGGTCCGCAGCCGGATCGTGGCCAACTCCATGATGGAACTCATCGGCCAGAGCAGCCAGGTGTTCATCATGGGCCATGGGAATGCGGATATGGACTCTGTGGGCGCCGCCATGGGCATCGCCTGCATGTGCCGGAAAAAGGGCAAAAAGACCCACATCGTGCTGGATCTGGAGCATAATTCCGCCGGACCCCTGATCGAGGAGATCCAGAAGGTGCCGGAATATGCGGGAATCTTCATTTCCGGGCAGGATGCCATGTATCATGCGGATAACCACAGCGTACTGATCGTGGTGGATACCAACAATCCCGATCAGGTGGAGTGCAAGCCCCTGCTGGAGGCGGTGTCCAAGGTTTGCGTGGTGGACCATCACCGCAGAGCGGCCAATTATATCAGCCCGGTGGTGCTGGATCTGCATGAGCCTTATGCGTCTTCCGCGGCGGAACTGGTGACGGAGCTGCTGCAGTATGCGGTGGAGAAGCCGGATGTGCTGCCCATCGAGGCGAAGAGCCTCATGGCGGGTCTGTTCCTGGATACCAAGAGCTTCAACGTGCGGACCGGCGAGCGTACTTTCGAGGCGGCGTCGGTACTGCGGCAGTGGGGCGCGGACACGGTGGAAGTGAAGAAACTGCTGCAGAGCGACTTCCAGGAGACCGTGGCCAAGCACAAGATCATCCAGGCCTCCCGGCTGTACCGGCAGGAGATCGCCATTGCTGCGCTGAATACTTCCGTGAACCGGGCTCTGGCGGCCAAGGCGGCGGACGATCTGCTGAATATTTCCGGCATTACGGCATCTTTCGTGCTGTATCCCGACGGGGATCAGGTGTATATTTCCGCACGGTCCATCGGCGATGCCAACGTGCAGATCATTTTGGAGGCCCTGGGCGGCGGCGGCAACACCGCCACGGCCGGCGCACAACTGAGAAACTGCACTGTAAAGGAAGCGCTGGATCAGTTGGTGGCCTCTATCGATAAGTTTTATGAGGAATAAGGAGTAATCATTATGAAAGTTATT
>SVLA01000049.1 GCA_015068175.1 Oscillospiraceae bacterium
CCTCCGGCGTCTCCAATGCCTGCCCTGGTTCCAGTACCCATTGGAAGTTGGAAGGGGAGATGCCCTGCATCACCCGGGTCAACCCCTGCAGGGACCGCTGGGCAGAACCGTAATGATTTCCGGAATTCACCAGATTAAAGCCGTATACCCGTCCGTGGTTCTCACCGGCGCCTGGCTCCGACAGCATGAATCCGGGATTGTGCCGATTGGAGGAAGCGCCGGCGACACTTTCGTTCACCACCCGGCTGTCCGGCACGGGCAAGGTGTGCTTCCGCATTTCCGCGATCCAGCCGCCGTCAAAAGTGGTCATTTCATAATTTCCGGGCAGATCCAGTTCGTAGCTCATGAGCTTTTGGACCGTTACCCCATGATCGCCGGTATTTTCCAACACGCACCGCCGGGTCATGGCCGTCTCAAAAGCCGTGAAGATCAGCCGCAGCCGCAGACCCGGCTGCTCCAGAAGGAGTTCCAGACTCTCCGCGTCGCCCAATGCCTGCGGCAGACCGCTCTTCATCTCAACAACACCCTTGGTGATGTTAAAGCCCGTATAGCGCAGATCTGTGGCGGCGGAGACCTCCAGGGGACTTTCCCGATAATCGCCCCGTCCGCTGCCGCTCCAGGCCAGGGCCATGGTGTCCATGCAGCTTTCCGGATGGCCCTCCGTCAGCAGAACGGCGCTGCCCCAGCCGAGACCGGGCCGCAATACCATGGCCTCGGCATCCGCCATGGTGATGGGCGCGCCGAAATGGAGCTGCTCCACAAGTCCCTGTCCGTTGATCCGCAGCAGGCAGGCGTAATGCGCGGTTTTCAGCAAAAAGAAATTCTGTTCATGCAGGATCATGTCATTTCACCTCACGGTCTATTTTATATACAGAAAATGGAAGTGTCAATGAATTTTTCAGGTGACGAATGGCAAATGCTGTGCTATAATGGCAGAAACACGATCGCAGGAGGATCTTTCCATGACACGTACCCGCTGGTATAAAGACCAGGTATTCTATCAGATCTGGCCCCGTTCCTTCAAAGACGGCGACGGCGACGGCATGGGCGACCTTTGGGGCGTCCTGGAAAAGCTGGACTATATCAAGAGCCTGGGCTGTGACGGCATTTGGTTCTCGCCCATTTACCCGTCCCCCGGCGCCGATTGTGGCTATGATATTGCGGACTATATGGACATCGCCCCGGAATTCGGCGGCATGGAAGCCTTCAGGCAGGTCCTGCAGGGTTGCCACCACCGGGGTATGAAGCTCATCATGGACCTGGTGGTGAACCACACTAGCGACGAGCATGATTGGTTCCAAAAAAGCCGCCGCCGCATCGATCCCTACACCGACTATTACATTTGGCGCCCCGGCACCAAGGATGGCCCCCTGCCCAATAACTGGGACAGCAATTTTGAAGGCAAAGCCTGGACCTGGGACGAGGTCCGGGGTGAGTGGTACCTGCACCTTTTTGCCATCAAACAGCCGGACCTGAATATGGATAATCCCCTGGTCCGTGAAGAAGTGAAGAAGATCCTTCGCTTTTGGCTGGACATGGGCGTGGACGGCTTCCGTGAAGACGTGATCACCTATATCTCCAAAAAAGACGGTCTGCCGGACGACCATCTTTTCCCCGTCTATAAGGGCATGCTCCAGTATAACCACGGCCCCCGGATCCACGAGTACCTGGCAGAGTTCAAACGGGACGTGCTGGATCATTACGATTGCTTCACCCTGGCGGAAGCGCCTCTGGTCTGGCCCAGGCAGGCATTGAAATATATCGACGAACAGCAGGGTCAGATCGATATGATGATCCAGTTCCAATGCGTGGCCGCCGATTGCCTCTTTACGGACTACCTGCCCATGAAATTCTCCCTCCTGCGGATGAAACACGCCTTCTCCTCCTGGCAGAAGAAGCTGGCCGGCCGCGCCTGGAATATGCTGTACCTTGAAAACCATGACCATCCCCGGATCATCTCCCGCTACGGCAGCGAGAAATTCTGGAAAGAAAGCGGCAAGACCCTGGCCACCTGCTTCCTCTTCCAGCAAGGCACCCCCTTCATCTACCAGGGCCAGGAGATCGGTATGCTGAACTGGCGGCCGGAAGATGCGGAAATGTACGAAGATGTCCAGACCCGCTATACCTACGCCCATTCCAACCTGAATAAATCCCCGGAAGTCCGCCTGCAGAAAATGTGGCGTTCCTCCCGGGATTCCGCCCGGACCCCGGTCCAATGGGATGCCACGGAAAATGCCGGCTTCACCACGGGTACCCCCTGGTTCTACGTCAACGAAAACTATACCCGGATCAACGTGGCCCAGCAGGAAGCCGACCCGGATTCCATCCTCCGATTCTACCGCAAAGCCATCGCTCTGCGAAAATCCCTGCCGGCCGTCCGCCACGGCCTTTACCGGGAGCATGACCCCCTGAACCGCCGCATCTACTGCTACAGCCGCATCCACGAGGACCAAAAGCTCCTGGTGGTTTGTTCCTTCTCGGAAAAAACCACCAAATTCCGCGCCCCCAGGGGTTTTGACCTGGAAAAGGCCCGGCTGATCCTCCAAAACTATGCCGATGCCCCGGCCGGCATCCTCCGACCCTATGAATCCCGGGTCTACCTCTGGGAAAATAAAACCGAATAAATCTTGCAACCCTTGCCCCGGTGTGATATACTAACACAAATTTGTAAAGGCGGTGCCTGTATGAGCAAAGCGGACGAACTGTATATCCAAACATGCCGTAAGATCCTGGAAGAAGGCTATTCCGACGCAGGACTGGCCGTCCGGCCCCATTGGCCCGATGGCACTCCGGCCCATACCCTCAAGACCTTCGGCGTGGTCAACCGCTATAATCTGGCGGAAGAATTCCCCATTATGACCCTGCGCCGCACCTACTGGAAATCCGCCATTGACGAACTGCTGTGGATCTGGCAGAAAAAGTCCAACCGCATCGCCGACCTGGGCAGCCATGTCTGGGACGAGTGGGCAGGGGAGGACGGCACCATCGGCAAAGCCTACGGCTACCAGTTGGGCATCAAGCACCACTATCCCGAGGGGGATATGGACCAGGTGGACCGGGTCCTCTACGACCTGAAACACAATCCCCATTCCCGCCGCATCCTCACCAGCATCTATAATTTTGAGGACCTCCATGAGATGAACCTCTATCCCTGCGCTTATTCCATGACCTTCAATGTCACCGGCAGCAAGCTCAACGCCATTCTCAACCAGCGCAGCCAGGATATGCTCACCGCCAATAACTGGAATGTGGTCCAGTACGCCGCCCTGACCCATATGATGGCCCAGGTCTCCGGCCTGGAAGTGGGAGAATTTATCCATGTTATCGCCGATTGCCACATCTATGACCGCCATATTCCCGCGGTCAAGGCCATGATCGAACGGGAAGGCTTCGCCGCCCCCGCATTCAAAATGGACCCCAGCGTCACCGATTTCTACGCCTTCACCAAAAATTCTTTCACCATGGAAAATTATCAGTACCATCCCTTTGATTTTGATATCCCCATGGCCATTTAATCGTTTGTCCTCTTGCCCCCCGCATTTATGAGGGGGGTGGCCGAGCAATAGCGAGGCCGGGGGGAGCCGGGTGAATAACACAAGAGGTTGTTTTTATGGAACTCATTGTTGCCGTCTATGACGATTGGGGCATCGGCTGCTGCGGCACCCAGCCCATCGCCCTTTCTGCAGACCGTAAATTCTTCCGGGAAACCACCCGGGGCGCCATGGTCATCGTTGGCCGCCGCACTATTGCCGATTTCCCCGGACAAAAACCCTTGCCCGGCCGTGTCAATGTGGCCATCACCCGCCAAAACCCGGATCTTCCCGGCTTCACCGTGGTCCATAGTCCGGAAGAAGCGGTGGAACTTGCCAAAACCGCACCCCGTGCCATGGTCATTGGCGGCGGCGCCATCTATCGCCAAATGCTGCCGTATTGCGACACCGCCTATATCACCAAGGTCCATTGCACCGTCCCTTGTGATACCTGGTTCCCCAACCTGGACGAGCTGGATGATTGGTACCTGGCCGAGACCCTGCAAACCGGCGAAGAAAACGGCACCGCCTACGACATCTGCCTCTATAAACGCAAAGCATAAATTTGTCCCGGTAGAGAATCCTCTACCGGGCTTTTTTGTAAAACCTTCTCCCTGGGGAGTGTTGCTCCGGGCAGCGCATCCAAAAGCTCCATGATTGCCGGGGCGATCATACCTCATCAAATAGGCGGCACGGCGAAGGCCGTGACGGATGTGTGGGCCGGACGTGCGAAAGCAGAGATCCTTATTCCGTCTGCTGTTTCCGATACAGCGTATAAGAATACACCGTGGGCAGGATGACCATCAACCCCAGCGCAGCCATCAGGATCCAGAATTTTCCCAGGAACGCGGTAGCCATGATCACCGCGCCGCCCAAAACCCACAGTTTTCCTGCAAACCGATGGGTTTTGTTCCAGTTTTCCTCATTTTCCAGCGTCCAGGGCAGCTTGATGCCCATGGTGTAACTTTGACGCATTTTAGGCATCAAATTGCCGAAAACGATAAACATCAAACCCATCAGCAGGGGCATAATTACATTCACGCTCAAATCATAACCCAAGACCTTGGTGTAGATCAGACTGCCCAACAGCAAACTGATCACCGGGCAGATCCACAGCACCAGCGTCAGCATTTTTTTGGTATAGGCGTCCCGCTTGGGATCGGCCAGGGATACCAGGAAACACAGCCAGTGCAGCCCGAGCAGAATGCAGGGCAGGCCGAATACGGCCCAAGCCTTGTTGCTCCAACCATCCACTTCGCCATCGATGCCCCAATGTGTGGGTACTTGCTCCGGCAGTTTGTTCCACAGCAGCAGACCCACGAGAATGGGCAGCAAAATTACAACTGAGGTCAGTACCAATGTACCTTTGTTACGCTTGATCATTGTCATTTTCTCCTTTCAATGCCGAGATCCAAAGCAGGATCTCCTCCAGAACCGATGCGTTCAGATCGTAGTAGATAAATTTACCCTCCCGGGTATCCCGGATCAGATCTGCTTCCTTCAGCACCGACAGATGCCGGGAAATGGATGCGCCGGTCACATCAAAGTGTTCCACGATCTCCCCGGCGGACATCCTTCCGCCTTTGAGCAGATTCAGGATCTCCCGCCGGATCGGATCCGCCAGAGCCTTCATCGTATGTTGTAAAGCCATGCCGTCCCTCCTTGCAGATTTAACAATTAACCTAATTG
Organism: Oscillospiraceae bacterium; assembly: GCA_015068175.1. Next base: position 5,220 of record SVLA01000049.1, read on the forward strand.
TTAAATGTAGTATAGCACACTGCTTCTGAATTGTCAACAGGGCAGGGGATAAAAAACCGCAGCACCGGGCCGGTGCTGCGGCGTGGGATTTAAGGACGGTAATCCGTGTTGTATCCGGGATTCTCCGCGGGGCGATAGGCATTGGGGAATTCCATATCGGTCTGTATGTCCAGAATGATCTTCTGCAGCCGGTCATACACCCGCTTGCCGTCGTCCAGATCTTCCAGTACGTTGATGGGTTTGTTGTGATGCTTGCCGCCGTATTGGCCGTTGTCGATCACCAGATCGGACGTGCCGAAGACTTTATCCAGCACACCAACCCGCAAATGGATGTTGCGGATATCCTTGTAATAAACAGAGGACTCGTTCACCGCCAAAAAACCGTTCTGAATAATGATCCGGCGGTTGGTGGCATAGTAAGCCGTATTCTTCCACCGCTTTCCGGCGGTCAGAACATTCCCCAGCCAGATCCATACGGGCATCAGGTGCAGGGCAAAGAAGGGGATCAGAAATCCCAGCATTTCTCCCTCCGCGAAGGATGCGCCGATGATGCTCAGATCCAGGATCAGCCAGATCACCGCAATGGGCATCATGCTCAGGGATTTGGTGGCAATAAATCCCTTCTTCTGGGGTTTGCCCTTCCAGAGGATCATTTCACCGCCGGCCAGTACCGGCGGCTGACTGTAAGCATATTCCATATCATGTTCCATTACCATACCTCCCGGTTTGTTCTACGGTAAGTATATCATTGGGACCCCACCAAGTCAACAAAAAACGCCATCGTTTCCGATGGCGTAAATTGGTGGCAGGGGAAATCAGATGGCCCGCTCAACCTTGTTGGAACGGAGGCATCTGGTACAAGCGTACACATGGCACGGAGTACCGTTGACAATCGCCTTGACGCGCTTGACGTTGGGGCTCCAAGTACGGTTGGAACGTCTGTGGGAGTGGGAAACCTTAATGCCGAAGGTCACGCCCTTGCCACAATAATCACACTTAGCCATTCACTGCACCTCCTTCTCCATAAATGTGTCATAATCAGCGCCTTCGCAGGCGCTTTGATATGATAGCAGACTTTGCTGAAAAATGCAAGTGTTTTTTTAATAAAATTTCGATTTTTTAGAAAAGTGTTGCTATCTTGTAAAAGGGAAGGTATAATAGGCTCAAAACCATGAGGGAGTGACGGCTATGATCGACACCTATTCTGTCCCGCTGACCACTTTGGTGGAGGAATTCCGCCTGGAAGTGGCTTTTGCATCCTCGGATTATGACTCCGTCCGCCTGACGGTGGAGGACGTTGCCCGCCCCGGTCTGCAGCTCGCCGGCTATTTTGACCATTTCGAGCCTTTGCGCCTCCAGGTGGTGGGCAACGCGGAAATGAGCTATGTCCAGCGCCTGGACCCGGAGGAACGCCGCGTGGTCTTTGACCGCCTTTTCTCCTACCGTTTTCCGGCGCTGCTCATCGCCCGGAATATCCAGCCGGACGAAGAATGCCTGGCCATGGCCCGGAAGCATAACGTGACCCTCCTGCGGACCGCTGAGGCCACCTCGGCCATCATCACCGCCATCATCACCTACCTCACCGCCGCCCTGGCCCCCCGCATCACCCGCCACGGCGTGTTGATGGAAGTCTACGGCGAGGGCCTGCTCCTCATCGGCGACAGCGGCATTGGTAAGAGTGAGACCGCCATCGAGCTTCTGAAGCGCGGCCACCGCCTCATTGCCGACGACGCCGTGGAGATCAAAAAAGTTTCCGGCAATTCCCTGGTGGGCACCGCCCCGGAACTGATCCGCAACTATGTGGAGCTGCGGGGCATCGGCATCATCAACGTGGCCCACCTGTTTGGTATGGGCGCCGTCAAGCTGGAAAACGAGATCAACATGGTGGTCAATATCGTCCCCTGGAACAATCACGAGGTCTATGACCGCCTGGGCCTGGAGGACCAGTTTATGGAGATCCTGGGCGTCCGCCTGCCCATGAACACCATCCCCGTCACCCCGGGCCGGAACCTGGCGGTGATCCTGGAAGTGGCCGCCATGAATAACCGCCAGCGCCAGTTGGGATACAATTCCGCCCTGGAATTCACCGAGCGCATCAACCGCCACTTTGACGAAAACGCGGGGAAGAAGTAATGAAAGAGATCACCATCGGCCCCAATGATGCCGGCCAGCGCCTGGACCGCTTCCTGGCCAAAGCCGTGCCGCTTCTGCCGGCCTCCCTGGCCCAGAAGTACATCCGCCTCAAGCGCATCAAGCTGGGGGGCAAGCGGGTGGAGCGGGATACCCGCCTCCAGGCAGGAGACGTTCTGCAGCTATATATCAATGACGAATTCTTCGACAAGCCCCGGGAGGACAATGCCTACCTGACGGTAGCCACCCCCAAACTGACCATCGTCTACGAGGATGAGCATATCCTCCTGGTGGATAAGCGTCCCGGTCTGGCTGTCCATCCCCATGACGGCGCGGAATACGGCCGCACCCTCATCGACCATATCCAATCTTACCTCTATCAAAAACGGGAATGGCGTCCCCGGGAGGAGCATTCTTTCACCCCGGCGCTGTGCAACCGCATCGACCGCAATACCGGCGGCATCGTCATCGCCGCCAAGACGGCCGAAGCGCTGCGGGTCATGAACCAAAAGATCAAGGACCGGGAGCTGGACAAGCGGTATCTTGCCATCGTGGAAGGCACCCCCCGGCAAAAGAAAGGCACCCTGAAGGGATATTTGTTCAAGGATGCTAAGAAAAACCGGGTGTTCGTCACCGATACACCCCAAACCGGCGCCAAGACCTGCCAAACCAATTACAAGGTCCTGGCCAGCAGTAACGGCCTGTCCCTGGTGGAATGCGAACTGATTACCGGCCGTACCCACCAGATCCGCGCCCAGTTCGCCCACGCCGGCCATCCGCTGCTGGGCGACGGCAAATACGGCAAGCTGGATAAGCGCTTCGACCGCAATTACCAGGCCCTCTATTCTTATAAACTGACCTTCGGTTTCTCCACGGAAGCCGGCGCCCTGGAATACCTCAACGGCCGGTCCTTCCGGGTGGAAAAAGTGGACTTTGTGGAAGAATATTTCCCCGGCACCAAAATCTGATTGCAGAAGGAGTTCGTGCGTATGGATGCGCCCGTGGCATACCAGGGAAAAGAACCTTATATCTTCATCAGCTATGCCCATAAAAATGCGGATGCGGTACTGCATCTTGTCGGATGTCTGCAGTCTCGCGGATTCCGTATTTGGTACGATGCCGGTATCGAAGCCGGAACGGAGTGGCCGGAGTATATCGCGGAGCACCTGAGCGGATCGGCCTGCGTTGTGGCCTTTGTCACGAAGGAATTTGTGGCATCCTGGAATTGCAAACGTGAGATCACCTTTGCCCAGGAGCTGGATAAGCCGGTGCTGAGTATCTATCTTGAGGACGTAGAGATGCCCATGGGTCTGCGTATGCAGCTTGGCAGCAATCAGTCCGTATTCCGCAGCCGCCACAAGAGTGAGGAGAGCTTTCTGAGCGCCCTGATGGCCGCCGGGATCCTGAAGGACGCAAACAATATCCGTGAATTTGATATTGAAGGCCATGTGCTGAAAGCATACCATGGCAAAGATCCAGCAGCCACCGTTCCCGAAGGGGTGGAGATCATTGGGGAGAAAGCCTTTGCGGACAGCGACTCCCTGATGGAAGTCCGTTTCCCCGGAAGTTTGCGTAAGATCGGTGCCGGTGCCTTTGAAGGATGCAGGGTCCTGAAGGAAGTCACCGTTATGGACGGCCTTGAAACCATTGAAGAAGGCGCCTTCTCTCAATGTGTGGTCCTGGAGCGGATCCATATTCCTGACTCTGTCAAAAGCATCGGAAAAACCGCCTTCGGTGATTGCGAAGGCTTGCTGGAGATCGCCTTCCCGGATGGGCTGGACATGTTGGCTGACGGGGTGATGGTCGGCTGCAGAAAGCTGGAAAAGGTCTTTATTCCAAACAGCGTGACCCAGATCGGCGGAAGCGCTTTTTGCGGATGCGAAAAGCTGAAAGAAATCCAGATCCCCGGCAGTGTGACCCGGATCGGATGGCTGGCCTTTAATCATTGTGAAAGCCTGCGGGAGATCACGGTACCTTCGGGGGTGAAAAAGATCGCCCGGGGGACATTTCACCGTTGTATCGAGCTGCGCCGGGTGGTATTGGAAGAAGGCGTAGAGGTCATAGAAAATAACGCCTTCGAACAATGTACACGTCTGAAGGATGTGGTCCTGCCGGATAGCTTGCGGGAGATCTGTGACGAAGCATTCAAAACATGCGAAGCGCTGCAAACCATTCGTATCCCACCCAACGTGACATGGATCGGTACCCAGGTGTTTTATGGCTGCGAAAGCCTGGAAACGCTGATCCTCTGTAAGCGCGCAGGGGCAAAGATCAAAGAAAAGGTCCTGAAGGGGAAAGCGCTTCAAAGGGTATTGCAGCCCCTTTTTTGATATAGTAATATTTATATAGTATGTTGCCGCCGCACCCCTCCGGGTGCGGCGGCTGATCGTTACCTATAAAGCACAGGCTGTATCTGTATACCCTTGGCCGCCGCCTCCACCGTTTCCCGGAGCTGCCCAAAGTCCGCCACCAATGACGACGGCTTTCCTGCGGGATCATCCTGGCCAAAGGGGACGAAATAATAATGCCGCCGGTTCAGCAATCGCCCGATATTCTCCGCCGCACCGGCCAGACCGTCGTTGGTGGAAATGGCGATGACCACCGGCCGCCCGTTCCGCAGATGGCTTTTGGCCGCCATGGTCACCGGCGTGTCGGCAATGCCGTGGGCCAGCTTCGCCAGGGTGTTTCCGGTACATGGCGCAATGACCAATACATCCAGTAACCCTTTGGGGCCGATGGGCTCCACCTGGGCCAGTGTGTGCAGCGGATCTGCGCCGCAGATGTCCGCCACCCGCCGGATATGTTCCTGGGCCGTTCCGAACCGGGTGTCGGTGCCGTAGGCGGCAGGGGAGAAGATGGGCAGAAGCTGATGATCCTTTGCCAGCGCTTCCATAAATGGAAAAACCTTCCCAAATGTACAAAATGAGCCGCAAAGGGCAAAACCGATCTTCATTTCAGATCTTCCTTTCCGCAATCAGCCGGATCACCGTCCGGGCAATGAGCTGACCCGATGCCGCCGGCGTCAGCCGCCCCGGCAATCCCCGGCCGTCGATGACGTTATCCCCGGCGATCCCCGGCACAGACGCCAGCTCGATCATGATGCAATCTTTCCTGCAATATTTCAGCCGCTGCTCCTCCAATACCATCTCCGGCGCGGTGTTGAAGATCACCTGATAACCGGCCAGACTGTGGCGCATGGCGGCAGGATCCTCTGCGCCGTAATCCAGGGCCCGGAGAATATCCCGGTCCGCAGCCTTCCGGGCAGCCACCGTCACTTGAGCGCCCATGGATTTGAGTAACCGGGCCAGACTTTTTCCGATCCGCCCCCAGCCGATGACCAGCATGGGACACCCGGCAAAAGTGGTATCCAAATGCTGAGCCGCGATCCGGACGGCACCATCGGCCGTGATGGCCCCGTTACGCGCCTGATATTGTCCGTCCTGAAGAAGGTCCGCCTTTTTGTACCCGGCCAGCATGGGATGGTCCAGCTTTCCGCCGATCACCGTGACCCCCTCCGGCAGATCCGCCAAAATATGTTCCAGGATCCCACCGCCCCGGATCCGTCCGTCTTTTTCAAAAGACGGTACCGGCAGCAGCAAATGGGTCACCTCCGGTCCTGCCACATCGGTCACGGCGATACCGTTGGCGGCCAGAGTGCGGCAGGCGTATCGCAGTACCGGCGACCGTCCGGCCACATACAATAGTGTATTTGACATCTTGCATCCCCCTTTCAAGCCAGAATATGCACATTGCTCTGCCGATGTGCTTGATTTTTTCCCGGGAATCTGTATAATACAATGTAAGAGGTGGTTACATGCAACGACTTGGATTTATTCACGATATGATGGACGTCAAGGTGCTGATCCTGTTTGTCACAGCCCGGGCCCATTACCCCATGACCAGCCAGGAGATCTATGAGCTGTGCTATCAGGACGATTGCCTGAGTTATTTTGATGTCTGCACTGCCATTCCGGAAATGGTGGCCTCCGGCCATTTGCAGGAAACGGAGGAAGGGAAGTATGCCATTACCGACAAGGGCCGCACCGACGGTGAACTGACTGCCGACTCCATTGCCTTCACAGTCAAGCAGCGGGCGGAGAATGCGGTGGCCCGGTTCAACCGGCAGATCCGCCGCAGCAGCTTTGTCAAGACCCAGGTGGTCCCCCGAGATACCGGTGATTTTTCCGTCATCATGTCCCTGGACGACGAGCTTGGCACGCTGATGACTCTGGAACTGTTCGCCCCCGATCAGCGCCAGGCGGTCCGCCTGTCCCGGCTGTTTGAAGAAAAAGCGGAGATGGTCTACAATATGACCATGACCGTTCTGCTGGATGACGAGGAAGAGGAGGAAATCTGACCTTTTTGACCAGGACCCCTTGCCGAATGGGCAAAATCATGCTATAGTATAAATACACCGAAAGATCGGTGAAACGAAAGGAGCTGCCGCTTATGAAATTCCAGTTTAGTGAAAAGAAAGTCCGCCTGCCCGGTAATGTCCATGCTTATGCCGAGAAAAAGGTAATGAAGCTGGCGCGGTATTTTGAGGAGGATGCGGAAGCACTTGTCGTATTTTCTGTAGAGAAGAACCGGAACAATGTGGAACTCACCGTTCACGGTGCAGGTACCTGGTTCCGGGCCCACGAAAGCACTTCCGATATGTTTGCCTCCATCGATGCCGCCGTTGGTACCATCGAAGGCCAGATCCGCAAGAACAAGACCCGCCTGGCCCGCCGCCTGCGCCAGGATGCCTTCTCCCGCAGTGTGGAAGAGACCTCCTTTGTGAATGAAGAGGCGGAGGATGATCTGAGCATCGTCAAGATGAAGAGCTTCTATTTCAAGCCCATGAGCCGTGAAGAAGCAGTCCTGCAGATGAATCTGCTGGAGCATAACTTCTTTGCCTTCCGTGATGAGGATAACGGCGGCCACTTCGCTGTTGTATACCGCCGCAACGACGGCGGCTACGGCCTGATCGAAGACGTGGGCTGATCCCTGAACCGAACCCTTCGGGGCCTCCTTGGAGGCCCCGAAATTTTTTGTCAAAAAAAAGAAAAATAGTACTTGACAAAAGGGGATAGAGGTGCTAATATATGCAAGCTGTCCGGGAGGGCGGCGCTCAAAGAGAAAAACGCGAAGAAATTTGC
>SVLA01000050.1 GCA_015068175.1 Oscillospiraceae bacterium
TTCTCGGTCTCGCCGGTACGGGCGTTGACCAGGGTGGTATCGGCATTGATCTCGCCGGAGAGGACCTTAACGAAGGAATACTTGCCGTACTGATCGGAAACGGTCTTCCACACGAATGCGGAGGGCACGCCGCCGGGAGAAACGACGAACTCTTCCACCTTGCCGTCGGCGGTGGTGGCCTTGTGGTAGTTGCCTTCCATGGGGTTGGGCAGCAGGTCGATGATGTGATCCATCAGCATCAGGCTGCCCAGGCAGGTCATGCCGGAACCGCACAGCACGGGGAACAGGCTCAGATCGCGGACGCCCTGGTGCAGGCCCTTGATCATTTCGGCGTAGGTGAAATCGTCACCCTCGAAGAAGCGGTCCATCAGCTCTTCGTCGGTCTCGGCGACGGCTTCCTTCAGGGCATCATGGAATTCCTCAATGACGGATTCTTTGTCGCCGGGAACGGAGATCTCCACCCGCTTCAGGTTCTGCATCTCGTAAGCCCGCTTATTCAGCACGTCGATGATGCCAGTGACCTTCTTGGAAGCATTCCAGATGGGCACCACCACGGGGGCGATCTTGTTGCCGTACTTCTCGCGCAGAGCTTCGAAGGTGGCGTTATAGTCGGAGTTGTCCTCGTCTACCTTGGAGATGTAGACAAAGCGGGGCATGTTGCGCTCTTCGCAATACTTCCAGGCCTTTTCAAAGCCGACGGTGATGCCGTCCTTGGCGGATAGCACCAGGATGGCGGCGTCAGCGGCGCGGAGCGCTTCCATGACGGCGCCGGCAAAGTCAAAAGCACCGGGCGCATCCAGCAGGTTGATCTTATGGTTGTGATACTCCAGGGGGATCACAGAAGTGGAGATGGAAATATTGCGGCGCACCTCTTCGGGATCGTAGTCGGAGACGGTGTTGCCGTCGGCGTTCTTGCCCATACGGAGGATGGCGCCGGTCATGTAAAGCAGGCTCTCGGCCAGGGCGGATTTGCCGCTGCCGCTATGGCCCAGCAGGACAACGTTGCGGATCGAATTGACAGTGTACATGGTAATAAAAACTCCTTTCGAGAGGGTGGTCTCCCCTCCTCTTTCCTGTTCGGCGCATAGCGCACCGCAATACAGACATTATACACGAAAGGTTTCAGCTTTTCAATGATTATTTTATTTAATTCGTAAAATTGGTCAAAATGGCAGACCGGCGCCTGCTTCTCTGTGCAAAATATACAAAATTTGGGGGTATGCTTCGGCAGGGTGCATAAATGCCCGTAAAGAATTCGTCGATGCCGGATTCAAAAAAAGCAAAAATACGGAAAATGGGGTTTATGGTACGCCTTCCGACGATCCGTAGGGACACCCCTCCCGGGGTGTCCGTCGAACCCCATTCAAGGGGGATACCCGAGGACGGGTGTCCCTACCAGATACCACACAACAGATCGATAACCTGGCATTTACATTTTCTTGAAAGACTGAAAGCCGGCGGGAGAATCCCCGCCGGCTCGGATCGGTTTATAGGTTATACGGCACGGGTCCATTCGGTGATCAGCAGGCCCGGGACCAGCCATACCAAGTGGTACAGCAGGATATTGGCGGAGGTCAGCAGATGTTCCGCGCCCACAGCCACCAGGGCGCCCACGATGGCCAGGCCCAAAATGCCTCCCAGCAGATGGACCACGGTGCCGGCGATGGCGCTGGCATGGTAAGCCCGGGCGCCGGTGACCGTATAGGCCAGGCTGGCCAGGCCCTCATCGGTGGTCATGGACAAGGCCACGGTGTCCGGATCCGCCTGACGGGCCGCCAGGGCGGCGCGGGCAGCGCGGTCGGGGAAGGCGATACGGCGGCTGTTGATGCCGAATTTGGCCCGCAGGAAACCGTCGGTGAGCATGAAGTCGCCGGTGGTCATGACCGGGGTCAGGCGGCGGTAAGCGCAGAGGGTGGTCAGGCCCAGGGCGGCGGACTTCATACGGCCGTAGGTCACAGCGAAAACGCCGGCCAGTTCGCCGTCGATGGAGACATAGACCGCCTGGTTGACTTTGGTGCCCTTGGGCATCTCCACGCCCATACTCTGCATAAAGGCGGGGGTGCCGGCCAGGACCGGTTCGTTGTGGATGATGCCGCCGATGCCGCCGGGGTAACTGCGCAGCTCGGTGACATCGTAATGGCGGCCGCCGCGGCTGTCCAGGAGCTGCTGCATCAGCGGAGCAATGGTGCCGCCGTCGGCGCAGATCAGGGCAGCGGCGCAGGACACCACTTCATCGGGGGTGCGGCTGCCGTAGAATTTCACGCCGTTGAGTTTGGTGGAGCCCACGGGGAAAATGTCCGTATCCGTCAGGGGGAATGCGGCGGGGCGGCTGAGGCCCGCCACGCCCTGCCAGCCGCAAATGACGCTGCCATGCCTGCTCAGGCGGCGCTGAAGGAGCATCATGGGGCGGCTGAAGGCCACATGGGTGCTGACGGGCAGGGCCACCAGCAGAGCCACGGTGAAGACCTGCAGACCCTGGGTCATCCCCTGCAGCACGCCTGCGGCGATGCCGCCGGCCAGGGCCAGGAACAATGCCGCCAGGGCATAGCCGCTGATGACTTTTTCCGGGGTGGAGGGCAGATCATACTGATCCATGAAGTCTTCCACCTGGCCTTCGCCCTTCAGATAGCCGGGGCGGCCTTCGTAATAATCCGGGGTCAGCACCAGGCTGTTCAGCCGGATGGCTTTACGCATGGTGTCCATTTGGGACATTTCGGTACTGCGCTTCTGGCCGGCGCTCCACAGCGACATGGTCATATGGACGCAGAAGGCCGCGCAGCAAGGCAGGCGGAGCTGCCTCAGGGCCAAAACCGCATCCAGGCAGCAGGCCAGGAAGCTGAACACCAGCAGGGTATCCGGGGTGAAGCGGCGGCGCAGAAGGCTGCCCAGGCCGCCCAAAAGCTGGTAACTGCCCAAAAGGGCGGACATCAGCAGCATCAGGGCCTGGCTGAACACCAGCAGGCGCATCCGGTCCGGGCTGACCATGCCCAGTTCGTACAGGGCCACAGCGCCCACGGCGGCCACGGAGACCAGGGCGCTGAGGAAAACGGCGGCATGCAATTTGCCCAGGCCCATCTCCTCCAGTTCGTAGTACCGGCGCTCGGGGCCTTCCACCAGTTTCTTTTTCAGTTCCCGGAGGCGGTTCTTGGGACGGAACACGATGGGTTCCGGGGGGATGTAATCGCTGATGGGGTCCTCATATTCCGGCTCCCAGCCTTCAGAGAAGGGTTCGGTCACGTCCTCCGGGGGCGTATAGACCACGGGGACGGGTTCCGGGTCTGCGCCGTCGTCTCCCTGACCGGGGAGGGTGAAGCGGATGGTGCCGTCATCGTCGCCGTCCAGTTCTTCCTGCTCCCGGACGGCGCGGACCACCGCATCCAGGCGGACGGTGTCGCCGCTTTGGGCCTCAGGCGCCGGTTCGGGAACGGTGCCGTCCCAAATGCGGACAAACTCCTCCTCTTCCCCGTCCTCCGGGGGCGGCATCCGGCCGAATTCTTTCAGGATCTCCTCCAGGTCGAGACCGTCCTGGGGGGTTCCGTTGTCAAACTCATCCATAAAGTTCTCTCCTTACAAAAGCCGCTGGCGAACTGCCTCGTACAGTAAAATGGAAGCGGCGGCGGAAGCATTCAGGGACGTGATGCGGCCTTTCATGGGGATGTGGACCATCACATCGCAATTCTTGCGGACCAGGGGGCTCATGCCGTCGCCCTCGTTGCCGATGACGATGGCGGCGGGGCCGGTGAGGTCGGCCTTATACATGGGGATGGAGCCTTCTGCGGCGGTGCCGAAGACCCAGACGCCCTTTTCCTTCAGTTCCTGGATGGCGTTGTTGATATTGGTGACACGGGCCACCTTCATATACTCCACCGCGCCGGCAGATGCCTTGGCCACGGTGGCGGTAAGGCCCACGCTACGGCGCTTGGGGATGATGACGCCATGGGCGCCGGCACATTCGGCCGAACGCATGATGGCGCCCAGGTTATGGGGGTCGGACAGCTCATCGCAGATGACGATGAGGGCGTTCTCGCCCCGGGCGGCGGCTTCCTCCAAAATATCGTCGATCGTGCAATAGTCATGGGCGGCGGCCAGGGCGATGATGCCCTGGTGGGCCCGGGTGGTGGACATCTGATCCAGCTTCCGGCGGTCCACCGGCACCACCACGGCGCCGGCTTCCTTAGCCTGGGCCGCCAGGCGCTGCAGGGCCCGGTCCGTATCGCCGTCGGCCACGAAGACCTTATCAATGGTGCGGCCTGCTTTCAGGGCCTCGGTAATGGCATTGCGGCCTTCGAGCTGGCCTTCCACTTCCTCCACGGGTTCCGGGGGGCGCTGGCCGAAACGGTCGGCGCGGCGGCGGTCATCCCGGGGGCCGCGGCGCTTCTCTTCATTGCCCTGAGGGCGGCGTTTTTCGTTCATAATGATCCACTCCGTACAGTGATAGATGGTATCATTATAGCAGATTGTTTGTCGTTGCACAACTGCTTTTTTCCCGGAACACGGGATTTTTTGCCTTCACGGTTTGGAAAGAAAATCTTAAAAAAATAGACTTGAATCCGCCTGTTTTTCGGTCTATAATGGGTCCTGTACTGAATTTATGGTAAAGGACATCCAAAACCATGACCACGAAACAGAGAAAACAGAAAAATACAACTGCCGGGCGGGTCCTGAGGATCCTGGGCGAGTGCGCCCTGATGGTCTTTGTGCTGGTGGCCTTTTTGTGCTTCTTCGGTGCTATGTGCTACCGCGGCATTTACGGCGACACCGGCTTTGATTCGGTGCTTTACACCCTCTTCGGCGGCCTGGGCGGCATGCAGCCGGGTCTGCTGTGGAAATTTATGGCGGGGGCCGTGCTTCCTTCCGTACTGCTGACCGTCGCCATGGGCCTGCTGATCCACGACCCCAAACGGGGCAAGCGGATGCCCAAGCCCAAGACCCTGCGGATCGTCAGCGCGGTTCTGAGCCTGGGCCTGATCGTCCACGCCGCATTCAACGTGGGCCTTGTGGGCTATGTTTGGGATCAGCTCCATCTGAGCGGTCTTTATGAGACGCAGTACAAAGATCCCAACAAGGTGGAGATCACCTTCCCCGAAGAAAAGCGGAACCTGATCTACATTTATCTGGAATCCATGGAGACCAGTTTTCTGTCCACGGCGGACGGCGGCGCCATGGCGGTGGATCTGATCCCGGAACTGCATCAACTGGCGAAGGACAACCTCAATTTCTCCCACAACACCAACATCGGCGGCATGGTGGAGGTCCCCGGCGCGACCTGGACGGCCGGTGCCATGGTGGCCCACAGCGCCGGTGTGCCCATGGTGGCGCCGTCGGATCTGGAGGACACTTTCAACGGCTACGGCAAGGACGGTGTGTTTCTGCCGGGTCTGACCACGCTGTACAACATCCTCCACGACGAAGGCTACTACCAGGCATTGATGGTGGGCAGCGACGCCAATTTCGGCGGCCGAAAGACCTACTTTGAGACCCACGGCGTGGACAAGGTCTACGATCTGTACACCGCCCGGGTCGACGGCATCATCCCCGGCAATTATTTCGTTTGGTGGGGCATGGAAGATCTGCATCTTTACGAATATGCCAAGCAGGAACTGACGGAAATGGCGGCCATGGATCAGCCCTTCGCCTTTACCATGCTGACGGTGGACACCCATCACGTGGGCGGCTACAAGTGCAGCCTCTGCGGCAGCGATTACGCGGAAAACTACGACAACGTTTACGCCTGCGCCAGCAAGCAGATCCTGAGCTTTATCCAATGGATCCAGGAGCAGGATTTCTACGAGAACACCACCATTATCATCACCGGCGACCACTTTTCCATGGACTCCGGGTACTTCAAGCGGGTGGCCGGAGAAGGCTACGTCCGCCACGGTTACAACTGCTTTATAAATGCGGCGGCGGAGCCGGCCGGCAGCACCGAAAACCGGGTGTTTACCCCCCTGGATATGTTTCCCACCACTCTGGCAGCCATGGGCTGCCAGATCGATGAGGACCAATTGGGCCTCGGCGTAAATCTGTTCAGCGGAAAGCCTACGCTGGCGGAGCAGATGGGATACGAGGCATTTTGCGAGGAGCTGAAACAGCGTTCGGAATACTACGAAAATCATTTTCATTAAGCAAGGAGCCGGCGGGGACGAAAACCTGCCGGCTTTTGATTTCAGGGCCGTTCATTTACAGTTTTGCATGGAATTAACAGAAAATTTACGGGTTTTTCGGGCATCCTTCATTGCAGAATGCGAAAAATTATGTTATGATGCCTTGTAATTAATACAGTATCCGTTGGGTAAAGGAGTATCAATATGGAACGAGATCCCAAAAACAGCCGGGGGAAGCCGGACGGCACCAATCCCGCCGGCGAAAATAAAAAGGGCAAGAACATCTGGGTGGCCCTCATCGCCACGGTGGTGGTCGTACTGGTGTTCAGCCTGATATACAACGCCGTGGTGGACAGCCAGTTTGAAAAGGTCACCTTCACCGATTTCATGACCGCCTTTGAAAACGGCGAGCTGGCTGAGGTGGAGATCCATTCGGATCGGCTCTACTATCTGACCAAGGCCGAGGCCGGCAAGCCGGCCAATCAGCAGGTGATCTGCTTTACCGGATTGCCCTTCGGCGACGTGCTGGGCCTGGCCCGTGAACTGAAAGACGCCGGCATCGATGTGACCCAGAAGATCACCGAAGATAATTCCGGGATCATCCTGATTTTGTCTTATGTGGTGATGTTTGCCCTGATCTTCGTGGTCATGCGCAGCCTCACCAAGCGCATGAGCGGCGACGGCATGATGGGCAACTTCGGCAAGAGCAAGGCCAAGGTCTATATGGAAAAGCAGACCGGCGTAACATTTAAGGATGTGGCCGGCCAGGACGAAGCCAAGGAGAGTCTGCAGGAGATTATCGATTTCCTCCACAATCCCCAAAAATATGTGGCCATCGGCGCCAAAATGCCCAAGGGCGCTCTGCTGGTGGGTTCCCCCGGTACCGGTAAGACCCTGCTGGCCAAGGCAGTGGCCGGCGAGGCCAATGTGCCGTTTTTCGCCATATCCGGTTCGGATTTTGACGATTCCTTCGTAGGCGTGGGCGCCAGCCGCGTGCGGGATCTGTTCCAGCAGGCGGCGAAGGTGGCTCCCTGCATCATTTTCATCGATGAGATCGATGCCGTGGGCCGGACCCGGGATGCCCGCTACAGTTACAACGAGCAGACTCTGAATCAGCTTCTGGGCGAGATCGACGGTTTCGACTCCAACAAGGGCATCGTGTGTCTTGCGGCCACCAACCGGCCGGAGATCCTGGACAAGGCCCTGCTGCGGCCCGGCCGTTTCGATCGGCGGATCATTGTGGATGAGCCCAATTATCAGGGCCGTCTGGACACCCTGAAGGTCCACACCCGGAAGATCAAGCTGGCGGAAGATGTGGATCTGAAGCAGATCGCTCAGGCCACCGCCGGCGCCGTGGGCGCGGATCTGGCCAACCTGGTGAACGAGGCCGCTCTGCGGGCCGTGCGCCACGGACGGGCTTTTGTGACCCAGGAGGATCTGCTGGTATCTCTGGAAAATGTGAGCCTGGGCGCCGAAAAGAAAAACACCGTGCTGACCGATACGGAAAAGCGGATGACCTCTTACCATGAAGTAGGCCACGCATTGGTGACTGCGCTGAGCAAGAATTCCAGGCCCGTTTCCAAGATCTCCATCATCCCCCGTACCTCCGGTTCTCTGGGTGTTACCATGTATACCCAAGAGGGCGAGAAGTTCCTCCACACGCGGGAAGAGTTGATGGCATGGATCTGCGCCTTGCTGGGCGGCCGGGCTGCCGAGGAAGTGGCCTTCGGCACCATCACCACCGGGGCGTCCAATGACCTGGAGCGGGCCACACAGTTGGCCCGGGATATGGTGGCGCGGTTCGGCATGAGCAAAGAGCTGGGTCTGCTGGCTCCGGCCAAGGTACAGAATCAATATCTGGACGGGCAGAGCTATCTGGATTGCTCCCAGGAGACCGCCGCCCAGGTGGACCGGGCCGCGCGGGAACTGCTGGAGCAGTGCTACGCCGAGGATCTGGCCCTGCTGCGGGAAAATCGGGCCCTGTTGGATGAGATCGCAGAGTATCTGCTGGTCAAGGAGACCATCACCGGCGAGGAGCTGATGGCCTTCGTGAACGCCGCAAAAGCGCCCGCTGAGCCTGCCGGGGAAGGTACGGAAGAATAAATGATCGGGTCCGGGTGCCAAGATCTGCACCCGGACCACGGATATTCGATGAAAATTTTCCATTTTCACCCCTTTACAAATGGGAAAAAGCCTGCTATAATACTCTGGCTGTGAATGCAGATGCACCGGTGGCTCAATGGATAGAGCATCGGATTCCGGTTCCGAGGGTTGGGGGTTCGAGTCCCTTCCGGTGTACCAAGAGTAACAAATCCGAACTTTTTACCAGTTGGTGAAGGGTTCGGATTTGTTGTTTTTTTCAATCGGTGACTCGAAGTATAAAATCTGACTATCGAGGAATTGGCAGTCTGCCATCCTAAGCGACGGTTTATCAGCTAAATATTGATTTTGACAGAGAGTTTGAGTATAATCTAAGCGAGGTGGTTCATATGGACGGATACATTAAAAACAAAACAGAGGCGATTCAGTCTGTAAGAAGAAATATTTTGGGTAAATATTCGATCACCTTCTTGATTCTAGTCCTTATACCAGTTTGGCTGTTTGCGTTAGCAGCTAATCAACACCCTGACAAGTGGACACACACAGAGATTGTATTTTCCCACATTTCGCAGGAGCGAATCGGCTTGCAACGTGGGCGTAGCTATGTGCTGAATACAAAGGACGGAAAGCAATTTGTAATCAAATCAAAGTTTGTAAATGTCGATGACTTATCTGATTGTTTGATTTCTGGAAACACATATCGCATAGCGTTTTCCAACACAATAGCTGGTGGAGATCATATGGAAGCGTTGTCTAACGATAACATAGTTATCCAGAATTTAGAAGAATCAATTGGACAATGGGAACGGGAACAACAGGAGTCTGTCACAGCAATCATAGTAACACTTATTATCGAAGCCGTTGCTTTGATTCTTATTGATAGGCTTTGGTGCAAAAAAGAATATTACGAACTACAAAAACTGAAAGCGGACATAAAGCGTCGCGAAGAGCGAATAGGGAACAAGTGAGCCCACTTCCTCAGAAAAGGCAACCTCCCAGTCGGGGATTCTATCAAAATATGTGCCCCAATGCAAACAGTACAAATCCGAGCTTTTTACCAGTTGGTGAAAGGATCGGATTTGTTGTTTCTTTTACATATCCCCATTAAAGTACGGTTAGCAAGATTTTAAGGCGTTACGTATAGCGCCACTTCCATGTAAACGATGGGCTGCTGCAGGACTCCGGTTTTGCAGCAGTCCCTTTTTTCTATCCTTTCGTCCCGCGTCATTGTAACATCGACGAAAGACCGGGCTTTCGAGAGGCGGAGGGGTTGCATTTTCGTTTTTCTGTAGTATAATAATAATGTGTTAATAGGGGATCTGTTTCTGCAAATATTGACAAGGAGGCGCGTCGATTTGACGGAAAAAGAGTTGAGAAAACTGAACCGCTATCAGTTGCTGGAATTACTGATTATGCAAACGGAACGTGCGGATCAACTGGAGGCCAAAGTAAAGCTTGCGGAAAAGCAGTTGGTGGATCAAATGCTTCAAATTACGCCGCTGGGCTCGATTGCGGAGGTTTCCCTCCAGGTGGAAGGCGTGTTTCAGGCGGCGCAAAAGGCTGCGGATATGTACATAGACGCGGCGAAAAAGAAAGCGGAAGAAATTGAGGCGGAAGCGCGTAAACAAAGTGCGGAAATTCTTGCTCAAGCGATGGAGGAAGCACGTCGCATCAAAGGTGAATGATAACATATGAAAAAGCATGGTGGAAAGCACGGCAAGCAGGAGCAGCTGTCCGCAGGGGAACTGAAAAAAGAGCTGAAGCGGGAGCGCTATGTGCGCCGTTTTCGCAGATTGCTCCGAAGTACCGTCAATGCGTTGATCGTGGTTGCCGCGGTGGCGGCCCTGGTGGCGACGCTGCTTTTGCCGGTGCTGCAAATTGCGGGTACCAGTATGGAGCCAACTTTGAACGACGGAGATATTGTTCTTTTGGTAAAAAAGAAGAATTTGCAAACCGGTGATCTTTGCGCGTTCTATTATTCCAATAAGATATTGATCAAACGGGTCATTGCGACCCCGGGAGACTATATCTGGATCGAATCCGATGGCACCGTCTTCCTTAACGGAACGCCGTTGGACGAGCCCTACATCAGCGAAAAGGCGCTGGGTGAATGCGATGTGGAATTTCCGTATCAAGTACCGGAAAACTGTTATTTTGTCATGGGCGATAAAAGAGAAACATCCATTGACAGCCGCAGCAGCGTGATCGGCTGCGTCGCTGAAGATCAAATCATTGGCAAGATTTTTTGCAAACTCTGGCCTTTATCGGAATTCGAGTTTATGGATTAGCACCTAATCAAACTGCTTGAAAGGAGGTGTGATCTTGCCGGAGAACAGAGAGAAACTTTTGGAACAATTGAATATTGGCAGCAAAGACCGGCATAATCTCCGGCAGATCGTCCCAATCCTTTCATTCTTGGTGGTGCTGATCGTTTTTTGGAGCCTGAAACTGACCGGCATCGGCATCGCAGGTGAGGCGTTCTGCGGCAAAGCGGAGCATGCGCATACAGAAGAATGTATCAACTGCACCGCTGAGGAGCATATTCATGATGCCGGTTGTTACAGCAATATCAACGCCGGACTGGAAACCGGTGATGACTGGGAACTGACCTTTGCGGATATGGTGCGTGGCCCAACCACAAAGTATAATGTGGTTTTGGTGGCCCGGTCGCAGGTGGGTTATGCCGAGAATACCCTGAATTTCCAGGTGGATGCCCAAGGTGTTCGCCGGGGTATTACAAGGTACGGACAATGGTACGGCAATCCCTACGGTGATTGGTCGGCGATGTTCGTTTCGTTCTGCCTGGAGTACGCAGGGGCAAGAGATTTACCAAGGAATGCCGGACCGGAAGCTATGCGTTTGGAATGGCAGGCAGAGGGACTGTATAAAACCACCCAGGAGCTTTCGCCGGAAATCGGCAACATAGTCTTTCTTCGCAAGGGAGAAACAGAAAAATCCGGTGCCAACGCAGTGGCCGTGATCGTTGGTGTGGACGATACCGCCCTTACGGTCATTGAAGGCGATTTGGATAACTCCGTTGTCCAAACGCAATATGCATTGGATGATACCGCAATTATGGGTTACGGTGTGGTAACGGAAGCGGAGAGCATCGTTGTTTTGAGTGAAGCAAATGCTGTGGCCGTGGACTATACGATCTGGCTGGACGGCACGGACGGCGGCCTTCCGTTCCTGACCGGATCGCCGAACACCGCTTATACCGTCCAGGGCGGCAGCACTTTGAAGCTGCCCACGGAATGGACTTCTCCCAGCAAGTACAGCTACAAGTTACAGGGCTGGTACGATATAACCAACAATCGGTACTATCCTGCCGGCGGGGAAATGGAGGTGACCGGAAATGCGGTGCTCTACGCAGATTGGGTTGCAGCCACATATGATATCGGCGTGTTTAATGCGCAGGTCGCGGATACGGTCAGCACCAACGAATTTGTTACTACCCATCTGTTCGACTACAATTCCCTGTTTAATATCTTGTCTTCCAAGGCCCAGATCACCGTCAACGCATCGTCCCACTCCGAAACGTGGTCTACGGTTAACAGCGGAAATGTGGGCTACATGGATCGGGAGACCTTGAACTTCGTGTTTATTGACGGCGCGCCCAATTATCAAAACGGCAATTTGGCTTACTCCAATAACCGTCAGACCCACAATACATATCCGGGCGCCGGCATCGTCACCAGTGGGATCTATAATACGGCGCGCTACCATGCGCTGTTCGATACGGAAGATGCCCTGGGCAAAAAATACTTGGGAACGGGCGATTATCTGTTCCAGATCATGACCGATCCCGATGATGAATACTACGGATATTACTACTACGATTCCCAGCGCAACGCGGCATCGTATAACCAAAGTCAAGGCCGCTTCTATGTTTACGAGTATTTGGAAGCGCCCTCGGATTCTGTGGGCGACACCAATTCGGGCTTCCTGCCCTTCAATTCGCCATACGCCAATCTGAACGGCAATAATACAGGAACCTATACCTACAGCGGACTGAACGGGGAATACGCAGGCGTGAATCATTTCCAGTATGCCGCGGGTTACTCCAACAGCGACCAGGTCCTGGCGAACTTTGCCTATGGCATGCGTACAGAAATTCGGTTCTATCTTCCGGACGATACCGGAACCAACGGAAATAAAGACCTCTACGGAAACGATATGCACTTCCATTTCTCCGGT
>SVLA01000051.1 GCA_015068175.1 Oscillospiraceae bacterium
CCACCAGAGCCACGGTGAAGCCCTCGTCATGGAGCTGCTTCAGCACCTCCCCGGCACCGGGGATGAACTCCGCCTTCAGCACGATGCCCCGGTCATCGTAGACCTGGGTGGCCTCGTCGATGATGGTATCGCCGCTGTCGGTGAAGATGATCAGCTTCTTACTCATAGGAAATACCTCTCAGCTTCAGTTCCTGGGCCCGATGGCAGGCCACAAAATGGCCGGGCTCCATCTCCGTATATTCCGGCGCACATTCCTTGCACTTTTCGGTGCAGTAGCGGCAGCGGGTGTGGAAATAGCAGCCGCTGGGGGGATTGGCGGGGTTGGGGATCTCACCCTCCAGGGGGATCCGCTCATTGCGGATGGAGGGATCCGCCACCGGCACCGCAGACAGCAGGCTCTCGGTGTACGGATGGAGGGGATTTTCAAACAGCCGCTCCGTGGGCGCGTATTCCACCATCTTGCCCAGATACATGACGCCCACCTTGTCGGAAATATATTCCACCACGGACAGGTCATGGCTGATGAACAGATAGGTCAGGTTGAATTCCTGCTGCAGGTCGTGCAGAAGATTGATGACCTGGGCCTGGATGGACACGTCCAGGGCGGAAACGGCCTCATCGCACACGATGACCCGGGGATTCAGCACCAGGGCCCGGGCGATGCCGATGCGCTGCCGCTGGCCGCCGGAGAAGGCATGGGGATACCGCTTCAGATAGGCCGTATTCAGACCCACCTTGGCGGCGATATCCATGACCCGGCGCTCCATCTCCTCCTTGGGCATCTTGGGATAGTTGGCCTGGAGGGGTTCCTTGATAATATCCAGCACCGTCATCCGGGGATCCAGGGAAGAATAGGGATCCTGGAAAATCATCTGGATCTCCTTGCGGTACTTTTTCATGGTCGCCTTGTCGATCTGCAGAAAGTCGATGACTTCCCCGTCGCCGGCGGTGTAAAGGACCTTGCCGGAGGTGGGCTCGTAGGCCCGGACGATGCAGCGGCCCAGAGTGGTCTTGCCACAGCCGGACTCACCCACGATGCCGATGGTCTCGCCCTCATTGACGGCCAGACTCACGTCGGAAACGGCCCGGACGCAGATGCCCTTGGAGTTAAAGTTCATGTGGATGTTCTGCACATCCAAAATCTGACGCTCAGACATTTACTTTTCCTCCTTCTTTTCAGCATAGGGACAGCCGGTGCAGGCAAAGCAGGCGATCTGATGCTCGTCGCCGATGTCCACCAGGGTGGGATCGTAAACATTGCACACGCCTTCGATGCGTTTGTGGCAGCGGTCATAGAAACCGCAGCCGGCTGGCAGATTCAGTGCCAGCGGCACGGTGCCCTCAATGGAGAACAGCCGGTCCTGCTTCTTGGTGCCGATCTTATGGACGGAGCCGATGAGGCCCTGGGTGTAGGGATGCTGGGGATTTTTATAGATCTCAGCGGCCGGGGCGGTCTCCACGATCTTGCCCAGGTACATGACCGCCACCCGGTCGCACATCTGGGCCACGGTGCCCAGGTCGTGGGTGATGAAGAGGATGGACATGCCGAAATCCTTCTGCAGTTCCTTCATCAGTTCCAGGATCTGCGCCTGGATGGTCACGTCCAGAGCGGTGGTGGGTTCGTCGGCGATCAGCAGCTTGGGGTTGCAGACCAGGGCCATGGCGATCAGGGCCCGCTGGAGCATACCGCCGGAGAATTCATGGGGATACTGATCGTAACGCTTCTCGGCATTGGCGATGCCCACCTTTTTCATGACCTCCAGGGAGATCTCCTTGGCCTTCTTCTTATCCTTGGTGATGTGCAGCAGGGTGGCCTCGTTGATCTGGTTGCCGATGGTGTACATGGGAGAAAAGGCCACCATGGGTTCCTGGAAGATCATGGAGATCTGCTTGCCGCGGACGCTGCGGATCTCCTTGCCTCTGGGGTTCAGCGCCAGCAGGTCCACTTCGCCCATGTCGTCGGCGTCGAACCAGATCTCGCCTTCGGCCTTGCACTTCTTATCATTAATACCCAAAATAGCCTTGCTTGTCAAGCTTTTACCGCAGCCGGACTCGCCCACCAGGCCCAGGGTCTCGCCTTTCCGGATCTCGAAATTCACACCCCGGACAGCAGTGAGGGTGCCTTCGTCGATCTTGATGTTGATCTTCAGATCTTTTACTTCAATAATGGTATTCTGATCCATAATCAGGCTCCTTTCTGCTTACTTGTAGGGGTCGGCGGCATCACGCATACCGTCGCCCAGGAAATTGAAGGCCAGCACGGTGATGATGACGAAGATCAGGGGGATCATCTTCCAGGGGCACATGGCCACGTTGGTCAGGTCCTGGGTCTCCTGCAGCAGCACGCCCCAGGAGGTGGCCGGGGCCTTCATGCCCAGGCCCAGATAGCTCATGGACGTTTCGCCCAGGATGGAACCGGGGATACCCAGGGTCAGGTTCACGATCAGGTAGCTCAGGAAGCCGGGGACCATGTGCTTGACGATGATCTTAAAGTCGCTGACACCGGCCAGCTTGGCGGCCATGACAAAGTCCTCATTCCGCAGGGAGATGAACTTGCCGCGGACCGTGCGGGCCAGGCCCGTCCAGCCGATGAAGGAGAGGATGATGGTGATGTAAAGATACATCATGCCCACGGAAATATCCGGCGGGATGGCCGCAGACAGCGCCAGCCACAGGGGGATGCTGGGGATGGCCGACAGCACTTCGATGATGCGCTGGATCAGATTATCGATCCAGCCGCCGAAGTAACCGGAAATACCGCCCAGCAGGATGCCCAGCACGAAGCTGATGGCCGCAGACACGAAGGGGACCGTCAGAGAGATCTGGGCGCCGAAAAGCAGACGGGAGAAAATGCAGGTGCCGTAACGGTCCGCGCCGAAGATGTTGATACGGGCGGAGTTGTCCACCTCACCGGCCTCGTTCACCAGACCGTAAAGATGCAGATTGCAGGGAATGAGGCCCAGGATCTTATACTCGAAGCCTTCCACAAAGAACTTCAGATAGTATTTTTCGGAGGGATCTTCCTTGATCTCGATCTCCCAGGTCTCCTTGTTGTTAAACTTTTCCAGCTTGTACACATAAGGCTTGGAGGGATTGCCCGCCTCGTCCTTCCAGTAGACCTGGGTAGGCTTGGTATCTTTGTAAAGGGCGGAAAATTCCTCCATGCTGTAAGGCGCCAGGAAATCGGCAAAAGCCGCGCCCAGGTACAAAATCAGCAGGATCACCAGGGAGATCCGGGCCAGGGTATGCTTCTTCAGCTTCCGCCACATCAGGGTCCATTGGGAAGCCAGGTAATAGGATTCGTCCTTTTCCACTTTTTTCTTCTTAAACAGTGCCATATTACCTCACTCCCTTCCAGAGAATCGGATCCGGGGATCCAGCCATGCCAGCGCGATATCCGACAGCAAGGTGCCCACCACCACCAGCACCGCCTGGACCAGCACGATGGTGCCGGCCAGATACATGTCCTGGGCCCGGAGGGCTGCCAGCAGCACGGGGCCCTGGATCTGCAGATTCAGCACCAAAGCGGAAACGGTGGAGCCGGAGAAAATGGTACGCAGGCTGCCCGCCATGCCGGAAACCACGGGGTTCAGCGCCGAACGCAGGCAGTATTTATAAGTAATGGTAGCCTCGCTGCAGCCTTTGGCCCGGGCGGTCAGGGTATACTGACGGGCCTGCTCGTCCAGCATCTGGGCGCGCACCGTACGGATGATGCCGCAGGTGCCGGAGGTACCAATGACGATCAGCGGGATCAGGCAGCGGAACAGGAATTCGGGAACATATTCCCAGCGCATGCCGTTTTCCAGCATTTCCGTGCTGAACAGACCCAAATACACCTGCCCCGTTTCTTTGTATATCCAAAACAGCAGTACGATGCCCAGCAGGAAGTTGGGCGTCGCCGTGCCGATAAAGCCGATAAAAGACCAAATATAGTCACCGACGGAGTATTGGTGGTTGGCGCAATAGATGCCGATGGGCAGGGATACGCCGTACTGGAATACCAAAATGGCGAAAGATACGCCCAAGGTCAGCCACAGACGCTGCATGATCACGTCCCAAACGTCCAGACTGTAGTGGAAGGAATAACCGAAGTCACCTTCCGTAACGATTCCTTTGATCCAGTTAAAGTACTGTACAAACCAGGGATCATCCAAGCCGTACCGTTCTCTTAACGCAGCAACTTCTTCGGCTGTGAAGATTTCACCTTCTGCTTCCATCGCTGCCACATAGGAGGTAACATAGTCTCCGGGAGGTAACTGGATCACAAAAAAGATCAGCGCCGAGATCAAAATGAGCGTCGGGATGAACAGTAATAAGCGTTTGCCAATATATTTAAGCATTTCGCTTTCATCCTTTCTATACTTGCTAATGAAAATGCGGGAGGTAATTTCAATTCGAAATACCTCCCGCATCCCTAAGCTATATTACTGGGTAGATTCTAAATTGGTTCTGCGAAGGCTGGGAATTACTGCTGATCAGCAGGAATGAACCAGCACTGAATGTGGGCCAGGCCCATCTCGCGGTACTCGTCAGCCCAAACAGCGGTCTCCAGGAAGTTGTGGATCCGGCCGTTGACAGCATGGTAGACGGAGGAAGCCTCCACATAAGCGATAACCCACTGGTTATCCTTGTGCAGCTTCAGCATTTCGTTGCAAATGCTCTCGCGCTCAGCCAGGTCGGCGGTGACGTCCAGCTTTTCCTTCAGCTCGATCAGCTTCAGCAGGTCTCCGGTAGCGGTGGACTTGTCCATGGTGCCGTACCAAACAACGTTGGTAGCGTAGCCGGGAACGAAGGCGTTGGCCTTCAGGCCGATGGAAACGCCGCCCAGACCGGTAACGGGGTTCAGCATGCACTCGATAACGCCGGAGGACATATCGGAGTTGACAACTTCACGGGCATCTTCCTTGAAGGTGGTCTTGATGCCGGCTTCCTTATAGTACTTCTCCAGGACCTTGTAGGTCTCGGCAGCGCCGCTTTCAGCGACGGAGCGGATGTTCAGGATGAAGTCGGTGCCGTCGGCGAAGTTATAGTAGCCGTCGTCGCCCATGACCAGACCGCAGGACTCCAGCAGAGTCTTGGCCTTGGCCACGTCGTACTCGGTCCACTGAGCAGCCCACTCTTCGTCATAGCCGCCCTGGCCCTTCTGGGGAGCAGCCTGGCCGCCTTCCAGCCAGCCTTCGGAGTAGATGCCTGCGAACTCTTCACGGTTGACGCAGATGGACAGAGCTTCACGGAAAGCCTTGTTGTTGAACAGAGCGTTCAGCTTCTCATCGGCAACAGCCAGGTTCAGATGGATCTGAGAACCGGTATCGCCCC
This sequence comes from Oscillospiraceae bacterium, assembly GCA_015068175.1. Next base: position 5,317 of record SVLA01000051.1, read on the forward strand.
AGGAGTCGCCGGCCCAGTTGTAGATGTTGATGTCCACGGTGGCGTTGGACTTAATGGTGGGGATGTCAGCCATGTTCACGGCCTGGATCAGGTCGATGGTGCCGTCCAGCAGGCTCAGCAGGTTCTGGCTGTCGTCGGACATCTTGATGTAAGCGATCTTGTCGATGTAGGGGAGCTGATTGCCCTTTACGTCGGTCTTCCAGTAGTAGGGATTGCGGATGAACTCAACCAGAGCATCTTCGCCCACGTTGTTCTTGCCGGCCTCGCTGGTCAGGACATAGGGGTTCAGGGTGGGGACGTTGGGAACGTTCCAGAAGTAGTACATCATCTGCTTACCGGCGTCACCGGCGTCCTTGAACTTCTTGCCGGTCAGGCGCTCGGACTCAGCCAGAGCTTCCTCGGTCTTGCCTTCGATGACCAGGTTGCAGAAGGTCTCAAAGACGTGCTTGGGCGCCCAGTGCCACTTCAGGTCGATGGTCAGAGCCTGCAGGAAATCGTACTTGGGGGTGCCGAAAGTAACGGTGAAGGTGTAATCGTCCACCTTCTCAACAACAGCGGGATCGCCGTTGGCATCCTTATGGCAGTTACGGACGCCCTTGGAGTCCAGCTTGTTCAGGCAAACGATGTTGTAGAACCAAACGCAGTCCTCAGCGGTGAAGGGCTGGCCGTCGGACCACTTCATGCCTTCGCGCAGGTAAATGGTGTAAACGGTGGAGTCCTCGTTCACAGAATAACCCTTGGCAACGTTGGGGGAGACAGCGCCGGTGCTGTCGAAGCGGAACAGGCCCTCTTCGATGGGCTTGCCGGTATACCAGCCGGTGCCGGCATTACGCTTCAGGGTGCCGCCGTAAACGCCGATTTCCAGGTAGCCTGCGTTCTCGACGAAGATGTCTTCGGCGACGGGCAGACGCTCGGTGACATCGGAGGTCAGGCCCAGGACTTCGGTGATGTAAGGAGCCTGAGCATAGGTGGTGATGTCAACGGGCTGGGTGGGGGCTACGGTAGGATCGGTGGGATCCTGGTTGCCGGTGGTGGGCTTCGGGTCGGTGGGATCGGTTGTGGGGCCAACGCAGGCGGCCAGAGACAGGACCATCACCAGAGCCAGAAACAGAGCAACGAGTTTCTTCATTAGTATTTCCTCCCAATAAATTTGTTGAATACATCCAGAATTCGTATTATCTGAACATATTCATTATACACTTTCCCCAATGAATGTCTACGCATTTCATGTCTTTTTGCTGTAAAAAACATTGCATTTTACGCTTTTATTGGTTTACATAACATTTCTTTTGGACACATTTGCCAGATTTCGGGGCACTTTTTTGTACATTTCGTTACCCAACTCTTCATTTTTTCATTTTTATGTGCAATGCGCTATTGAAGCTTCGGCATTTTTGTGCTACAGTATATCCAGTAGAAAACCGGCGTTTTTACCGCCCCCGGACCGGGCCTTTTGAAGGAGGAAATTATGATCTGCAATGTATTGGATTTCGGCGCCTGCGGCGACGGCACCACCAACGATACCGCCGCCATTCAGGCCGCCATCGACGCCTGCCACCAAAGCGGCGGCGGCCGGGTACTGTTCCCCGGCGGAAAAACTTACCGCTGCGGCGCTCTTCTGCTCCGCTCCCACCTGGAACTGCACCTGGAAAAGGCCGCCGTCCTGAAGGGCAGCGACTGCCTGGAAGATTACATCCCCGCCCACAGGAAAGCCGGCTCCCGGGAACTGCGGAACATCCCCTCCTACGAAAACTGCACCTACACCGGCGCCCCCAATCACTATTTCCTCTACGCCAAGGATTGCTGCGATCTGTCCATCACCGGTTTCGGCTCCATCGACGGCAACGAGGAACTGTTCTACGGCGACGTGACCCCCTGGCATATCGAGGGCAGCTTCTACCCCCGGGCCCCCATGCTGTTCATCGAAAACGGCACCCAACTGACCATCCGGGACGTGACCTTCACCCGCAGCGCCTTCTGGACCGTCCACCTGGTGGGCTGCCGGGATGTGCTCATCGACGGCATCCGGATCCGCAACAACCTCCGCATGGCCAACTGCGACGGCATCGACCCGGACCATTGCCAGAACGTGCGGATCGCCAATTGCCATATCGAATGCGCCGACGATTGCATCGTGTTCAAAAACACCGCTGCCGCCATGGAATACGGCCCCTGCGAAAATATCACCGTCACCAACTGCACCATGATCTCCACCAGCGCCGCCATCAAATTCGGCAGCGAAAGCGAAGCGCCCTTCCGGAACATCCTGGTGGAAAACTGCTGCATCAGCCGGTCCAACCGGGGCATCTCCCTGCAGCTGCGGGACAAGGGATCCATCGAAAACGTGCTGTTCCACAACCTGACCATCGAGACCCGGATGTTCAAGCCGGAAATGTTCTGGGGCCGGGCGGAACCCATCGCCGTCACCGCCCTGCGCCGCACCGAAGATACGGTCCCCGGCACCATCCGCAATGTGCGCTTCAGCAACATTTTCTGCACCGCCGAAAACGGCATCCTCCTCTGGGGCGAAGAACCGGGCCGGATCGAAGGCATTTCCTTCGATCACGTTTCCCTCACTTTGCGCAATGTCACCAAATACGAAAAAGGCCCCCACGATCTGCGCCCCACCCTGGGCAACGGCACCGCCCCGGGCCTGCCCCACTACGTCCGGGCCCATAACGCGGCGGACGTGGCCTTCGACCGCTGCTCCTTCCACACCGCCCCGGACTATCCGTACCCCGTGGAGACCCCCTTTGTCCTGACCGAATGCACCCACATCACCCTGTGAACGGAGCGTGAAGCCTATGCTTTTGAATAACCTTTTACTTTACGAAGATAAATACGCCATCCGCATCAACGAAGAAAACGATACCATTTTCTATTATTTCGATTACGATGTCCGCAGCGCCGACATCAATATGGAATTCCAGCATTTCCATTCCTTCTACGAGCTGTGCATCCTGCTTTGCCCCAACGCCGTCCACTTTCTGGAAGGCATCCCCTATGAAGTCCAGGCTTTCGACATCGTGGGTCTCTCCCCCAACCGCCTCCACAAGACCCAGTATCCCGAAGGCCGTCCCTGCAAGCGGCTGATCATCCAGTTCAATATCCCCTCCCATATCTCCGGCCTGTCCAATGAGTACGAGCAGTTGGTGGATGTATTTAACTGCAAAACCCCCATCTTCCGTTTTGAATCCACCCTCCAGCGGCAACTTTGCGCCAAACTGAACGATATTTACAACCTGGCCCCCAAGAAGGACCCCATGCGGAACCTGATCATCCATCAGAAATTCATCGAATTTCTCATCCTGCTGTACCTGAACCGGGATAACAATATCTACGCCAACGAGGCGGTCCTTTCGGAACTGGAGCAAAAGATCTACGCCGTCGCCGGCTATATCCATGCCCACTACCCCGAAAATCTGGACCTGGAACACCTGGCCCGGACCCACGACCTCAGCGCCAGTTATCTGTCCCACAAATTCAAGCAGTTCACCGGTTTCTCCGTCACGGACTATATCCAGATGACCCGAGTCCGGAACGTCCAGGCCATGCTGATCAATACGGACCTGCCCATTACGGAGATTCCCGGCCTCTGCGGCTTCAACAGCTTCTCCCAGTTCAACCGGGTGTTCCGCAAATACATCGGCACCGCCCCTTCCAAATACCGCAAACAGCACCAGATCGCCCACGCCGACGCCATCTGACTCCACCCTGCAGCAGCACCGCACCCAAGCCTTCTCCTCCAGGAGAAGGTGCCCCCGCAGGGGGCGGATGTGGTGTAGCCCCGCAGGGGCGTCGCAATGGCGATCATCCAACCGCGCGGGCCGGTGGTGTTCCGCACCCATACCTTCCCCCGGGGGTGATGCTCCGCCCCCCTCGCCTCCCTCATAGAGGTCGGAGGGAGTGTCGTAAATACAGGTGGATCCAAGGAACCCACTTCAAAAAACCGCATCATCCTCCGTGTATCTTCTCCGCCGGCCGGGGAATACTGAAATGAAGTATTTTCCGCAGGAGGTACCCGATGCAGGGGAAAGTAGAGATCTGCGGTGTCAACACCGCAAAATTGGAAAAACTCACGCCGGAGCAAATGGACACATTGCTCCTGCAGGCAAAACAAGGCGACGAATCCGCCCGTCAAAAATTGGTGGAAGGCAACCTGCGGCTGGTCCTGTCCGTGATCCAGCGCTTCGACAAGCGGGGCGAAAGTCCCGACGATCTGTTCCAGGTGGGTTGCATCGGCCTGATGAAGGCCATCGCCAACTTCGACCCCACCAAAAACGTCCGCTTCTCCACTTACGGCGTGCCCATGATCGCCGGTGAAGTGCGGCGGTATCTGCGGGACAATTCCGCCATCCGGGTCAGCCGCTCCATCCGGGACGTGGCCTACCGGGTCCTGCAATGCAAAGAGGCCCAAACCGCCCGGCTGGGCCGGGAACCCACCCTGGAGGAGATCTCCAAAGAGCTGGACCTGCCCCCGGAGGATGTGAGCGAGGCCCTGGACGCCGTCTGCGCCCCGGTGAGCCTCCACGATCCGGTCTATTCCGACGGCGGCGACCCTTTGACGGTGATGGACCAGCTCCGGGACAATAAAAACACGGAGGCCAACTGGATGGAACACATCGCCCTTCGCAGCGCCTTCCGCTCCCTGGGTCCCCGGGAACAGCAGATCCTCTCTCTGCGCTTCGTGGGCGGCAAGACCCAGACGGAAGTGGCCGGCATGGTGGGCATTTCCCAGGCCCAGGTCTCCCGGCTGGAGAAGGGGGCCATCGACCACCTGCGCCGGGGCATCACCGTGTCATAACCCACCCTCCGCCGGCATAGGCTGTACCACCTATAATGCGGAGGGATCTGGATATGAAACGCATCTTTTCATTGTTCCTGGCCGGCTGCCTGCTGCTGGCCATTCTGCCCGGCCACGCCCGGGCCGCCGGCCCCACGGTGGCAGCCAAAAGCGCCGTGCTGATGGATATGACCACCGGCACCGTCCTCATAGAGCAAAACGCCCACGCCCCCCTGGCCCCGGCCAGCGTCACCAAAGTGATGACCATGCTGCTGATCATGGAAGCCATCGACAGCGGCAAGATCGGCTGGACGGACACCGTCACCGCCTCGGAAACCGCCGCCGGCAAGGGCGGCAGCCAGATCTATCTGAAGGTGGGGGAGACCATGTCAGTGACGGATCTGGTGCGTTCCATCGCCGTGTCCTCCGCCAATGACGCCGCCTGCGCCATGGCCGAGCATATTGCCGGCTCCGAAGCCGCCTTCGTGGAGGCCATGAACCGCCGGGCCAGGGAACTGGGCATGGAAAACACCCTTTTTGCCAACTGCACCGGCCTGGACGACGAAGCCGACGTGACCCGGCACTATACCTCCGCCTATGACATCGCCCTCATGAGCCGGGAGCTGATGCTCCATCACCCGGATATTCAGCAGTACACCACCATTTGGATGGATTCCATCCGGGGCGGCACCTTCGGCCTGGCCAACACCAACAAGCTGATCCGCTTTTACCCCGGCGCCACGGGATTAAAGACCGGATTCACCTCCGCCGCCGGCTTCTGTCTGTCCGCCACAGCGGAGCGGGAGGGCATGGGCCTCATTGCCGTGGTCATGGGGGCCGAGACCTCCAAAGAGCGCTTCGCCGCCTGCAAGGCCCTGCTGGATTACGGCTTCGCCAATTATGCCCTGACGGAACCCCAATTGCCGGACAATTGCACCGTACCGGTAAAATTGGGCCACGCCGGATCCGTATCGGCGGCGCCGTCCGCCGATGGCCGCCAGCTCATCGACAAAGCCCAGAAAAATTCCGTCACCACGGAACTGACCCTGGAACCCACCGTCACCGCCCCCGTCAGCAAGGGCCAAAAGCTGGGGACCCTGACCCTCCGGGCCGGAGACCGGATCCTTTGCCGGATCCCCATGCTGGCCCAGGAAGCCGTCCCCCGGCTGACTTGGAGCGACCTGCTGGCCAAGGTCCTGCGATACCTGACCATGGGCCGGGAGGGTTGACCATGAATATGCGTCTGACACAGCTTCACTGCAAGGAAGTCATCTGCATCAGCGACGGCCGCCGGCTGGGATTCGTCTCCGACATTGTGGTCAAAGTCCCGGAGGGAGAAGTCTGCGCCATTGTGGTCCCCGGCCCCGGCAAATTCATGGGCATTCTGGGCAACAGCGACGATTTCGTCATCCCCTGGGAGCATATCAAGCGGATCGGCCCGGACATCATCCTGGTGGATACCAAACCCGACGATTGCCGCACGCCCCGTCCCCGCCCGGGTCTGCGTAGTGGATAAATTGGGGTTTAGCGCGCCGGCGCGGGAGCGCCCATGAGCTTCTCCCTGGGGAGAAGCTGTCAAAAATCGGCACCTCGAAACCGATTTTTGACTGATGAGGGGGCTATTCCCTGATTGTTTCCCCTCATCCGGCCCTTTGGGCCACCTTCCCCCCAGGGGGAAGGCTTTGGAACAGCACGATAAACTGAAATTTGAAATGCCGGCGGGAGCCAGCCGGCGCCCTACAGTAGTATGGCGAAATATGGCCATCCATCCCCCGTTTTACCCCTTTGTGGCATTTTTGATAAAAAAACGGCCCGGTTTGGGCCGTTTTTCTTTGAATATTTTTGCAATTTTCTGGAAATAATGCTTGCAAAACCAAAAGACATCGTATATAATGGTTCAGCATGGGCTAAAAGGCCCATGACATCATCAACACCACACACCCGGTGATCGGCCGCCCACGTTGCATCTGTATGCGGGCCCACCGAGATGATCGGGGTGGAGGAACAAACAAAAAGGAGAAATTCAAAAATGGCTGTCGTATCTATGAAGCAACTGCTGGAGGCCGGCGTGCACTTTGGCCACCAGACCCGTCGTTGGAACCCCAAAATGGCTACCTACATCTACACCGAGCGTAACGGTATCTACATCATCGACCTGCAGAAGACCGTTAAGAAGCTGGAAGAGGCTTACAACTTCGTTCGTGAGACCTCTGCCAACGGTGGCAACATCCTGTTCGTCGG
>SVLA01000052.1 GCA_015068175.1 Oscillospiraceae bacterium
ACCGAGACCGCCAACGCAACTGTGAACAAGAAGGTCAACGTCGCTTCCTGCACCGAGGCCGGTACTGTGACCTACACCGCCACCTTCGCTGAGGATTGGGCCGAGACCCAGACCAAGACCGTTGCCGGCGATCCCGCTGCCGGTCATACCTACGGCGAAGTGACCTACACCTGGAATGCGGACAACAGCGCTTGTACCGCTACCCGCGCCTGCGCCTGCGGTCACACCGAGACCGCTACCGCTTCCGTGAGCAGCAAGACCACCGCTGCCACCTGCACCGAGGCCGGTTCCGTGACCTACACCGCCACCTTCGCTGAGGATTGGGCCGAGACCCAGACCAAGACCGTTGCCGGCGATCCCGCCACCGGTCATACTTACGGCGAAGTGACCTACACCTGGAATGCGGACAACAGCGCCTGCACTGCTACCCACGCCTGCGCCTGCGGTCACACCGAGACCGCTACCGCTTCCGTGAGCAGCAAGACCACCGCTGCCACCTGCACCGAGGCCGGTTCCGTGACCTACACTGCCACCTTCACCGAGAGCTGGGCTGAGACCCAGACCAAGACCGCTGCCGGCGATCCCGCCACCGGTCATACTTACGGCGAAGTGATCTATACCTGGAATGAGGACAACACCGTCTGCACTGCTACCCGCACCTGCGCCTGCGGCCACACCGAGACCGCTACCGCTACCGTGAGCAGCGAGACCACCGCGCCCTCCTGCACCGAGGCCGGTACTGTGACCTACACTACCACCTTCGCTGAGGATTGGGCCCAGGTCCAGACCAAGACCGTTACCGGTGATCCCGCTACCGGTCACGTGGATGCGGACAACGATGGAGCTTGCGACGACTGCAGCGCCGATCTGAGCAACGCCAAGACCGGTGACACCGTTCTGGCTGTCATCGCCGCGGCTGTGATCAGCGCCCTGAGCATCGTGGCTCTGCCCGTCATCAAGAAGCGGTTCTAAACAGCCGTTGATGCAAACCTCTGCCCCGGGATCTTCGGATCCCGGGGTTTTTCAATATTCTTCCTTGATTTTTTCCCACGGTCGTGCTAGAATATACGAAAGTTCATGGGCGCAACACAAATGTCCACATCGGACACGGCTGCGGCCCGTGAGAAGGAGGAAAGAAAATGAAGAGATTTTTGTGCGTTTTGATGGTGTTGGCCATGACGGCGGCTTGCCTGCCGGCCGTACTTGCGGCGGAAGCGCCCAACGGTACGGCCACCGCCGGCGAGGACAGCAAGTTTACGGTGGCATTTACGCCGGACAAGGATGGCCCCCTGACGGTTACCGTGGGCGACGGCTCCACGGAATGGACTTCCGATGTCATGTATTTCAACGACAGTTTTGAACTGATCGTGCTGGGCAGCGCTTCCGGCAAGGATCAGGACAGCTACACCGTTGAGCTGACCGCAGGGATCACTTACCGGATCCGCATCTGGGCCACCGACGAAGGCGCTCTGGCCGCTACGCCCTATTCCTGCGTGTTCGGTGATGCGGGCGCAGAGGAAGAACCTGAAGAAATGGGCACCATTTTTGAGTCTGCCGACAACAAGGAGTTTGCCTGTCTCGATGAGAGCTATGGCATCTATGAGGATCTGACCATCGAGTGGACGCCGGAGGCCGACGGGTTCCTGTATGTCCGCATGGAAGGCAATCCCGGTTGGAGCTATACCATTGAGGAAGTGACTGCTCGGATCGTCGGCAGCGGTAAGGAGACCCACACCTATGAGGTAGTGGGTGGCCGGCTGTACCGCATCCGGATCGCATGCTATGACCCTGCGGCATATTCGGAGGCTGCCGGTGTTGTGTCCTACGCCCTTGGCTTTGAGGCCGGTGAGATCTCTGTGCAGATCGCGGATTTCCTGATCTCTGATCTGGAAGTGGCGGTGGGAACCAATGAGCTGGTTCTGGAGGCCAATGCTTATCTGACCGCCTACGCCTTTACCCCTGCGGAGGCCGGTACATATACCGTCCATGCACCGGAAGGTGTGCTGCTGTGCTGGTACGGTACACCTACATTTCCCACGGATCTTTCCGGCGGAGAGATGACCAATTCGCTGACCCTGGAATTCACCGCTGTTGGGCAGACCATGCTCATTGGCGTTGCCAATCCGGAGCTGGCTTTGACCCAGACCACATTGACCGTGGAAAAAACGGCCGATGCACAGGAGATCGTGGAGGTCGAACTGCAGACCTACGTCAACAAGGCCATTGATGCGGATACCGCCGCATTCGCGCTGCCCGTGGGCATGGTGGCCGGCGAATATGTGAACGTGTACGACGAGGCGGCCCATACGGCTGTACTGGGCAATGACGGCTATTATCATCTGGATTCTGCGGATGGCCCCATCCTGCTGGTGGACATGGACTATCTGGCGGTGCTGTCCGATGCGCTGAACGAAGGCCGGGGCGTGATGTATGCCTATGTGATTGATGAGGACGGCAACATTGCCGAGAAGTGGGATGTGGGTGCCGCGGTCCAGGAATACGAGGCTCTGTGCGATGAGAACGGCTACTATCCGCTGACGGAAGATCTGTATTTCTTCTACAGTGTTTACGCTGCGGGCAGCGGTGTTCCGTCCTTTGTGCTGGAGGCCGGCTTCAACCCCGACTCTGCATGGATGTTTGCCTGCCTGACCATGGTGGAGGAGGCCCAGGCGCCTTCCACTGAACCCGGCGGGGAGGAGTCCAACCCCGAGACCGGCGATCCCGTGGCCAATGTTGTGGCTGTGGCGCTGCTGGCTTTCATGGGCGTGGCGGCTCTGCCTGCAGTAAAGAAGCATTGATATTTCAAATGATGCCCCGGGCCATGCCCGGGGCATTTCCATACTTGACAAGGGGCGCATGAAAGTGATAGAATAACGGTGATCGCAATGAACGGAAAGAGTAGCGAGCGCAAACCAGCAGAGAGTCCGGGTCGGTGGCTGTGAGCCTGGGCAGGGGAGTGCCGTGAAGGTGCGTCCGGGAGCGGCAATTCAATAAAAAGTGATAAATAAGAGTGGAACCGCGGATTTTACCGCCTCTTGTACCGATGGTATAAGAGGCGTTTTTTTATGAGGTGAATCATGGTAAAAAACAAATATCTCTACAAAAAACCCAACTTCTTCCGGCAGAAATTTTCCTTTGAAGGGGTTCTGGGTGTAGGAGAATTCTGGTCGGAGGTCGGTATCAGCGTCATCGGGTATCTGTGCCTGATCATTGTGGCGTGTATTGCCATTTCGGTGCTGGTGCCGGGGACTACGGAGGAACTGAACAGCTATACGGGCTGGGCGGCTTTAGCGTTTGCGGTGTTTCATGTGCTTCGGATCGTGGCGCTCTCCCGGCGGCGTCTGCGGGATGCTGAATATACGGCCAAGAGCTATCTGTGGCTGCTGCTGCCGGTGGTGGGCTGGATCATTTTCCTGGCACGGCTGTGTAAGAAAAGTGTATAAACCAACTGATTTGGAGGAATAAAGTATGTATTTGTATAATTCTCTGTCCCACAAGAAGGAACTGTTTGTGCCTAATGATCCCAACATGGTGAAAATGTACACCTGCGGTCCCACGGTGTATCACTATGCCCACATCGGCAATCTGCGGACGTATATCATGGAGGATATCCTGGAAAAGACGTTGCGGTATATGGGGTTCGGCGTGAAGCGGGTCATGAATATCACCGACGTGGGCCATCTGGCTTCCGATGCGGATACCGGCGAAGATAAGATGCTCAAGGGCGCCAAGCGGGAGAACAAGTCCGTCATGGATATTGCCCGGTACTACACCGAGGCCTTCTTTGCTGATTGCGAAAAGCTGAACATCAAGCGGCCCGATGTGGTGGAACCTGCCACCAACTGCATCGACAGTTATATTGAGATGGTACAGAAGCTGCTGGACACCGGCAAGGCGTATTTTTCCGGCGGCAACGTGTATTTCGACACCGCTACCTTGGAAAAATACTATGTGTTTAATGACCACGACGAGGAAGACCTGGCGGTGGGTGTCCGGGAAGGCGTGGAGGAGGATACCAACAAGCGGAACAAGAACGATTTCGTGCTGTGGTTTACCAAGAGCAAGTTTGAGGATCAGGCCCTGAAGTGGGATTCTCCCTGGGGCGTGGGTTATCCCGGCTGGCACATCGAATGCTCCTGCATTTCCATGAAGCATCTGGGAGAGGATCTGGACATTCATGCCGGCGGCATCGACAATGCTTTCCCGCACCACACCAATGAGATCGCCCAGTCTGAGTCCTATCTGGGGCACAAGTGGTGTAATTACTGGTTCCACGTCCACCACCTGAATACCAACGACGGTAAGATGAGCAAGTCCAAGGGCGAATTTTTGACCGTGGCGCTGCTGGAGAGCAAGGGGTATGATCCCATGGCTTACCGTCTGTTCTGCCTGCAGAGCCATTATCGCCGGAACCTGGTATTTTCCTGGGAGAACCTGGACAATGCGGCGGTGGCCTATGAAAAGCTGATCGCCAAGATCGCCGCCCTGGATCCGCAGGGAGATGTGGAAGCAGAGGCTTTTGACAAACTGCGTGAGCGGTTCGTCATGGCCCTCAACGGTGACCTGAATACGTCCCTGGCGGTGACGGCGGTCTACGATGCGCTGAAGGCTAAGTGCAATGATGCAACAAAGTGGGCCCTTTTGGCCAATTTTGATGCCGTTTTGAGCCTGGATCTGCTGGAAAAGGCCCAAAAAGTCCGCGCCGAAAATGCGCAGAAAGAGGCGGAATCTGCCGATCCTGCCATTGACGCCCTGGTGGCGGCCCGGGCGGCGGCCAAGAAGGAGAAGAACTGGGCGGAGGCGGATCGCATCCGCGACGAATTGAAGGCCATGGGCGTGGAGCTGATCGATACCCCCCAGGGCACCAAGTGGAGAAAAGTATGAAACTGTTGATCCTGGACGGTAATTCCGTCATTAACCGGGCGTTTTACGGTGTGCGGCCCCTGACCACCCGGGATGGGCTGTTCACCAATGCCATTTACGGATTCCTGAATATTCTGGAGCGGATGGAGAAGGAAGAGCAGCCGGATGCGGTCTGCGTGTCCTTTGATATGCATGGGCCCACCTTCCGCCATCTGCGCTATGACGGCTACAAGGCGACCCGTCACGGCATGCCCGAGGAACTGGCCCAGCAGATGCCGGTGATGAAGGAAGTCCTGCAGGCCATGAACATTCCGATTTACGAATGTCCGGGCTGGGAGGCGGACGATATTATCGGCACCGTGGGTCAGATCTGTTCCAATAACGGATGGGAGTGCGTGGTGGTGACCGGTGACCGGGACAGCCTGCAGCTTATCGATGAAAATGTGCATATCAAGCTGGTGATCTCCAAACCGGGGCAGACCACGGCAACGCTGTACACCTATGGGAAATTTTACGAGGAATACGGCTTTGAACCGAAGAAACTGGTGGATCTGAAGGCGTTGATGGGCGATTCTTCCGATAATATTCCCGGTGTGGCCGGGGTGGGCCCCAAGACGGCCACGGAATTGCTGCTGCGGTTTGGGTCCCTGGAGGGGGTCTATGCCCATCTGGATGACCCGTTCATCAAGCCGAAACTGCGGGAAAAGCTGGAAAAAGATCGGGAAAATGCCTTCCTTTCCTATGAATTGGCCACCATTGTGCCCAAGGCGCCCATTGATTTTGAGCCGAAGGATGCTATTATCCGGCCCTACAACAAGCCGGCCCTCTATGGGCTGTTCCAGCGGCTGGAGTTTGTGAAGCTGATCGACAAGTACGGTCTGCGTGGGGCGGCTGTGGAGGCCCCCAGGCAGACGAAGAATACCGTGGCGGCCCTGCCCAAGGCCACGGAGCTGCCGGAAAAGGCGGAACGCTATGCGGTCTATCTGGCGGCGGATGGCAGCCTGGGTGTGGCCTGGGCGGAGGGGGTCTGCGCCCTGACCCCCATGGAGACCCAAATGGGCCTTACCCTGCTTGGGGAAGTGATCTTCCATGACAGTAAGACGGCCATGCATCGGATGACGGATTTGGGGATCCAATGCGGTGACTGTGTTTTTGATACTGCTTTGGCGGCCTATGACCTGAACCCCAGCCAAGCGGAGTATTCCGTGTCCAAACTGGCTACCAATTTCCTGGGGATGTCCGTGGAGGACGGGGATGCGGCCGGCTGTGCGGAGGCGATTTGGCATTTGATGCCGGTGTTGGAGGCGGAATTGCGCGAAAAGGGCATGGAAAAGCTCTATTTCGACATGGAACTGCCTTTGTGCCCGGTGCTGTACCGGATGGAGCGGGCTGGGATCGCCATTGACCGGCAGCAGTTGGAACAATTTGGCGCCATGCTGACAGCGCGGATCGATGATTGCGAGAAGCTCATTTTCGGTTTTGCAGGCGGCCCCTTCAACATCCAATCCACCCGGCAGTTGGGCGAGCTGCTGTTTGAAAAGCTGGGCCTGCCGCCGGTGAAGAAGACCAAGACCGGTTATTCCACCAATGCGGAGGTGCTGGAGCAACTGAAGGACAAGCATCCCATTATTCCGGCCATTATGGATTATCGGATGCTGACGAAGCTGAAGTCCACCTATGCTGAGGGCCTGCTGAAGGTCATCGGAGCGGATGGACGGATCCGGACCACGTTCCAAAATCTGGTGACGGCCACGGGGCGGCTTAGTTCCACGGAACCCAATTTGCAGAATATTCCGGTGCGTACCGATCTGGGCGCGGAGATCCGGAAGATGTTTGTGCCCGGCGATGGCATGGTGCTGGTGGACGCGGACTACAGCCAGATCGAACTGCGGGTGCTGGCTCATATTGCCGGCGACGAGAACATGCAGGAGGCATTCCGATCCGGGCTGGACGTGCATACGGTGACGGCGGCGCAGGTGTTTGGCGTGGCACCGGAGGCTGTGACGGCCCTGCAGCGGCGCCACGCGAAGGCGGTCAATTTCGGCATCGTCTACGGCATTTCGGAGTTTTCTCTGGCGGCGGACATCGGGGTTACCCGCTGGGAGGCCAGGGAGTATATTGACAGTTACCTGGCCCACTATCACGGCGTACGGGACTACATGAAAAATGTAGTGGCGCAGGCCCGGGAGCGGGGATACACCGAGACGCTGTACGGCCGGAAACGGTATATCCCGGAGCTGACGGCTTCCAATTTCAACATTCGCAGCGGCGCGGAGCGGGTGGCGCTGAATACGCCCATCCAGGGTACGGCGGCGGATCTGATCAAGTTGGCTATGATCCGGGTGGATGAGGCCCTGGCCCGGGAATATCCCCAGGCGCGGCTGCTGCTGCAGGTCCACGATGAACTGATCGTGGAGTGCCCGGAGGAATTGGCAGACCGGGTGGCGGCGCTGGTGAGCCGGGAAATGGAAAATGTGGCCCAATTGAACGTGCCGCTGACGGCAGAGGCCAAGATCGGAAAGAGCTGGTACGAAGCAAAATGATGACATTCAGAGATATGACGACGGCCCATGTGGCCCAGGTGGCGGCGCTGGAAAAGCTGTGCTTCGCCGATCCCTGGAGTGAAAACAGCATTCGCAGCGAGGTGGACAATGTTCTGGCGCTGTGGATGGTGGCCATGGAGGACGACCGGGTTGTGGGCTATGTTGGATCCCAGACGGTGTGCGGGGAGACGGATATGATGAACATCGCCGTCCACCCGGACTACCGGCGGCGGGGGATCGCGGAGAGCCTGGTGGATGTGCTGATCCGGGAACTGAAAAACCGGGGCAGCATTTGTCTGACTTTGGAAGTCCGCGCCTCCAATGCTCCGGCCATCGGGCTGTATGAAAAGCTGGGTTTCCGGGAAGTGGGTCTGCGGAAGAACTATTATCGGAATCCCCGGGAGGATGCGCGGATTTTGCGCCTGGATTTTTGAGGAACAAGTCATGACAAAGACAAAGAAAGTTTTACTGAGATCTTTTGCTGTACTGGTCGTCCTGGGATTGGTGGGCCTCGGCACGGTGGCAGCCATCGACACCACGGTGAAAACCACGGCGGCCGAACACATTCTGTCCCCGGAAGCGGCGGCGGAGCTGGAGGATGTGGATTGCATCCTGGTCCTTGGCTGTCTGGTGAAGGACAACGGCGTACCCAGCGATATGCTCCACGACCGGCTGCGCCGGGGCGTGGAACTGTTTCAGGCCGGGGCGGCGCCGAAGCTGCTGATGACCGGTGACCATGGCCGGGAAGACTATGACGAAGTGGATGCCATGAAGACTTTTGCGGTGGAGGCAGGGATTGATCCGTCGGATGTATTTATGGATCATGCCGGATTCTCCACTTATGAGAGCTTGTACCGGGCACGGGATATTTTTCAGGCCAAGAAGATCATCATCGTGACCCAGGAGTATCATTTGTACCGGGCTATTTACATTGCCCAAAGCTTGGGCATGGAAGCCTATGGGGTTTCTTCGGATTATCACCGCTACCAGGGGCAGACGGCCCGGGATCTGCGGGAGATTTTGGCCCGGGTGAAGGATTTTGCCACGTCGTTGTTCCAGCCGGAACCTACATATTTGGGTGAGACCATTCCGATCTGGGGCGACGGGGACCTGACCAACGATGAAAATTCGGATTTCACCTGAAAAAGGAGTGAAAATATGAATATTTTGGCGGTTGAATCCTCCTGCGACGAAACGGCGGTGGCCATCGTTCGGGACGGAAGGGAAGTGTTGTGCGATTGCATCGCTTCCCAGGTGGAACTGCACCGGATCTATGGCGGTGTGGTGCCGGAGATCGCTTCGAGAAAGCATATGGAGGCCATCTATGCCCTGGCGGATCAGGCCCTGTCTGAGACCGGACTGACCCGGCAGGAGATCGATGCGGTGGCGGTGACCTATGCGCCGGGCCTCATCGGCGCGGTGCTGGTGGGTGTGAATTTCGCCAAGGCGGCGGCCCTGGCCATGGGTAAACCCCTGATCCCGGTCCATCATATCCGGGGGCATATTGCGGCCAATTATATTGCCTGCCCGGAGCTGGAACCGCCCTTTTTGTGCCTGGTGGTGTCCGGCGGACATACCATGATCGTGGATGTGAAGGATTACACCGATATGGAGATCCTGGGTACGACCCTGGATGATGCGGCCGGCGAATGCTTTGACAAAGTGGGCCGGGTGCTGGGGATGCCTTATCCCGGCGGCGCCGCATTGGATCGGATGGCCCAGGGGGGCGACGAGAATAAGTATGTGCTGCCCCGGAGCAAGCCCGGCGAGAATCCGTTCAATATGAGTTTTTCCGGCCTGAAAACGGCGGCGCTGAACCTGATCCACCATGCCCAGCAGGTGGGGGAGGAGCTGGATGTACCCAGCCTCTGCGCCGGATTCTCGGCGGCGGTGTCGGATATGCTGGTGCCCCGGGTAAAGCTGGCTCTGGAGCAGACCGGGCGGCGGAAGATCGCCATTGCCGGCGGCGTGGCGGCCAATTCCCGGATCCGGCGGGATCTGCTGGCCATGGCTCGGGAACTGGGAGCGGAGGTGTTTATGCCGCCGCTGAAGCTCTGCGGCGACAATGCGGCTATGATCGGCGCCCAGGCTTTTTATGAGTATCAGGCCGGGAATGTGGCGGATATGAGCCTGAATGCCTACGCGACCAAGTCGATCCTGGGAGAGCGGGTGTGACACAAAAATGCGGGAGCGGAACACCCTCCCGTATTTTTTGCAGGAAAATGAAGGATACATATGAATAATGTATAAACAGTTTATATTTATACGAGAAGACGCAAAAACTGCGGCGAAAAGGTTTTGAAAACCGGGGTATGACGGTGGAAGAACAGACTTTTAGACGGATTTCCTGGGTGGAGCGGTTGTGGAAAAGTCTGTGGAAAGTGTGCATAAATCCATGGATATGGAATGAAATAAGGTGTTATGTAAACTTTATGCAAGGGTTGTATGCATGAAATTTGGAACTTTTTGGGCATAAATGTCGAAAAATGGGGAAGGAGGGAATGTTTTGCTGCTGGTGGCCCATGGATTGCGGGAACTGGATTTTCCCAAACTGATGGAAGTGTATTTGGAAGGAAATTTAGAGAAAACGGCGGAGAGTTCCGGCCTTTTGGAGGCTGAAGAGGACTTTCGGCAGTACCTCCGGGACTCTTTTTTCGCGGCGCCAGGGGCGGCGTACTATGTGTGGGTCCAAGGCGGGCGGTATGTCAGCGCTCTGCGGTTGGAGCCGTACAAGGACGGCCTGCTGCTGGAAGCATTGGAGACGGCGCCGGATTGCCGCCGCATGGGTCATGCCGGGGCTTTGCTTCGGGCAATGCTGATGGCGGAAGGAACGCGGCCCATCTATTCCCATATTGTAAAGGGTAACGCGGCGTCCCTCAGGGCCCATGAAAGCTGTGGCTTTCGGCGGATGCTGGAGTATGCGGTATATATCGATGGTTCGGTGAATGACCGGGCCTGCACCATGATCTTGGAGGCATGAATGTGAGCAAACGAATGCTGAATATGACCCAGGGGCATCCGGCGAAGCTGCTGATGGATTTTGCGCTGCCGCTGATGCTGGGCAATATGTTCCAGCAACTGTACACGCTGGTGGATATTGCCATTGTGGGCCGGGGCGTGGGCATGGAGGCCCTGGCGGCGTTGGGCACCGTGGACTGGATGAACTGGATGTATCTGGGCCTGGTCCAGGGACTTGCTCAGGGCTTTTCCGTGCGGCTGGCCCAGGAATATGGCCGCGGGGACCTGGCGGCTTTTCGGAAGAGCCTGGGAAATGCGGTATGTCTGGCGGCGGTATCTGCGTTGGTGACGGCGCTGGCGGCCCAGGCGGCCATGAAACTGTTCATGCGGATGTTGGGCGTCCCAGACGGATTGTGGGCCCAGGCGGAGCTGTACAGCCGCGTGATCCTGTTGGGGATCCCGGCCATGATGTATTACAATTTGACGGCTTCGGTGCTGCGGGCCGTGGGGGACAGCAAGACGCCGCTGATCGCCATGGCTGTGGCGGCGGTGACCAACATCATCCTGGATTGCGTGGCGGTCTTTGGTCTTGGCTGGGGGATCCCGGGCGCGGCAGCGGCCACGGTGGCGGCCCAGGTGCTGGCCGGCACCCTTTGCGCGGTGCAGATCGGCAATAATCCGGCCCTGCGCTTCGGAAAAACGGATCTGCGGCGGGACGGGCGGCTCCAGGGACAGATGATGGGCCTGGGATTGCCGGTGGCGGCGCAGAATCTGGTCATTGCGGCCGGCGGCATGGCGGTGCAGAGCGTAGTGAATCACTTTGAAACCGGTTTTATTGCCGGATTTACGGCCACGGGCAAGCTGTACGGCTTGTTGGAGATCGCGGCCATTTCCTACGGCTATGCGGTGACCACCTATACGGGACAGAATTTCGGCGCGGAGAAGTGGCAGCGGATCCGGCAGGGGACCCGGTGGGCGGCGGTGATCAGCGTGATCACGGCGGTGGCCATCGGCGCCGCGCTGTTGGTGTTTGGCCGGCAGATCACGGGGTTGTTTATCTCCAATGAGGATCCGGTGCAGGCCGCCGCAGCCGGGGACACGGCGTATCAGTATTTATCGGTGATGGCGTGGTGCTTGCCGGTGCTGTATTTGCTGTATGCGTACCGCTCGGCTCTGCAGGGCATGGGCAACACCCGGGTGCCGCTGCTCAGCGGCGTGGTGGAACTGGTGATGCGGGTGAGCGCCGCCATTGTGGTGGGCCACATCGCCTGGCAGGAGGGCATTTTCTATGCGGAAGTGCTGGCCTGGACCGGCGCGGCGGTTCTGCTGGCCGGGGCCTATTATCGGGCGGAACGGAAACTGGGGCGATGAAAAGAGTATGAAGAGGGCGCGCTGCGGAATGCAGCGCGCCTTGTTGCGTTATTTGAAGTAGCGGACGGCGGAGTCGAAGAGCTTCATATCGTAGTCGCCGGGAACATTTCGATAGATGCCCTGCTGCCAACGCTCGGAGTGGCCCATCTTACCCAGGACCCGGCCGTCGGGGGAGGTGATGCCCTCGATGGCGAAGAGGGAGCCGTTGGGATTGAAGGCGGTATCCATGGTGGGATCGCCGGCCAGGTCCACATACTGGGTGGCGATCTGACCGTTGGCGGCCAACTGCAGCGCCAGGTCGGGGGTGGCGAAGAAGCGGCCTTCGCCGTGGGAAATGGGTACATTATGGATCTGGCCCACTTCGCAGCCGGCAAGCCAGGGACTGTTATTGGTGCAGACCCGGGTGCGGACCATCATGCTCTGGTGGCGGGCGATGGTATTGAAGGTCAGGGTGGGGCAGGTATCGTCGGTGTCCAGGATCTTGCCGTAGGGCACCAGGCCC
>SVLA01000053.1 GCA_015068175.1 Oscillospiraceae bacterium
GCCCCTCAGATTAAGTGCGCTGTTTTTTCGAATTTTGAGATGCTTTTTCCACAACTTCGTTGCTGCAAAGAAAAAGAAAGAGGTGCTGCCTCTTATGATCCTGTAAAATCATTTTGAGACAGCACCTTTTTGCGACACGGGTCTGTAAGCCGGGTTCTGTTCTGACAGCCATCTATCTAGTCCCGCAGTCGCCCACGGGATCCAGCCGCCTCCTCGAAACGGTCGGGCCAACCTGTTGTTTCTCCACGGCGTTGCTCCGGATAGAGTTTACATCGTAAAACCCATGTTGCCATGGGCCGGGTGGGCTCTGCTCCCACCTTTTCACCTTTCCCCCGAAAGGGGTAGTATATCTCTGTTGCACTTGTCCTGGGGTCACCCCCGGCAGGCGTTACCTGTTATCCTTGCCCTGTGAAGCCCGGACTTTCCTCACGCGGTTCCTTTCGTTCCCGCCCGCGGCTGTCCGACCCGGTCGCGGAAATATTGTAACCCAACCATGCCCAAAAGTCAAACCCCCTTGCAAATTCTTTTGAAACTGTATATACTAAATATTATGATAAATGATTGCTTACAAGCAATGCCTACGCATTGCAGTGGACAGTGGAAAATGGATAGTGGACAGTTATGGTGTCGGCTCCGCCGACGAATTCAATCATTTCCGAAGGAAATACATTCGCTGTCAACTGTCAATTGTCAACTCGGTGCTTGCGCCGCTAAACAACCATTGACCCCATCAAGCTGAAACGAGGGATCCTTTATGCCGTCTGCTTTTGAACAATACTTCACGTCCATCAAGAATAAAAACATTGCCGTCCTGGGCCTGGGTGTCAGCAATCGCCCCCTGGTGCGCCTTCTGCTGGAATTCGGCTGCAGTGTCACCGGCTGCGATCGCACCCCCCGGGAAAAACTGGATGCCGAGGTTTTGGACCTGGAGGCCGCCGGCTGCCGCCTGCGCCTGGGTGATACCTACCTTGACGGCCTCACCGCCGACCTGGTGTTCCGCACCCCCGGCATGCACCCCGGCCACCCCGCCCTGGAGACCCTCCGGGCCGGCGGCGCCGAAGTCACCTCCGAAATGGAAGTGTTCTTCGAGGTCTGCCCCTGCACCGTCCTGGCCGTCACCGGCTCCGACGGAAAGACCACCACGACGACCCTGATCTCCGAAATGCTGAAGGCCCAGGGTTACACTGTTTGGCTGGGCGGCAATATCGGCACGCCCCTGCTGCCCCTGGTACGGCAGATGCGGGAAACGGACTATGCCGTGGTGGAACTCAGCTCCTTCCAGCTCATGGATATGCAGCGCAGTCCCCATGTGGCCGTCATCACCAATCTGTCCCCCAACCACTTGGACGTCCATAAGGATATGGACGAATATGTGGAAGCCAAGAAAAACATCTACCGCTTCCAATCCGCCGAAGATATTCTCATCGTCAATGCCGACAATGACCTCACCGCCTCCCTGACCGGCCCCGGCACCACCAAAACATTCTCCCGCCTGGGCAGATCCGCCCAGGTCCGCCTGGAAGGGGAGTGGATCTGCCGGAATGGCGAAAAAGTCCTGAAAGCAGGGGATATTCTGCTCCCCGGCGCACACAATGTGGAAAACTACATGACGGCCATTGCCGCCGTGGAAGGCATGGTGTCCGATGATACCGTCCGCCGGGTGGCCACCACCTTTGGCGGTGTGGAGCATCGCATTGAGCTGGTCCGCATCAAAGACGGCGTCCGCTTCTATAACGACTCCATCGCTTCGTCCCCCAGCCGCACCATTGCGGGCCTGCGGAGCTTCCCGGAAAAAGTGATCCTCATCGCCGGCGGCTATGATAAAAATATCCCCTACGATGTTCTGGGCCCGGAGATCTGCGCCCACGTCAAGCACTTGTTCCTGGGCGGCGCCACCGGCCCCAAGATCCGGGCCGCTGTGGAAAATTGCGGCGGTCAACAGCCGCTGATCACTGATTGCGGCGATTTTGAGTCCGCCGTCCGGGCCGCGGCCGCCGCGGCAGTCCCCGGCGACGTGGTGCTCATGAGTCCCGCCTCCGCCGCCTTTGACCAGTTCAGGAATTTCATGGTCCGGGGCGAATTCTTCAAGAAACTGGTAATGGAGCTGTAAATATGGACATTTCCAAGTATACCCGCCTGGCCCGCAAGGCCCTGCCCCTGCGCTATACCGGCGCGGTGATCGTGGCCGCCGGCAATGCCTCCCGTATGGGCAGCATCGATAAGGTCATGGCCCCCCTCCGGGGCGAACCCATGATCGTGCATACCGTCCGGGCCTTCCAGAATTGCGACCCCATCCGGGAGATCGTCATCGTCACCCGTCCGGACCTCATCGTGCCCATCATGGATCTGTGCCACGGTTTTTCAAAAGTCCGCATGGTAGTGGCCGGCGGCGAAAGTCGCACCGAGTCCGTGGAAAACGGCCTGCGCTCCCTGTCCCATAAGGTAAAACTGGTGGCCGTCCATGACGGCGCCCGGCCCCTGATCACCTGGCAGGTCATTGACCGCACCGTCCGGGCCGCCAACACCTATTATGCCGCGGCCCCCGCCGTCCCGATGAAGGACACCGTCAAGGTGGTCAACGGCGGTATCATCCGTTCCACCCCGGACCGCAGCGCCCTCCGGGCCATCCAGACCCCCCAGGTCTTTGACAAGGATCTGCTGCGGGGCGCGTTGCAGAAGGCAAGGACCGACGGCGCCGCCCTTACCGACGATTGCTCCGCCGTGGAGCGGCTGGGCATGTCCGTGAAGATCGTGGAAGGGGACGAGCGAAACATCAAAGTCACCACCCCCCTGGACTTAAAGATCGCAGAACTGTTTTTGGAGGAAATGCTATGAGGATCGGCCACGGATACGATGTCCACAAATTGGTGCCCTGCCGGGACCTGATCCTGGGAGGCGTGAAGATCGAGTATCCCCTGGGCCTTTTGGGCCACAGCGATGCCGACGTGCTGCTCCATGCCGTGTCCGATGCCCTTCTCGGGGCTGCCGGCCTGGGGGACATCGGCAAGCATTTCCCCGACACCGACCCCCGATATAAAGGCGCGGATTCCCTGAAACTGTTGGAGCAGGTAGGCCAAATGGTTCGCTCCGCCGGTTACAGTATCAGTAATATCGACGTGACCATGATCGCCCAGGCCCCCAAACTGCGGCCCCATATCGAGACCATGGAGCGCAATATCGCCGCCGCGCTGGCCCTGGACCCCGGCCGGGTCAATGTGAAAGCCACCACCGAGGAACACCTGGGCTTCACCGGCAATATGGAGGGCATGGCCTGCCACGCCGTCTGTCTGCTGGACGAATAACGCACACATATTTTCCCTCCCGGGCATAGATTAGCCCGGGAGGTTTTGTCGTATGGGGTACTATTTGATCACATTTCGTTCGGTCACGTTCGCACAGCGGGGGGAGTCGGCCTTGCGGTCCCTGGGCATGGATTGCGCCCTGCTCCGCACCCCGAAAGAATTGTCCGGCAAAGGCTGCGGCTACGGCCTGCGGCTGCGGAGCCGTTATGCCCTGGCGGCGGTGGAGCTTCTGCGGGAGCGGGAGATCCCCTTTGCCAAAGTCTACGCCCTGACACCGTCAGGAAAACCGGAGGAGCGCCAGCTATGATCTACCTGGACCATGGCGCCACCTCCTTCCCGAAACCGGCGCCGGTCCGCCGGGCCATGCTGGAGGCTCTGGACCATTGCGCCAATCCCGGCCGGGGCGGTCATCCGGCCGCCATGGTCGCCGCCCGCACGGTGTACGGCTGCCGCCGGGAGGCGTCGGAATTCTTCGATTGCCGCCCGGAGCAGGTGATCTTCACCGCCAACTGCACCCAGGGCCTGAATGTGGCCCTGCGCAGCATGGTCCGCCCCGGCAGCCGGGTGGTGATCTCCGGCTTTGAACACAATGCCGTCACCCGGACCCTGCATTTGCTGGGGGCAAAGATCCTGGTGGCCGGACGCCGGCTCTTCGACCCGGCGGATACCCTGGAAGAATTCCGAAAGGTCCTGGCCTCCGGTGTGGATGCCGCCGTTTTCACCCATGTGTCCAATGTGTTCGGCTATATCCTGCCCCTGGGGGAGCTGGCCGCCCTCTGCCGCAGCTATGGCGTGCCTTTTGCGGTGGATGCCGCCCAGAGCGCCGGATGCCTGGAACTTTCCCTGCGGTCCCTGGGGGCGGACTATATCGCCATGCCGGGCCATAAGGGCCTGCTGGGCCCCCAGGGCACCGGGATCCTGCTCTGCGGCGCCGAACCACAACCTTTGATGGCCGGCGGCACCGGCAGTGACTCCGCCCTGCAGACCATGCCGGATTTCCTGCCCGACCGCCTGGAGCCGGGAACGGTGAATGTGCCGGGCATTGCCGGCCTGGCCGCCGGGATCCGCATGGTCCGCCGCCTGGGGACCGACGCCATCCTCCGCCGGGAGCGGGCCGCCGTCCGTCAATGCGCCGCGTTGCTCCGCCGCCGTGGGTTCCGGGTCTTTGACGGTATACCACAGACCGGGACCGTATCCTTTCTGCCGGGGGAGGACTGTGAAGCCTTTGCGGAAAAAATGGCCCGCCGGGGCATTGCCCTCCGGGCCGGACTCCATTGCGCGCCCCTGGCCCACGAAAGCGCCGGCACCCTGGATACCGGCACCATCCGCATCAGTTTCGGTCACGATGCGGACCCGGCCCAGGTGGCCGCCTTTGCCCGGGCCCTGGACCAATAAACATGGCAGCAGGCTTGCCTGCTGCCCCTTTTTTGTGCAATCTGATCGTAAAGCCTTACCGAAAAAACATAAAAACATTACAGTTTACTCTTGCTATCCCGGGCCATATCCGCTATAATAGTTAGGATAATAGGCTTGTTATACGGTTTTGTGAAAAACCGTTTCATATACGGACGTTAAGAAGGAGATTGGCCCTATGGAAGCCGTAGTAAAAGAATTTTTGCAATTACTGGCCGGAATGAAGTTCATGGACTACCTGGACATTCTCATCGTGGCTTTTTTGCTCTATCAGTTGTTCCCCCTCCTGCGCTCGACCAATTCGATCCGTGTCGCGGGAGTCATCGTTGCCATCATTGTGATCTCCTGGATCACGGATGTGGTCAACCTGAATACCCTCAGCTTCATTCTGGATGAATTCCTCCAGGTCGGTGTTATTGCCCTGGTGGTGCTGTTCCAGCCGGAACTGCGCCGGATGCTGGACCATTTGGGCAGTGTGCGCCTGGAAAAGATCCTGACCCCGGAGAAAGTTGCCCAGGATATGAAGCCGGTGATCAGTCAGGCCGTCCGTGCCTGTGAGGTCATGAGCCGTGAAAAGATCGGCGCCCTGATCGTCTTCGGCCGGGAGTCCCGCCTGGATGAGTATTTCAAGACCGGCACCATGATCGACGGCCAGGTGTCTGAGCAGCTTCTGCGGAATATTTTCTTCCCCAAGGCTGCCCTCCATGACGGCGCCATGATCATTCTGGGCGGCAAAGTGGCCGCCGCCGGCTGTGTGCTGCCGCTGTCGGACAGCCACCGCCTCAGCGCTGACCTGGGTACCCGGCACCGCGCCGGTGTGGGTATGAGCGAAGCCACCGATGCGGTGGTGGTCATCGTTTCCGAGGAGACCGGCACCATTTCCGTGGCCGTGGGCGGCATGCTCAAGCGCCACCTGGCGCCTCAGACCTTGGAAAAACTGCTGATCCATGAACTGTGTCCCGCGGAGGCCGTCCCGGCTGACAGCCTGACGGTCCGCCTGAAGCAGAAACTGAAGAAGAAGGATAAGGAGGAAACCAAATGAAACAGCCGAAGATCCTGCACTTCCTCCTGGCCCTCCTTGTTGCCTTCGGCATTTGGGTCTATGTGGTCACGGTGGTCAGCCCGGAATCGGAGGATACGTTCTACAACATTCCCGTTGTGCTGACCAATGAATCGGTCCTGCTGGACAAGGGCCTGATGATCGAGTCCGACGGTCAGCCCACGGTGACATTGAAGCTCCGCGGCAACCGTACGGATCTGATCAACCTGAAAAACTCCGACATCATGGCGGTGGCGGATCTGTCCCGGATCCATGCACCCGGGGAACAGAGTCTCAACGTCAGCATCACCTTCCGGGGGGATGCCACCGGCAATGCTTACGAGATCGTGGAGCAGACGCCCAGCTATATCACTTTGCAGATCGCGGAGTGGAGCACCAAGGAGATCCCCGTCAACGTGCTGTGCGACAGCACCAATCTGAAAGACAATTATATCGCCTTCAAGGATACCATCGTCCAGGATTATGAGACAGTGACCATCACCGGTCCCAAGTCCGTGGTGGACCGGATCGCTGAAGCCCGTGTGGACATTGCCCTGACCCCCAATCATACGGAGACCCTGAACCAGAGCTTCCGCTATACCCTGGTGGATTCTGCCGGTCAGCCCGTGGATGCGGCGGCCATCAAGACCAACGTGGCGGAAATCAACGTCACGGTCCGGATCCAGCAGGTCAAGGAACTGCAGTTGGTGCTGAATGTCACCTACGGCGGCGGCGCCACCCCGGAAAACACCACCATCGTCCTGAGCCAGCAGGCCATCAAGGTCTCCGGCAACGATAAGCTCCTGGCCACCCTGGACAGTCTGACCGTCGGCTCCATCAACCTGGCCGAAATGCCGGAAAGCACCCGGTTGAACTTCCCGGTCACCCTGCCGGAAGGCATCGAAAATCTCAGCGGTATCACCAGCGTGGATGTGGATATCACCTTCAACGGTCTGGCCATCCGCACTCTGGATGTGGAGCGGATCCTGGTGGCGGCCCTGCCGGAGGGCATGGCCTACGAGATCGGTACCAAGCGGATCTCCGTCACCTTCCGCGGCCCTGCGGACCTGCTGGAGACCATGACCTTTGAACACATCTCCGCCCTCATCGACCTGACCGACGCGGCCCTGGGCGAGGAACTGTACAAGGCCCAGATTCTGCTGGATGAGAATTACAAATCCGTGGGTGTCATCGGCACTTACAGCGTGCTGGTGACCGTTACGGAAGCGGTGGAAGAACCCAATGGAGCAGAAAGCTAAGGTCCGGGCCCTTGGGGCCGACGGCACTGCCCGGGTCCTGGTGATCCGGGAAAGCGCCTGCTCCGGCGATTGCCATAAATGTTCCGGCTGCGGCGCCGTCCGGGAGAAACTCCTGATCGATGCCGTCAATGCCGCCGGCGCGCAGCCTGGGGATACGGTCATCATCCGATCGGATTCCGCCCCGGTGCTGACCGGCGCCGCCGTACTCTACATCCTGCCCCTGGCGCTGTTCTTCCTGGGTTACTTCCTGGGAGAAAACGCGCATTTCGGCCCCCTGGCCGGATTTGCCGGCTTCGTGGCCGGCCTGGTGCTGGCCGCGGTCTATGACCGAAAAGTCGCCGCCCGCAGAAAAACTGTCTATACCATCACCGGGATCACGGCCCATGGGCCCCACCGCCCGGAGTAAAGGGGATAATCAAATTGATTAAAAGCATGACCGGCTACGGCCGCGCCGTGGAAACGGTAAACGGCCGCGAATTCACCGTGGAGCTGCGCTCCGTCAATAACCGCTACCTGGATTGCACCGTAAAAATGCCCAGAGCCCTTTCCTTTGCGGAGGAGACCGTTAAGCAGGCAGTAAAAGCCGCCGTTTCCCGGGGCAAGGTGGATGTATTCATCTCCATGCGTTCTGAAACGGCCACCGACACTACCATTACCCTGAATAAGCCGGTGGTGGAAGGTTACCTCAGCGCCATGCGGCAGATGGTCGCCGATTACGGCGTGGCTGACGATATCAGCGTCACCGGCCTTTCCCGCCTGCCCGATGTGTTCACCGTGGAGCGAAAGGAAGTGGACGAGGAGGCCCTCCGGGCCGACCTGATGGCCGTGGTGGTCCAGGCTTTGGAAAGCTACGATGCCATGCGTGTCAAGGAAGGACAGGCTCTGGATGCGGACCTTCGCAGCCGTGGCCAGACCATTCTGGGCCTGGTCGCCCAGGTGGAGGAGGGCAACGGCCAGACCGTCATCGACTACCGCACCCGCCTGGAAAACAAGCTGAAGGAAGTCCTGGCCAATACCAACATCGACGAGAGCCGCATCCTGACGGAAGCCGCCATCTTTGCCGACAAAGTGGCCGTGGACGAGGAGACCGTCCGCCTGCGCAGCCACCTGGAGCAGATGAACACCATGCTTTCTGCCGGCGGTGCCGTGGGCCGCAAGCTGGATTTCCTGCTGCAGGAAATGAACCGGGAAGCCAACACCATTGGCTCCAAGTGTACCGACGTGCGCCTGGCCCGGATCGTGGTGGATATCAAGGCAGAACTGGAAAAGATCAGAGAACAGACCCAGAACATTGAATAAGAGGTAGCTATGAAACTGATCAATATAGGCTTTGGCAGCATGATCTCTGCCCAGCGCCTTTTGGCGGTGGTCTCACCGGACTCGGCGCCGGTGAAACGCCTGGTCCAGGAGGCCCGGGATCGGGGGATGCTGATCGATGCGTCCTACGGGCATAAGACAAAAGCGGTCCTCATCATGGACACGGACCATGTGATCCTGTCCGCCGTGGAACCGGAAACCATTGGTGAACGCGCCGAATCCCAGGGCTAAGAAAAAGTGGAGGGATATAGATGAGAAAAGGAAACCTTTACATTATTTCCGGCGCCTCCGGCGTTGGCAAAAGCACGGTTCTGAAAATGGTCATGGCCGCCCGGCCGGAACTGCAGTTTTCCGTGTCTGCCACCACCCGTCCGCCCCGCCCCGGTGAAGAACACGGTGTTCAGTATTACTTTGTGTCCACCGACCAGTTTAAGGAAATGATCGCCCATGGCGAGTTCCTGGAATACGATGCCCACATGGGCAACCTCTACGGCACCCCCAAATTCCAGGTGGAGCAGAAGCGGAAGATCGGCGACCTGATCCTGGATATCGAGCCCAACGGCGCCCTGGCGGTGCGGGAAATGTGGCCCGATGCCCGGCTGATCTTCATTGCGCCCCCCTCCATGGAAGAACTGGAGCGCCGCCTGCGCAGCCGGGGCGACACCGGCGAAGAGCAGATCCAGATGCGCCTGAAGCGGGCCATTTGGGAAATGTCCCAGCGGGACAAATATGACCTGATCGTCATTAACGATATCGCGCAGGAGTGCGCCGATGCCATCGTTGAATATATTGACCATAACCGAAACGATTAAATTTTTGGAGGAAATTGACTATGCTGTACCCCCCTGTAGCAGACCTGCTGAAGAATATTGAGAGCCGTTATCTGCTGGTGAACGTGGTGGCCCACCGTGCCCGCCAGATTGCCGCTGAGGCCGAAGAGTTCCAGGAGGAACTGCCTGAGAAGCCCGTCACCCTGGCCATCCAGGAAGTGGCCGACGGCAAGCTGGATGCCAGCCTGAAGGACGAATATATGAACTAAACTTGGGAGGAGAAGGGCTATGATCGCAAAAATTGCTGTTGCTGCGGCTAATTTTGCCATTGACAAGCCCTATTCCTACCAGTATCCCCGGGAAATGGCCCTGCAGCCGGGCCAGCGGGTGGTGGTCCCCTTCGGCCGTGGCAACCGCCGTACCGAGGGTCTGGTGCTGTCGGTGGAAGATGCCGACGGCAGCGGCCTGAAATCGGTGGAGCAGATCATTGATGAGGAACCCCTGCTGTCGAACCATATGCTGCGGCTGGCCGCCTTCCTGCGGGAGCGCTATTTCTGCACCTTTTACGATGCCGTCCGGGTCATGCTGCCTGCCGGCGCATCCATCCGTGTCCGGGACAGTTACCGCCTGACCGATGACCGATCCTGGCAGGAGAAACCCAGCCGGAAAGCCGAGGCCATGCAGATCCTCCGGTTCATCCAGGATATGGGCGGCGAGACCACCGGCAGCGCCATTGCCACCCTGATCCCGGAGGAAGAGACCCGACTGACGGCCCTGAAATATCTGCTGGGCAAAAAATGGATCGCCACGGAAAGTGACGTCACCTTGCTCCGCCGGGACAAGACGGAAAAGATCGTCTCCCTGGCCCTTCCGGCAGAGGAAGTGCAGGATTTCCTGCAGAGTCCCAAGCTCCGCTCTCCGGGCCAGCGCAAGGTACTGGAACTGCTGTGCGGCCTGGAGCAGGCTTCCGTCAAGGACGTATGCTATTTCACCGGCGTAGGCAGCGATTGTATCCGCCGCCTGGTCACCGCCGGTTACCTGATCCAATCCGAACGGGAAGTCCTGCGCTGCAGCCAGATCCGCCCGGCCAAGCTGGACGGCCCCCTGGTCCTGAACGGCGAGCAGCAGGCCGCCTGCGAAGGGTTGTCGGCACAGCTCCGCGCCGATCTGCCGGGGGTGGCCCTGCTGTACGGTGTCACCGGCTCCGGAAAGACATCCGTTTATTTGAAACTGATCCAAAACTGTCTGGACAACGGCCGTGCGGCCATGCTGCTGGTGCCGGAGATCGCCCTGACGCCCCAATTGCTGAGCCTGCTGGCTGCCCATTTCGGCCAAAATGTGGCTGTTCTCCACAGCTCTCTGTCCGCAGGCGAGCGGTATGACCAATGGAAACGGGTCCGTACCGGTGAAGCCGGCGTAATTGTTGGAACAAGATCCGCCGTGTTCGCACCCAGTTCACAATTGGGCCTTATAATCCTGGATGAGGAGCAGGAACATTCCTATCGCTCCGAACAATCCCCCCGGTATTCGGCCAAGGAAGTGGCCATTTGGCGGGGTTACAAGGAAAAAGCCTTGGTGGTGCTGGGGTCGGCCACCCCTTCTGTGGAGACCATGTACCACGCACGCCAGGGAGACTACAGTCTGTACACCCTGAAAAACCGCTTTAACGGCAAGACTTTGCCGGCTGTGGATCTGGTGGACCTGCGGGAAGAAGTGAAGATGGGCAATGACCGTTCCTTCAGCCTGTCGCTGTTGGAGGCCATGAATGAGACCCGAAAAGCAGGGAAGCAGACCATCCTCTTCCTGAACCGCCGGGGCAATGCCCGGGCTTTGCAATGCGTGGAATGCGGCGAAGCGCCGGAATGCCCCCGCTGCAGCGCCCGTCTGACCTACCATAGCGCCAACGGCCGGCTCATGTGCCACTATTGCGGCTATTCCCAGCACACCCCCAAACGGTGCCCCACCTGCGGCGGTCCCTTGAAGACCGTGGGCACCGGCACCCAAAAACTGCAGCAGGAACTGTCGGAACTGCAGCCGGACCTGGAAGTGCTGCGAATGGATTCCGATACCGTCAGCGCCACCAATACCCACGAGAAACTGCTGGACCGCTTCCGGGAGGAAAAGATCCCGGTGCTCATCGGCACCCAAATGGTGGCCAAAGGCTTGAATCTGCCGGATGTGACCCTGGTGGGCGTTCTGGATGCGGATATGAGCCTCTATGCCGGCACCTTCCGGGCCGCAGAAAACACCTTTCAGATGCTGACCCAGGTGGTGGGCCGGGCCGGACGGGGCGATACCCCGGGCCGGGCCGTGATCCAAACCATGGTGCCGGAACATCAGGTGCTGCTGCTGGCCGCCCGGCAGGATTACGACGGCTTCTATGACCTGGAATTGCAGATGCGCCGGATCCAAAACCTGCCCCCCTTCGGGGACGTGGCCTCCGTGACCTTCATCGGCCAGGAGGAGAGCCGGGTCCTCCGCGGCGCGGCAAAATTCCGGGACAGCCTGGTGGCGCTGTTGAAACAGCCGAACTATTCCGGCGAACAATGCACGGTCCTGGGTCCTGCGCCCTGTGCCGTACCGAAGATCAACTATAATTTCCGTTACCGCCTGACCCTGCGCTGTCATATGACCCGCCCCCTCCGCCAGCTTCTGGCCCATTTGCTGGGCCAGTTCGCCAAGGATGGCGCCAATCGGGGCGTCAGCGCCTTCGTGGATGTGAACGGATTGGATGAATAGAGGTAGAACTATGGGATTGAGAAAGATTTTGACCGATAAAGAGCCGGCGCTGCATAAAGTTTGCCGTCCCGTGGAAAATTTTGACTGGCGGCTCCACAAGCTGTTGGATGACATGATTGATACCCTCATCGATTCCGGCGGTGTGGGCCTTGCGGCCCCCCAGGTGGGCATTTTGCGCCGGGTCGTGGTGGTGGATGTGGGCGTCCACGGTGATGAGCCGGAGATTTTGGAGCTGGTGAACCCCGCATTGGTGGAGACCGACGGCGAGCAGGAAGGCCCTGAGGGCTGCCTCAGCGTTCCC
>SVLA01000054.1 GCA_015068175.1 Oscillospiraceae bacterium
CGGAACCCCAGCCTACCCAGCCGGCGGCCACGGACCCCCAGCCTACCCAGCCGGCAGCCACGGACCCCCAGCCTACCCAGCCGGCGGCCACGGAACCTCAACCCACCCAGCCCCGGAACACCAACCCGCCGGCCACCGGTTCCACCGATGGCAGTGAGCCCACGCCCTCTGTTCCTGTGTCCAATGAGGCAGACGGTGAGACCCCGGCGTGGATCCTCTGGGTGATCCTGCCGGCGGCTTTGGCAGGCACAGTTGTGCTTCTGATCGTGATCCGCAAAAAAAGAAAATGACCGAATAAACCCCTGCGGGCGGTAACGGATCCATTCCGTTGCCGCCTGCTTTTTTACTTGCTCCGGTACCACAATCCCGGCCCGCCGGGCCGCACCCGGGTCCCCGGCGCCACGGAAGCGGTGACAAAGGCGTGGGCGCCGATGCTGCTGCCCCGGCCGATCACCGTGTCGCCGCCCAAAACCGTGGCATTGGCGTAAACCGTCACCCCATCCTCCAATGTGGGATGCCGCTTGCCCTCCTGCCGGGTGGACAGCGCCCCCAGGGTCACGCCCTGATACAGCGTCACATCCCGGCCGATCACCGCCGTCTGTCCGATGACCACCCCAGTGCCGTGATCGATAAAAAACCCCGGCCCGATCTGTGCGCCGGGATGAATGTCGATGCCCGTGCGGCTGTGGGCCAGCTCCGTCATGAGCCGGGGCAGCAGCGGCACCCCGGATCCGTAAAGTTCATGAGCCAGCCGATACGCCGTTACGGCGTAAAATCCGGGATAAGCGCACACCACTTCCCAGGAACTTTCCGCCGCCGGGTCCACCCGCAATGCCGCCGCCAGGTCTTCCTTCAGCGCGGCCCGGAGCTGCGGCACTGCCTCCAGGACCCCCAACGCCGCATCCCGGCCCGCCAGCTTTTCCAGGGAGGAATAAGCCGTCCCCACCAACTGGCCGCCTTGGGCCCCCGGGGCCCAGTATTCCGGCATCAGCACCCGGCACAGCGCCCCGGTCAGGTCCGCCGCATCGGCCCAGGTCGGGTGGGGCGGTACCGGATCCCGCGGCAATGCGGCCGCCTGCGCCATTATTTTTTCCATAGTCCACCCCCCGGAAAGGATATGCGCCGACTGCGGCGAATATACTGCCGGGAGGTGATGCAGATGGATCTGCCCATTGGAAATACGCCCCTGATCCCCCTCCAGGAGACCCCGGCCCGGATCCTGGGAAAACTGGAAACGTTGAATCTCACCGGCTCCGCCAAAGACCGGCCCGCCGCGGCCATGCTGGAGGACATTCCGGGGCCGGAATGGTCTGTGGCGGAGGCCACTTCCGGCAATATGGGCATCGCCCTGGCGGCGCTGTGCGCCCGGCGGGGCATCCCGTGCCGGATCTTCATGCCGGCTGATGCCAGCCGGGAGCGGATGCAGTTGATCCGCTTTTTCGGCGCCGAAGTGACCCTGACCCCGGCTTCCGCAGGTATGGCCGGCGCTTGCCGCAGTGCGGAAGAGTGGTGCCTGGATGATCCAAAAAGGTTTTATGTAAACCAATTTCGGAATCCATCCAACAGTTCCGCCCATTACCGCACCACCGGCCCGGAGATCTGGACCCAAACCCAGGGCCGGATCCATGTTTTCCTGGCCGGCGTCGGAACCGGCGGCACCGTCACCGGCGCGGGCCGCTTTCTGAAGGAGCAGGACCCGTCCATAGAGATCTTCGCCGTGGCCCCGGCGCCCGGAGCCGCCATTCCCGGCATCGGCGCCGGTTTTCCGCCCCCATTGCTGGCCCGGGACCTGCTCAGCGGCTGGCTGGAGGTCAGCGAACAGGATGCCTCCGCCGGCGCCCGTGAGCTGGCCCGGACCCACGGTATTTTGGTCGGTCCTTCCGCCGGCGCCGCTTACCGTGCCGCCATGACCCTGGCCCGGCGGCCCGATTACCAAGGCAAGACCCTGGTGGCCATCCTGCCGGATACGGGCCACCGCTATCTTTCTACCGGCCTCTTCGACCCAAAATAAAACCGGCGGCACGATGTGCCGCCGGCTGATCGCTATAGAGGGATCAATCCTTCAGATTGAATGCCACCTTCAGATCCTCCACTTCCTCGTCGGAAATGTGAACGATGCTGCCGATGGCCGCGGAATTGATAATGGAGTGGGCGGTGGATTCCATGACCTCCAGCCGGTCGAAAGCCTTCAGCAGAGTCTCGCCGGTGACGATGACGCACTCGTTGTCCACCATTACTGCCGGATGGGCCTGATCGAAGTCCCGGGCGGTCTCTTCCTGGTGGGTGTAGATCTTGCCGTAGGGCAGCCGCTTCACATCCCGCAGGAGGATGTAGCTCTCGGGAATGGTCCGGGGATCAAACACCGCATCGGTCACGGCAAAAGCCATTGCGTGGACCGGGTGGGCCAGCAGAACGGCGTGGATGTCGGGATGGACCTCGTAGATCTTCTGGTGGAGGCTCACGGCCCGGGAGGGAATCTTGCCCTGCTCCTTCATGCCGGCCTTCACCCGCACCAGATCATCCTCTTCCAGATAGGCCCGGTCCTGGCCGAAGGGGGTGATGAGGAAACTGCCGTCGCTGAGCCGCACGGAGTAGGTGCCGTGGGTGGCAGTAAACAGACCTTGCTTGTAGGACCGGCGGATCAGGGTGATCATATCCCGGCGGGCCGCCAGTTCCTCGGAAGAATGGCTCCGGGGGATAAAGTCGTCCATCTTCAGATGGGTGGTGGTCTGGGTCACAGCCACAGCCTCCCGGGGCAGGCTCTCCGGCTTGCCGATGCGGTTGGCCAGGATCTCCAGATTGGCGGTGTAGTCCAGGGTCTCGAACCGCTGGAAGGCGGTGAACATATCCTTGGCGCCGATGCAGACGCCGTGGTTCTCCAGCAGAACGATGTCGCAGCCCTCCGCGAAGCACTGACCGATGTTCTCGCCCAGTTGTTCGCTGCCGGGCACCGCATACACCGCGATCTTCACCTCGGAGCAGACCTTCCGCACGGAAGGCAGCAGATCCAGGTTGGGGGTCTTGCGGACGATGGAGAAACTGACCAGTGCGGGGGGATGGGCATGGAGTACCGCCCGCAGGTCGGGGCGCATTTTGTAAACGGCGGCATGGAAGGGATACTCGGAAGAGGGGGCGTGGGGGCCCACGGTGGAGCCGTCGGGCTTCACGCAGATGATGTCGGACCGGGTCAGGGTGCCCTTGTCCACACCGGCGGGGGTGATCCAGATATTGCCGTCATCATCCATAATGGACAGGTTGCCGCCGGAAGTGGTGGTCAGACCCTTGTCATAGATGCGCTGCATGAACATCACAAGCTGATCGGCGGGATGGATATAATTGATATTCATAGAGGACCTCCTGAAAATCTTTTACTTTTGCTGTACGGAGCTGCGGTAGCTCTCCACTTCCCAGTTGACGATGAAATCGATGAGGAACTGAGGCATGGGCTGCACACCGCCGAAGGACTCAGCGTAGCAGACCACCTTCACGGCGTCAAACATGACGGTGCCGGCGGTGACGGCTTCCTTCTCGCTCATGCCGCAGGCGAACATACCCACGCCGCGGACAAAGATGATCTTGGGCTTGTAGCCGTTGGCGGCCTCGAAGGCGGCAAAGGCGGCGGCCAGATCATCGCCGGGGGCCACAGCAAGCTGCTGGGCCTTGGCGTAAACGATGTGGTCCGGAGAAAGGCTTTCGGTGGCGGGATCGTAGTTCAGGATCTCCCGGTTGGCGAAAGGCACACAAACGCCGCCGTACAGCACGCCCAGCTTGCCGGCCAGCTCCAGGTCCACGGCCAGGGCCTCCTCATCGGGCCAGCGCCGGATGGCGCCGGCAATGACCGCCATGGTCCGCTCCGCCAAAGCACCCACTTCCTCCGCGGTATCCGCGGCGAAGAAGATGCCGTGGTTCTGCAGGAACAGCAGATCCACATCCTTGCCGTGGGCGGCCTTATAGGCGTCCATCATGGTCTTGCACTCCAGAGCCAGAATATAGCCGGGCTTGCAGGCATCCACCCACACCGCATCGGGGAACAGCCGCTCCATGGCGGCCTTGCCCTCTTTGGAGCAGGTGATGCCGTTGACGGTGGTGGGATGAACGTGGAGGATGTACTTCTGGGGGAACAGATTGTGCAGCAGGGTCTCCACGCTGGGGCGGCGGTTCTCGCCTTCGATGCGGGCGGCCATCATGTCCGCCAGAACGGCGGCTTCCCGGGCCTTTTCTTCCTCGGGATAGGATGCGTTCCACATCTCGTCCAGCTTTGACCGTTCCAGCACTACGAAATCCTCAGGCCGGATGGTGGCCAGGCTGGTGCCGGAACCCTTCACCCACAGATTCTTGTCACTTTTGAAAGAAGTATTACCGCCGCCGGCCAGCACATAGGCCGGATCGGAGCCGTATTTGTTGGACATGGCCGCCAGGGCCTTCAGTTGTTCCGTATACATAGTTCCGCTCCTCACTTATACCCGATGGACCAGTACATCCTGCTCATACTGCTTCACCATGGGCAGCCATTCGCCGTCCGCCGGCACGCCGCAGACGCGGCAGTATTCCGCCCAAACTTCGCCGAAGGGCATGGTCTTCAGCTCTTCCTGCCGCACCAGCAGGGAAGTCCAGTCGTTGGCATCCTGCAGTTCGGTGAAATCGGGGGTCAGCAGGGCGTTCAGCAGCGCCTTCTGCACATTCCGCAGACCCACGGTCCAGGCGGCGATACGGTTGATGGAAGCGTCGAAATAATCCAGGGCCATATCCACCTTGCCCTCCAGGCCGCCGCAGCGGACGATCTCCTTGCACAGCTCCTTGGTTTCGTCATCCAGCAGCACCACATGGTCGGAGTCCCAACGGACGCCACGGGTGATGTGCAGGGCGATCTCGGGGAAGAAGGCCAGCAGAGCGGGGATCTTGTCGGACACCACTTCCGTGGGATGATAGTGGCCGTTGTCCATCAGGGGGATGCACTTATCGGAATTGGCGGCGGCATAGCTCAGGCTGAACTCTGCGGAGCCCACGGTGTAGCTTTCCACACCGATGCCAAAAACCTTGCTCTCCACGCAGGGCTTGACCTTGTCGAAGTCGAAAGGCTCGGACAGGATCTCATCGATGGACTGTCTATAGCGGACGCGGGGTCCGATGCGGTCGGCGGGCACATCCTTGAAGCCGTCGCCGGTCCAGATGTTCATGACGCACTTCTGACCCAGCTCTTCAGCCAGGTAAGTGGAGATGCGGATGCAGGCTTTGCCATGCTCGATCCAGAACTTCCGGGTCTCCTCGTTGGGGCTGGCCAGGGTCAGGGGATCGCACTTGGGATGGGAGAAGAAGGTGGGGTTGAAGTCACAGCCCAGGCCCCGCTCCTTGCAGAAATCCACCCACTTCTTGAAGTGCTTGGGTTCCAGCTTGTCCCGGTCCACCCAGCCGCCGTTCTCCTCGTCGAAAATGGCGTAGCAGGCGTGGAGATTCATCTTCTTGGTGCCGGGGCACAGCTTCAGCACCATGTCGATGTCGGCCATCAGTTCCTCGGGGGTCCGGGCCCGGCCGGGATAGTTGCCGGTGGTCTGGATGCCGCCGGTGAGAGGCTTGTTGGGGTCGGTGTCGAAACCGCGGACATCGTCACCCTGCCAGCAGTGCAGGGCAACGGGGGCGGCCTTCAGCCGTGCGATGGCGGCGTCGGTGTCGATGCCGATGGCGGCATATCTTGCCTTTGCGTCAATGTAGCTCATGTTTATGTCCTCCAATTTGTTGATTTTGGGTTTATACTTCCATTTGGATCTTCAGGTTGCCCAGGGCCGTGGCCTCAATGGGCAGGGCGATGACCTTCATGCCGGTGGCTTCTTCCGTCAGCCGGTTCAGGAATCCGTTCTTGGCGCCGCCGCCCACGATGTACAGAGCGCCGTAGGTCTTGCCGGTGTTGGCTTCCATTTCCCGGATGGCATCCCGGTAAGAGATGGCCAGACTCCGATAAGCACAGCGGAAATAATCGCCCACGGTCTTGAGCGCCCCGCCGGTGGCCGCGTCAAACGCATCCTTCATGCTCTCCGGCGCCAGAAATGCCGGGGCGTTGGCATCCACCAGAATGTCGCAGTTGCTTTCCTCAGCAGCATTCACCAGCTCGCCGAAGGGAGTGTCCGGGCACAGGCAGCGGCGCAGCTCGTTCACCAGCCACATACCCATGATATTCTTCTGATAGCGGTTGTAGCCCACGCCGCCTTCGTTGGAGTAATTGGCCGCCTGACTGCCGGCATCGGTGATGGGTTTGGGGGTCTTGACGCCCAGCAGGCTCCAGGTGCCGGAGGAGATGTAAGGCTCGTTGCCCTCCATGGGAATGCCCTCCACGGCGGAGCCGGTGTCATGGGTGGCGCACAGCACTACCCGGCAGTTGCCGCCTACTTCTGCGGCGATCTCCGGCTTCAGCGGCCCCAATACGGTGCCCGGCTGGGTCAGCTTGGGGAACAGATGCTTCGGATATCCCAGTTTTTCAATGATGGTCTCGTCAAATTCTCCGGTCTCGGCGTTGATCATGCCCATGGTGGTGGCGTTGGTGTATTCCCGGGCCTTGACGCCGGTCAGCTTGTACATCAGGTATTCCGGCACCATCAACAAGTCCGTTACACCCTCCAGACGGCCCCGCAGCAGGTCGTCGTAAAGCTGATAAACGGAGTTGAAAGGCTGGAACTGGCAGCCGGTGTGGCTGTACAGCTCCGGGAAGGGCATCTTCTCATGGACCTGGGGGATCACCGCTTCGGTGCGGCTGTCCCGGTAGGCGTGGCAGGGCCACAGCTCTTCATCACCCTTCAGCAGTACATAGTCCACGCCCCAGGTGTCGATGGACAGACTCTCAATGGCGGGATATTTTTCAAACGCGGCCCGGATGCCGGCCTTCACGGACCCATACAGCTCCTTCATGTGCCATACCAGATGGCCGTCCTCCATATGAACGCCGTTGGGGAAGCGGTAGACCTCATCGGTCTGCAGGGTGCCGTTTTCCATCCAGCCGATGATGTGCCGGCCGGAGGATGCACCGATGTCGATTGCAAGATAATAGCGCAAAGCAAAGACCTCCTTTTATGATCGTACAGTTATTTTACCACAGCGCCGACTGTAAAAGGAGGTCCTGATATTATCGAAAAGTGTCCTCTGTTGCACTATACCCCATCCCGGAAATGCTTCGGCGACTTTCCGAAAGTCCTGGCAAAGATCCGGTGGAAATAGCTGATATTTTCATATCCCACCGACAGCGCGATGTCATCTACGGTCCGGGTGGTGTTCTTCAGCAGAAAGGCCGCCTGGGACATCCGCTTGTCCTGCATGAGCTGGGTGTAGGTCTTGCCGGTCTTGCGCTTGATCTGCCGGGAAAGGAAAGGCCCATCATAATGAAGAAATTTGCATAACTCCCCAAAACTGCCCTCTGCGTAATTCTGCTCCACATATTGCAGCACCTGCCAGATCACCGAATCCTCCGGATCCTCGCTGGACAGCTTGTCCGTCTGGGCCAGCAGATGCATCAGCAGCAGGGTCATGGTCATCTGGCTCATTTTCCGTTTGGCGGGGGTATTTTCCAACAGGATCCAGATCAGGTTTTCCACCAGATTCTGCACCGGCGGCACTTCGGCCACCTCAAAATGCAGATAGCCGGAACCCACATCCTGGCCGCACAGACAGCCCACCAGGAATTCGTGGAGGGGCGTCTCCTCTTCACCGATGAGGGACAGCGGCGTGGAGAAAAAGGCCGGCAGCACGATGATGTTCAGGGCCACATCCTCCGCCCCGGCTTCCTCGATCTCGTGGGTGGCGCTTTGATGCAGAAACAGCAGTTCCCCCTGGCGCAGGGTGATGGACTTGCCGTTGACGATGTGCCTGGTCTGGCCCCGGAACATATACACCACTTCCACATAATCGTGGGTGTGGGCAGGGAAATGGATGAACCGGGTGTGGGGCCGCAGGGTGATCAGCTTGCCCGATTCCAGCAGTTTTTGGCTGTTGACGGTGTTGGCGCTGCCCTTCATATAGATCCCCCGGTCGATGGTGGTCCGGCCGTCCAAAATGGCCTGCTCCTCCGCCGTGATGGCGCAAAAGCGATCCAGGATCCGATCGATCATCGCTTGTCCTCCCTTCCTATTCTTCGTTGATCCCATTATAGCACATCTTTTGGAAAAATGGAAAAGAATTTAAAAAAAGCCGCCTCCGGTTTCGGAGACGGCTGATGGATCAATGGGACAGGATGAATTTTTTAGTCAGTTTATGGAAACACATATAGGCCATTGGCACCAAACCGATGATACTGCCTGCGACAAATACCAGATACAGCGGGAAAATGTCACCCAGCACACCGTAGATCACCGCCGAAAGTGCCGAACCGCCCACGGAGGCGGAGGACATAAATCCCAGAATGGCCCCCCGGTTTTCCTCCGGCAGGGCCAGCATCATGGCGGCGTTGAAAATGGAATTACCGGCGCAATTGAAGAACGCACCCATAAAGGCGAACACACAAACGCTGATGAAGCTGTTGGAGCAATAGCCGATGGTCAGACAGATCTCCGAAAGCATAAAGCCTACGGCCAAAGTCCAAAACCGCATCTTGGGCGTTAATTTGAAAATACCCATCAGCACCACGCACAGCAGAGAACCGCAGGTGAAAATAGCCTGCAGATAGCCGTTCATTTCCACGGTGAACCCTTTTTCTAGGCAGAAGGGCAGGATCAGCGTGAAAGCGCCGGAGGACAGCAGGTTGATGATCAGAGCACAAGGGATGAACAGCCGCAGGAAGGGGTCTTGGACCACCGTTTTCACCGCAGTACCGGTGTCTTTCAGAATGCTGTTCACCGTCACCGCTTCTCCCTGTTGCGCCGTCCGGGGCACATGGATAAACAATTCGCTGACCGCACTGTACAGATTGCTGATGCCGTTGATCACCACGATCAGAGGCACACCGAAGAATGCCACCATCATACCGCTGAAGGCGCTGCCCACCAGATTGATGGTACCCATCACACCCGAGTGGATGGACCGCCCCCGGACCATTTCATCCTGGGGAATGATATCGATCATCAGGGTGCTTACCGCGGGGGAGTAAAACACGCTGCCGAAGGCCGCCAGGAAGGCTGCAACCAATACCAGGGGCACATTCAGCGCGTCGGTATAGGCCAGAATACCTACTGCCAGCATCATCAGACCCTGGATGATGTCCACACCCACGATGACCCACTTGCGGCTGCACTTGTCGATGATGCTGCCGGTAAAGGGGGAGAGGAACATGGTCACGAACATGGAAATGGAAGACATGATGCCCATCAGGGCGTTGGAGCCGGTCTTTTGGAATACCCAGTAGCCGATGGCCACGCTGTACATCAGATCGCCGATGGAGCTGACGGCGTTGGCCTGCAGCATCAGGGTAAAATCTTTGTTCCATAATTTGCGTTGCATAGCATTCACGACCTTTCAATAATGGCCTCATCCTAGCAGATAATCACCCCCTTGTCAACCAACCACCCGTTGACCCCCAAAACGCAACCGGCCGTTGACCTCCTTCAACCGCACCCCTTGCCTCACCCTTTTGGGGAGGTGTTCCCGCCCCCCATGCCTGTAGCCATAGGGGTGATTCGGAAGGTGAATGGCCGCATAGCGGCAAGAGAATCCGCCCCGGGGCGTGAATCATCCGCAGACGATGCATAGTCGCTACCATAGATCCACGCCACTATAAGATCCTATAAGACATTTTCCCGCTTCGCACCGCACTCAAGGCTCCCTTGTGCAAAGGGAGCTGTCAAAAATCTTCGGATTTTTGACTGAGGGATTGTTGCCGCCCACCCGGGGCAGCGGGACGCCGGAAAGAACGCTGTTCCGCACTTCACTAACAAAAATGCAGCAATGCCAACAGCCGTGTAAACGCACAACCATGGGTACTCTAGCGCGGCATGTGCAACTATGAGATAATGAACTCCACTTATAAAAACTGGAATTACAGTTTATCAAGAAAACGCAAGTGGGGTGTAAGAAATGGAGATCAGTGAAGTAAAGCGCGAATACCAATTACAGCAATGGAGCAAGATGGTGCAGGACCGGAGTGAAAGCGGCTTAACAGTCAAGGATTGGTGTGAAGCTCGTGGGCTTACAGAGTACACATATTATTACCGTCTTCGCAAGATTCGTCAGGCAGCCTGCAATGCTCTGGAACAAGCACAGTCCGTACCGTCTGCGCAGCTGGCAGAGCTTCCGTTGGCACCGGAAAGTGATGGAACTTCCGCCAAACTCCGGTTGACCACAAAGGCGGGAGTTTTGGAACTAATAGACGCAGATAGTTCTGTCTTGGATCAAATACTGCGGGTGATGCTGCATGCTGAATAACGCTACCGGCTTTGACCGGATCTACATTGCCTGTGGGTACACTGACTTACGACAGGGAATCACCGGATTGAGTACGGTTATACGGAGCCAGCTCGGTGTAGACCCGTTCCAGAAAAATGTACTCTTTATGTTTTGCGGACGGAAACCGGACAAGATCAAGTGCCTCATCTGGGAGGGAGAGGGTTTTCTCCTGCTATATAAGCGGCTGTCGGATGGTCGTTATCAATGGCCAAGGTCGAAACAGGAGGTTATGGAGATGAGCCAGGAACAGTTTGAATGGCTCATGTCCGGGCAGGCCATAATGCCCAGTATTCGCAAGGCAAAGCCGAAGAAAATGTTGTAAAAAATAGTGAGAAAATGCAGGAAAATTCAAGAAAATAGTGGAAATAGTACGATATTGAGCGAAAAGACCCGGGATGGGATACGATACAGCCTGAATCAGGAGAAATATCTGCGCGTATTCCTGGAGAATGGAAATATACCCATTGATAATTCCGCAACAGAGCGGGCTATCCGGCCATTCACCGTTGGCAGAGCCAACTGGCATATCATTGATACTGTTCATGGCGCCGAAGCGAGCGCGGTCATCTACAGTCTCGTGGAAACAGCGAAGGCGAACAATCTGAAAATCTATGAATATCTGAAGCATCTTCTGACCCAAATCCCAAAGCATATGGACGATACCAGCCTTGACTTCCTCGATGATCTGCTACCCTGGGCAGAAACGCTTCCGGATGATTGCCGCAAAAAAATCTAAATATACTGAGCGGGACTCCTACCGGAGCCCCGCTTACCTATTCCGTTAAGGTACGCATGGTTGTGCGTTTACCTTTTTTGGCACGTCGCACCGAAAAAGATATCATACATTATTGCTGATTTCAGGTGCAAATCACCAACTATATTCACTAAACTTAATTGTATACATTTCACCGGGGACTACGTCATATACAACAATAGTATCATCCTTAAACTTATCCCCTTGAGAAAGAGAGCTTAAATATAAGTTACCAGAATCAATCATATAATTATT
Organism: Oscillospiraceae bacterium; assembly: GCA_015068175.1. The sequence continues at coordinate 11,366 of SVLA01000054.1, forward strand.
ACTGTCATAGATTTTATAACTGATCATATCATAGATGGAGTTTGCACTGCCGTATGTCTTTATCCCTGCAACTGTAATTTTTAATTGAGAGGTAAACTCCTTATCATAAGTATACTGCACTTCTTCAATCTTGATGGTGGATTCTACTTTGCCGTCATACCCTTTAACATTAATCTCTTTAGGTAGACCTTCTGCTGTAAGTTGGACATTCTTAACCGGCAGGCAATACAACGCTTCGCAGTTTACTTCATCAAATCGGAGCGCCTCGCCCTTGTAAACAGTTAGGTATACTTTTCCGTTGGCAGATGTCCCCGCGGAGATATCTGCGGCAGGGATTCTTAAATTCGCAAGATATTGTTCCCCCGCTACTTGACTTGAATAATACCCAAAATCATCCTTGGTTACAGAGTGAGTTCCTTTATACACCTCTTCGTTGTTGTCATTCACAATGCGGATATCAACATCCACATCAGAAGAAACATATCGATCCGTTTCAGTCAGCAACGCAAAGAATACACTATAATCATCTGTGCCTTCGTTATACTGAAAAGACCAGCCTTTTAATGTTTCTATATTGGCAGTAGTCGATCCAAGAGGAAGCAAGGAACAACCGCACAATTGGAATATCAATATCAGTGGCCCGGCGGAAAATTTTGTGTAAGCATTTTTCGACAAAATCAAGAATATCACATTATCAATGTGCATGCTGACGGCTTATTCCCCTTGGTTACAACTC
>SVLA01000055.1 GCA_015068175.1 Oscillospiraceae bacterium
AAGCCTTCTCCTGGAGGTGGTGCTCCGCGCAGCGGATCAAAATCCCAATGATTGCCGGGGGCAATCATACCTTATCAAATAGGTGCCCCCGCAGGGGGCGGATGTGGTGTAGCCCCGCAGGGGCGTTACAATGGCGGTCATCCAACCGCGGGGCGGAAAACAGCCGGCGCCCTTATTCCAGGCCCCGCAGGTACAGGCCACGGGTACAGGAACCGGGGTCGAAGGGGTGGGGATTGGAGACACTGGACAGCACCTGGTCCACCTCCCGGGGATTTTCCGTGGTGAAATACAGCCGAACGGCCCACAGACCCAGCTTGGCCAGGTCGTTCTGCCGGTCCAGCCAGTTCAGTTTTTTGCCGTTGAGGACCACGGTGCGGCATTTTTCGCCGTCCCGGATCAGGTGGAAATCGGCGCCGGTGCGGTCCGTCAGCTTGCCGTTGCCCAGGCCGCAGGTGCAGCTTCCGGTGCGGTTGCGGAATACGCAGTTTTCCGTGATCATCAGGGGCAGACGGCCATAGGCGAAGATCTCACAATCCACTGCCTTGCTCACATCCCGGATCTGGGGCAGAGTCATTTCAAAACTCAGGGTGGCCGAGCGCATGCCCAGCTCCTTCATCAGGCTCATGGAGCCGGAATTGTACAGATTCAATCCGAAATCGCCCCGGGCCATCATACCGGCTTCCCGGGCAATGAGGACCAGGCCCACGTTGCCCACCAGCACTTCCCGGACGCCCATGTCCTTCACGGTCCGTAGTTCCGCTTTGAGCTGTTCCAGCTCGCTGTCATGGACGATCCGGGGCAAAACGGCGGCCACATGGACCTTGCGGGCCAATTCGTGGCAGAAAATGGGGTCCTGGGACAGAATATGCAGGGGCACATAGACCACTTCCGGCCGCATTTTCAGCAGCCGCGGGGTGATCTGCTCCTTGGTCGTGACCTGGACGGTGATGGCGGGGGCCCCTTTCCGGCCGGGAACATGGCTCCATTTGTCGGGCCGATGGAGGGCCGGCGCGGTCCGCCGGGCCCGCAGGGCCGTCAGTTGGGCCAAAGCATCCCGGCGCATGCCGTTGATGTCGGCGGCGGAGAGGGTCATACCCTCCTGGATCTGGGAAGTGACGGCGCCGCAGAGGAAGGGGGTGCCGCCGCATTTTTCCAGCCGGGCGGCCAGATCCTCCCGGGTCAGGGGCTGACGGCGGGCCACCTGGGCGGCGGGGCCCAGAATGGTCACGGTGCGGCCCTCGGGGTCCGTTACCGTGAGGCTTGTCCGCTCAGCGGAGATCACGGCGTCGAATTCCACCCGGACACGGCCGTTTTCGGCTCCTTCGTAGGTCTGGCGGATGGCCTGGAGCCATTTTTGGTCGTCATATTTATCCTCCCGGATGCCGAACATCTCCGGGCCGGTGCGTCCGGTGAAATAACCGTCGGTGAAGCCCTGGCGGTTGAAGGCGGCGGTGAGGGTGTCCATCATTTCCCGGGTCACCACGCCTTTGTCCAGGGCGGTGCGGTAGACGGAGGTGACGGCAGCCACATATTCCGGCCGCTTCATGCGGCCTTCCAGCTTCAATGAGGCCACGCCCATGTTCTGCAGCTCCTGCAGATAGTGGATCAGGCAGTTGTCCTTCAGGCTCAGGGGGTGCTTGTTTTCCCAACGGCCGTAGCCGTAGCTCTGGCGGCAGGGCTGGGCGCAGCGGCCCCGGTTGCCGGACCGGCCACCGATGGCGGCGGAGAGGTAGCATTGGCCGGAATAGCCCATGCACAGAGCGCCGTGGCCGAATACTTCGATCTCCATGGGGCTGTTCTGGCAGATGTAGTGGATCTGGGCCCGGTCCAGCTCCCGGCTCAGGACAACCCGGCTCATGCCCAGGGCGGCGCAGAACAACACGCCGGACAGAGAATGGACGGTGATCTGGGTGGAGCCGTGGACGGGGACATCGGGGGCGATCCGGCGGCAGAGCTGCACCACCCCCAGGTCCTGGACGATGAATGCGTCCACACCGGCGGAAGCTGCCTGGCGGATGAGGGTGATGACCTCCGGCACTTCCCGGTCGGACACCAGGGTATTTAAGGTCAGATGGACCCGAACGCCACGGATATGGCAGTACTTGACGGCTTCGGTCAGCATCTGGACGGTGAAATTTTTGGCGCCCTGACGGGCGTTGAAGATGCCGCTGCCCAGGTATACCGCGTCGGCGCCGTTGCGGACGGCGGCCTGCAGCGCTTCCATGGACCCGGCGGGTGCTAACAGTTCCAGCATAGGCATTTTCTCCAGTATGGCATACTTATAAGCATTATACCACAACACCGGCCCAAGTTCCAGTACGAGAACGGAATTTTTCAAAAAATTCAAAATTTGCAAAGCCAAACCTCTGCCCTGCAATTACTGTCGTAGGGGCGATTCATGAATCGCCCGCATGGCGGCCTGCGGCCGTAAAGTGGTAAATTGGGGTTTATCGCGCCGGCGCGGGAGCGCCCAAGAGCTTCTCCCTGGGGAGAAGCTGTCAAAAATCGGCACCTCGAAACCGATTTTTGACTGATGAGGGGGCTCTTTTCCTGATTGTATCCCCTCATCCGGCCCTTTGGGCCACCTTCCCCCCAGGGGGAAGGTTTTGGAACAGCGCGATAAACTGGAATTGGGTCTTTTTTGACAGACTGAAGGGAGGGTCCAGACCCTCCCTTACATTATATATAGATCAATCCCGCGCGGGCAGGCCGTTTTTTCGGTGCCACAGCACCAGCAAACTGCCGTCATCCACACGGACCGTGGCGTCCCGGCCCACGAAATGATTGCTGACCCCCAGGGGGAAACCGGCGCTGAGGGTGCCGTTCTCCAATTCGTACTGCACGCCCTGCAGCGTCACGCCCCGGGCCGGCGCCCCCAGGCAGAACACGGACAGGATCCCTTCCGCATCCCGGGGGAAGTGCAGGGCGCCGTTTTTCACCACAGTTACCAGGGTGTCGGCCCCCACCAGGTAGCCGAAGGCGCCGTGGTCCGCCAAAAACTGCAGGGTCTGGAAATTGGCCACCGTGTGGTCCAGCCGGGGACCGTCCAGGGCGCCGTACAGTATAAATTCCTTATATCCCCGCTCCAGGCCCAGCCGCACTGCCAGCATGGAGTCCGTGTCGTCCTTTTCCACGGGATAGACCGTGGCCCCCGCCGGCACATACCCCAGGGAGTCGAAATCCCCCAGGATCACATGGGGCGGATGCTGTTTATGGATCAGGTGGCGCAGGCCGCCGTCGGCGGCGATGATCAGGTCCGACGGCTGGGGATCCCGGAGCATCCCGTCAAAACCTGCCGCGCAGAAGATCAGACATTTTCCCATTCTTCTCACTCCTTTTTGCCATTATAGCACACTATTTCAATATTTCAAATACCCCTTCAGAATTCGTTCCGCCCGCCGCAGGGTGCGGCAGACCGTGCTTTTGTTCACGCCCCGTTCCCGGGCCAGTTCCGTGATGGTCAGGCCACGGAAATAGTAACCCAGCAGGGCCTCCCGCTGCAGCGGCGTCAGTTCCTCCCGAATCACCCGGTTGATCCGGTCCCGCTGCTGTTCCGGCGGAAGCTGCAGCACCGCCGGGTCATCAGACAGTATACTTTTCATTGCGATAATACCCCCTTTCATAGTACCTGGCCGTAAGCTCCGCCAGTTCATTCATTTCCGTCAGCATGGGCGTCAGCTCCGTGATCCGGCGCTGGATCTGCCATACCTCTTCCGGATCCTGGGCATGGGCCAGCTTCTGACGCAGAAGCCGCAGCCGACGGCGCAGCAGCAAGGCCGCCGCTTCGTAATCCTTGCTCATCTCCCGCAGGGTCATGGCGCGCTCCTTTCACAGCGGATGCAGTGCCACCCCGGTGGGTACACGGCGCCGCCGCAGCGGGGGCAAGGTTTTTCTTTCTGTCGTTGCGGGTCGGTATAGAGTACCGGCTCTATGGAAATCCCCATATTTTTTTCCACCTCCTTTGTAGGGTCGTTTCCATCATACTACACGGAGCGTGTAATTTACGTCGATTTGTGTAAATGACGGAATTCTTCTGTTTTTTTCTTTTTTGATGTGTTATACTGGGAAAAAACCACGGAGAGTGATCAAGGATGTTAGGTGCAAGAATTGCCATGCTGCGGCGGGCCGCCGGCATGAGCCAGGCCCAACTGGCAAATGCGGCCGGGGTGAGTCCCAGCGCCATCGGAATGTATGAGCAGGGACGGCGGGAACCCTCCATCGAGACGTTGGTAGCCATGGCCGATATCTTGGGTGTGAGCCTGGACCTGCTGGTTCGGGGGAAACCGGAGACCCGGGGAGATGAAACGGTGCTGAACCAACTGCTGCTGCGGCGGGTGACGGAGACGGATCTGCAACTGGACCGGCGGAGCCACCGGCCATTTTCACGGCAGGAGCTGGCGGTGCTGTTTGCCTCCATGCTGATGGAACCTTGACCTTTTGGGGCGGGTGTGGTACATTTTTGGTAAGGAGCACCCCTTGCCTCCCCCTCTGGGAGAGGTAGTGCAAATCTCCGATTTGCACCGGAGAGAGCAGCACCAAAGCCTTCTCCTGGAGGTGGTGCTCCGCGCAGCGGATCAAAATCCCAATGATTGCCGGGGGCAATCATACCTTATCAAATAGGTGCCCCCGCAGGGGGCGGATGTGGTGTAGCCCCGCAGGGGCGTTGCAATGGTGGATTTCCAACAGAGCGGCGGGAGCCAGCCGGTGCCCTACAGAAGGGTAGTGGGTCGAGGCGCTCTGCGTTGCTTTGGAGAACGAAAAATCAGGAGAGATCATCATGAATGACGAACTGTACATGAATATGGCCCTGGAGTTGGCCCGGGAAGCGGCTGCCGAGGGCGAAGTGCCGGTGGGGTGCGTCATCGTCCGGGGGGACCGGGTGGTGGGCCGCGGCCGGAACCGCCGGGAAACTGCCAAACAAGCCCTGGCCCATGCGGAGATCGAGGCCATTGCCGAAGCCTGCCGGGAATTGGGCGGCTGGCGGCTGTGGGACTGCACCCTCTATGTCACCCTGGAACCCTGCGCCATGTGCGCCGGCGCCATCCTCAACGCCCGGCTCCGCCGGGTGGTCTACGGCGCGTCGGATCGGAAGTATGGGGCGGTCCGGTCGGTGTGCGCTCTGTTTTCCATGGATTTCAACCACCATCCGGCGGTGGAATGCGGTATTTTGGAGGAGGAATGTGCTCAACTGATGACCGAATTTTTTCAAAATCTGCGCTTGGAACTGCGCAGCCGCCCCAAGTGGAAAAAACCCAGCGAAGGAGAAGGACTATGAATCGCCATTCCGCACTTTGGTGCTGTACCGTGGCCCTGGTGCTGATAGCCGCCGTGCGGCTGTCGGCCGCCGCTATGGCCGGCGCCGGGCCATTGTCCCTGCTGATCTTTGCCCAGACCGGCAGAGCGCCCGAAATCACGGCCCCGGCCACGGAACCCACATACAATTTCACAGAGCCTACACAGATAACACAGCCAACCCAGCGGGAGGATCCGCCGGCGGCTGTGCTTTCTTTTTCAGCCGACAGCCTGCAGGCGGTGAAAATGCGCTACGGCTGTGACCTGCGGCCGGACCTGGGGGCCTTGCTGACGGAGGAATTGACCTGGGATCTGAAGCGGGAGGAGCCTACGGTGCTGATCCTCCACACCCACGGCACCGAAAGCTATCAGGGGGTCTATCAGCAGTGGGTCCCCGGCCGTACCACGGATCCGGAACACAATATGCTCTGCATCGGCCGGGAATTGGCCCGGGTCCTGGAATTGGGGGGCGTCCGGGTGATCCGGGACACCCAGCTCCACGATTATCCCAATTACAACGGGGCCTATTCCTCCGCCCGGAAGAGCATCCAGGCTTATTTGGAGGAACATCCCTCCATTCGGCTGGTGCTGGACCTGCACCGGGATGCGTCGGATGACGAAGAAAATCCCATGACCACCCACGGCACCGTGGGGGGCCAGCCGTCGTCCCAACTGATGTTTGTGGTGGGGACCGATGCCGGGGGACTGTATCACCCGGATTGGCAGGAAAATCTGGCCCTGGCCCTGAAATTGACGGTGCTGCTGGAGGCGGAGGATCCGGGCATTACCCGGGGGATCTCCCTGCGGCAGGAGCGGTTCAATATGGACCTGACCCCAGGAAGTCTGCTGGTGGAAGTGGGGGCCGTGGGAGACACGAAGGAGGAGGCCCTGCTGGCGGTCAATGCCCTGGCCCGGGCCATATTGACCCTGGCCGCCGGCGCGGAGGGCGGCTGATCAATACCTTCCCCCGTGGGAGAAGATGGTCCGAAGGGCCGGATGAGGGGACCGGGAGAGGGGATGCAGGGGACGGGGTTCCCATCCCGCGGGCGGGATGGTGCGGGCAGTGATGACACAAAAGGACAAAAATGTCCCGAAAAGGGATTTTCAGGGCGGAAGGGCGGAAAAACCGGGGAAAATGTTCACAGATTATTCAATCATGCGTATTGTTTTCCCGGGCCGTTTCTTATATAATGGTCTTTAGTTTTGAAAAAGGAGCGACCCCCTATGCTGCAGATCCAACAAATCTCCAAGAAATATGTGACCGGCGATCTGACCCAGCGGGCCCTGGACCAAGTGAGCCTGAACCTGCGGGATAACGAATTCGTGGCGGTGCTGGGCCCCAGCGGCAGCGGCAAGACCACCCTGCTGAACATCATCGGCGGATTGGACCGCTACGACAGCGGCGATCTGGTGGTGGGTGGTATTTCCACCAAAAAATACAAGGACCGTGATTGGGATTCTTACCGCAATCACACCATCGGTTTCGTGTTCCAGAGCTACAACCTGATCCCCCATCAGACGGTGCTGTCCAATGTGGAACTGGCCCTGACCATCTCCGGCATCTCCCGCCGGGAGCGGCGGGCCCGGGCCATCCGGGCGTTGGAGGAAGTGGGCCTGGGAGACCAGCTCCACAAGCGGCCCAACCAGATGTCCGGCGGCCAGATGCAGCGGGTGGCCATCGCCCGGGCATTGGTCAATGATCCCAAGATCCTTCTGGCGGACGAGCCCACGGGCGCGCTGGATACGGAGACCTCCGTCCAGGTCATGGAACTGCTGAAGGAAGTGGCCCGGGATCGGCTGGTGGTCATGGTGACCCACAACCCGGAGCTGGCGGAAACCTACGCCACCCGGATCGTGCGGCTGAAGGACGGCCGCATCGTAGGCGACACGAACCCCTGCGCGGCGGAACCCCAGACCCAGGCCAAGCATCAGAATATGGGCAAGGCTTCCATGTCCTTCTTCACGGCGCTGGCCCTGAGTTTCAACAATCTGCGGACCAAAAAGGCCCGGACCTTCCTGACGGCCTTTGCCGGCTCCATCGGCATCATCGGAATCGCGATGATCCTGGCGCTGTCTACCGGCGTGAATCAGTACATCACCGACATCCAGAAGGAAACCATGACCTCCTATCCCATTTCCATCGAGGCCCAGGCCATGGACCTGAGCAGTCTCCTGGGCGCGGCGCCTCACGGCGGCGGCGAAGGGACCCCGGAACATCCCCTGGACGGCGTGTATTCCGACGGGACCCAGTTGGAGTTGGTCTCCACCGTGACGGGGAGCATCACCGAAAACAACCTGACCGCCTTCAAGGAATATCTGGACAAGGCCGACAGCGCCGTCCATGAATTTGTGGGCGAGAACGGCATCGTTTATTCCTATCCCGTGAAGTTCGGCATCTATACCCACGACCCGGAGGGGGCCCTGGTCCATGCCAATCAGGGCAGCGGACAGGCCATGACCATGGGCGGCAATTTTGACGAGCTGCTGCCGGGCCGGGATGGGGCCCTGATCAGCCCGGCCATTACGGAAAACTACGACGTTCTCCACGGCTCCTGGCCCCAGGCCCATGATGAAATGGTGCTGGTGCTGAACCGCCGCAACGAGATCGCCGCCACCACCCTGTATTCCCTGGGGTTCCTGCCCGGCAGCGAATACAAGGAGATCCTGGCCCAGATCCAGGCCGGCGAAAAAGTCACCATGGAAACGGAATTCTGGACTTACGAGGACATCTGCAAGCAGGTATTCACCATGATCCCCGCCTGCGATACCTACATTCCCAAGGCCGACGGCACCTTTGCCGATGTGCAGGAGGATGAGGCGGAACTGGAAAATCTGCTGAATTCCGGCCTGAAACTGAAGATCGTGGGTGTTGTGCGTCCTGCAGAGGATGCGGACGAGACCCTGATCACCGGCACCTTCGGCTATACCCAGGCCCTGACCCAGTATATCATCGCCCACACGGAAGGCAGCGCTGTGGTAGAGGCCCAGAAGGCCAGTCCCAAGATCAACGTGCTGACGGGATTGCAGTTTGCTCCGGAGGATGACGCCGCCCGGGTGGCCGATGCCAAGGTCTACCTGCAGAATATGGGCATTTCCGATAAGGCTGCCATGTACAAGGCTCTGGCCTCCGCCATGGCCGGCTCCAATCCTGCAATTTTGCAGCAGATCGCCGCCATGACCGAGGAGCAGCTTGCGGCGGCACTGGATGCCTGGCTGGTGAATGCCGACGATAAGAGCCTGCTGACCATTTACGATAAGTATATTTCTCCCGGCACTTACGAGGACAATATGACGGATTTCGGCCTGGTGAGTCTGGAGGCCCCCAGCGCCATCCACATCTATTGCGACACCTTTGAGGCCAAGGACGGCATCAGCCAGTGCATCCGGGACTACAACAAGACCGTTTCGGAGGAAGATGAGATCACCTACACCGATTATGTGGCCCTGCTCATGAGTTCCGTCACCACCATCGTGGACGTGATCAGCTATGTCCTCATTGCTTTCGTAGGCGTGTCCCTGGTGGTTTCGTCCATTATGATCGGCATTATCACCTACATTTCCGTCCTGGAGCGGACCAAGGAGATCGGCATTCTCCGGGCCATCGGCGCCTCCAAGAGCAACATTTCCCAGGTGTTCAACGCCGAGACCTTCATTATCGGTCTGTTTTCCGGCCTTTTGGGCATCGGCATCACTTTGCTGCTGCTGATCCCGGCCAACAGCATCATTCACGCCGTGGCGGAGACGGACAAAGTCAATGCCCAGCTTCCCATGGGCGCGGCGGCGATTCTGGTGGTGCTCAGCGTGGGGCTGACTCTCATCGGCGGCCTGATCCCCGCCAAAAAGGCGGCCCGGAAGGACCCGGTCATTGCTTTGCGGACAGAGTAAGGCGCGTGGCAAAATGCTGAGGCGGCACTGCATCCCTTGCAAACAGGGCGAAACACCAATCTCAAAAGAAGCTGTCATCCTGAGCGAGCATAGCGAGTCGAAGGATCTTGGCACTCCATTTCCTGTTTCGCAAGGATTTGATGCGTAGATTCCTCGATTTCGCTTCGCTCCACTCGGAATGACAGCCTTTTTCTGTAGTTTGTTCCGGGCGAAATGTCATGCGCACGACCGCATCTTCTGTTTGTCCATATATGATGGAATTTTATGGTTGGGCGGAAGATATTTTGGTTGTCATTCCCGAAAGAATGTGCTACAATGGGCATATCTATTTGAAAATGAGAGAGAAAGGGAAGAAACATGATATTCGGAAAGCACATAAACCGGTATTACCTTCGTTATGCCGGTTGGCTGCTGCTGGGCCTGGTGGCTCTGGTGGCGGTGGATATGCTGCAGTTGGAGATCCCGGCCCTTTACGGCATGGTGGTCAACGGCATGAACGAAGGTTACGTCGTGGTTGACGGCGTGGAACGGGCCTTTGATCTGGATGTGCTGCTGGATCTGATCTGTATGCCCATGGTGCGGGTGATCCTGCTGGTGGTGTTCGGTCGGTTTTTGTGGCGGGTGTGCTTCTTCGGCAGCGCCGTGCGGCTGGAAGAGGACCTGCGGAACCGGATGTTCAGCCACGCCCAGGAGCTGAGCCGGGAGTATTATCAGGTCAACAAAGTGGGCGACCTCATGAGCCTGTTCACCAACGACCTGGACACGGTCCAGGAATGCTTCGGTTGGGGCGTCATGATGTTTTTCGACGCGGTGATGCTGGGCATTATGGCATTGAACAAGATGCTGCGCATGAACATCATGCTGACCTTGCTCTCCCTGATCCCCATGGCCTTTCTGCTGGCTTCCGCCACCATCGTTGGCAGGCGGTTGGCCCAAAAATGGGATGCCCGTCAGGAGGCGTATGCCCGTCTGTCGGACTTCTCCCAGGAGAGCTTCTCCGGCATCGCCGTGATCAAGGCCTTCGTCAAGGAGGCCCGGGAACTGTGGGCCTTCAAGAAGCTCAACGTGGAAAACGAAGAGAAAAACATCGCCCACACCAAGGCTTCCGTGCTGTTCCGGGTCATGGTCACCCTGTTTGTGGAGAGTGTCATCTGCATCATCCTGGGTTACGGCGGCTACCTGGTGTATAAGGATGTGTTCAACGCCGGCCAGCTTCTGGAATTCATCGGCTATTTCAACTCCGTCATCTGGCCCATCATGGCCGTATCGGAACTGATCGATATGTCCAGCCGGGGCAAGGCCTCCCTGGCCCGTGTCAGCGAACTGCTGGACGCGGAAGTCACCGTGAAGGACCGTCCAGGTGTGACCGACCTGGAAGAAGTCCGGGGCGGCATCGAATTCCGGAACCTGACCTTCCGTTACCCCGACGGCGAGTTCGATGCCCTGGAAAACATCAGCTTTACCATCCATCCCGGCGAAAATGTGGGCCTGGTGGGCAAGACCGGCTGCGGCAAGACCACATTGGTGGATCTGATCCTGCGGACCTACAATGTGCCTGACGGCACCTTGTTCATCGATGGCCGGGACGTGAACGACGTGACCATCCGTTCCGTCCGGGAAGCCTGCGCCTATGTGCCCCAGGATAATTTCCTCTTCTCCGATACCATCGAGAACAACATCGCCTTCGGCGTCAGCGGCCACGGTATGGACGCGGTGACCCATGCCGCCCGGATGGCCGACGTCCACAGCAACATCAAAGAATTCTCCCAGGGATACGGCACCGTCCTGGGCGAGCGGGGCGTCACCGTCTCCGGCGGCCAGAAACAGCGCATCTCCATCGCCCGGGCATTGATGAAGGATGCGGCCATCCTGATCCTGGATGACTCCGTCTCCGCTGTGGATACCAAGACCGAGCGGACCATTCTGGACAACCTGCGCAGCACCCGCTCCGGCAAGACAACCATCCTCATTGCCCACCGCATCAGCACCATCGAGAAGATGGACAAGGTGCTGTTTATGGAGGACGGTAAGGTGGCGGCCTTCGGCGCCCATGAGGAACTGTACGCCGCCTGCCCGGCCTACCGTAAAATGGTAGACCTGCAGCGGCTGGAAGAGGAAGGAGGCGATCACAATGGCTGATTTCCTGAGAGAATACCTGCCGGTGATCATCGTGGTGGCCGTCATCGGCTCCTTCACCACCGCCTTCCTGATCGCCTGGGCCGCATTGAAAAAGCACCGGGACGAGACCGACGACAGCGAGCGCCGGATGTCCGACCGGGAACTGATCGGCCGGCTCCTGCGGTATGCCAAACCTTACTGGAAGAACTTTGTGGCCGTTCTGTGCATTATGATCTTCTCTGTGGCCTACGATGTGATCTCTCCCTGGCTCATGGGTGAGCTGCAGCGGCTGATCAAGGACGATTTTGAGCTGAGCGCGCTGTTTTCCATGGTGGCCCTCTATGCCGGCATCCTGGTGGTCAGCGTGATCTGCACTTATTTCCAGGCCATGATCCTCCAGCGCACCGGCCAGAAGATCCTTTCCCAGATCCGCCTGGACACCTTCACCCACATCGAGCAGCTCAGCCATGAGCAGCTCAACAATATCCCCGTGGGCAAGCTGGTGACCCGGGTCACCAATGACCCCAACCGCATTTCCTTCATGTTCACCAATATCCTGGTGACCCTGGTGAAAAACTCCATGGTCATTATCGGCGTTCTGGCCGCCATGCTGGTGCTCAATTACGCCCTGACCCTGGTGATCCTGTGCTTTGTGCCCTTTGTGGTGCTGTTTACCGTCATTTTCCGCCAGTTCAGCCGGCGGGTCCACCGCAAAGTCACCAACGCCACCACGGATATCAACACCTATC
>SVLA01000056.1 GCA_015068175.1 Oscillospiraceae bacterium
ACGTGCATTCTGGCAAAATACCGGGTCTTCTTGGCGGTGGCATCGTATTCGGTGTAGAATTCACAATCCGTGATGGCCGGCGCCTGGAAGTCCATATACAGCGGGAAGGTGATGGTATTGTTCTTGTTGGTCTCCGCGCCGCCGTCGCCGTAATCCAGCTTGCCGGTGAGGGTGACGGTGTAGCGGGTGTTGTTCTTCAGATTGTGTTCAATGGCGGAGAATTCCACGTCGATATTGGACGGATAAATGGAACCGCCGTCGCCGTAGGACTTGCGGACGTCGGTCTCCAGCCGCTCAAACACCACTTCACCGGTGGCATCGTCCGTTATGGTGATCCGCACTTCCGCAGCGCTGCGGAGCATACCGGCCCACACAAAACGCAGGGCGTTGACGCCGTCGGTCTGGTTGGTCAGGGAGATATGATCCATGCTGGCCGCGATCTGATTGGCGGAGGGATCCTGCTCAAAGTAATATGAACCCAGATAGCTGACATAGTCGCTGTAAATACCGCCGATGGGGATGGAGGCGTAAGCATCAGCCATGGTCTTGTCCTGAGCGTCCAGGGAAAGATCCAGCTCATCGGCATTGGTGTCGAAATAGGTCAGGTCGAAGAGGGGGGCCAGGGTCCAGTCGCCGTAGAAGGCCAGGTAGGGCACATTCAGGTCCACAGCGCCTTCTTCAACGGCATCCAGAACGATGAAGCCTTCCACATACATGCCGTTGGCGAAGGACTGATCCAGATATGCTTTATCCTCGTCACCCAGGGTAATGGTCACAGTCACATCCAGGCTGTCTCCGGCGAAAACGCAGACCCGGCTGCCCTGGATATAACCGCCCTTGCCGTCGGTGGATTTGACGGTTACCGCAGCGCCGTTCAAAATGTACGCTTCCTCGGTGACGGTGGTTTCACCGTGGGAGGTCTTGGTATCGCTGACACCTTCGGTCATCACATAGGCGGACAGATCGAAATTCAGGTTGCCGTCACCAAAATTGACCACAGAGAAGGTCATGGTGTAAACGCCCTTCTTGTCAGCATCGTCTCCAAGCTCCAGCTTGGGCTTGGTCATGACGTTGCCGTCGGCGTCATAGGTCATGATATAGGCGGTGGTGTTGGCGCAGTTATTCAGGTTGGCCAGACCTGCGCCCTGCTTGCGGACGGAGTAGGGATTGCCGTTCTGATTCAGCAGAATGTCGGCGGTGGACATCATGAGCCGGTTGACCATGGTGGTCACGGCCACGTTGTCCTCAGCAATGTCCGGGAAGTTCTCCTTTACATACTGCCGCAGAAGGGCCGTGATGCCGGCCACATTGGGACAGGCCATGGAGGTACCGGACTGGCGGTCGTAATCCTGGCCGGGGACGGCGGAGAGGATGGAACCGCCGTGGGCGGTGATCTCCGGCTTGATCTGCAGGCTGGGAGTAGGGCCCCAGGAGGAATAATCGGAAATGAAGGGACCGGCGGTCTGCTTCTTGCTGATGACGATCTTTCCGCTGCCGGCCTGGGCCAGCAATTCGCCGTTATCCTGGCTGATGGAACAGACGGGGATGGTGGCATCGCCTACATTCATGCGGATATCGCCGGAAACATTGTTGTAAATGATCAGGCCGGCAGCGCCCATCTTCTGGGCAACAGCAGCCTTTTCCTCAAAGGTGGTGGAGCCGCGGGCCACCAGGACGATCTTGCCCTGGACATCCAGACCGGTGTAGTCTGCGCTGCGGCCTGCGCCGGGAACCAGAATATATTCGATCTCAATATCTTCGTCGCTGTCTCCAAGGAGTTCTTTGACGAACTCTTTCTCCTCCGAGATCCGGTCCACGGATTCGGTGAAGTAGATGACCTTGCCGTTGTAGGTCAGGTAGGGGGTGGGCACACCGCTGACGGAGGCCACGGACATGGCCGCTTCATAGGTGGAGGGGGAGCCCACGGTGCCGCTGTCCGGGTTGGATGTCAGGCCCAGGTTGCCGTTCTTCTCGGAGGCATAGGTGGAGTTGTAGCTGTTGGAGGCCGCCACCACCAGGCTGATGCCCTGCTCCTGGATCCGCTGATAAACGCCGCTGATGAATTCCTCATCGCTCTCCCGGGCAAAACCGCAGGCCGTACCGATGGACATATTGATCACATCCACACCCAGGGTCACGCAGTCCTCTACAGCATGGAGGATCCAGCTCGCCAGGGCCGAATCGTAAACATCGGAGAAAATCTTCATTTCCACGAGCTGCGCATTGGGGGCAACGCCGGTGATGGTATCGTCCTTACCGGCGATGATGCCGGAAACGTGGGTGCCGTGGTCGGAATTGATGGGATAGGCATCCGCATCCACGTCGGCATAGTCGAAAGCGAAGGGGATCTTTTCGTTGATGTAAACATCCGCGGCAGTCAGGCCCTGGACCAGTTCGGCGGCCTTGGTTTTGGACAGCACCGCCGCCACATCCTCATAGGTCATTCCCAGATCCTTGCTGGTGAAGTTGTCCAGGGAGAAGGCGGAGTGGGTGTAGTCAATGCCGGTATCCAGCACGGCCACCACGATGCCGCTGCCGTCATACTGAAAATCGGAGCTGTCGAAAATGCCGGTCTCATAAACATCCACGATGTTCTCCACCACTTCCGTATCCGCGGTCTTATAGGCTTCGCTGATGTAAGTGTTGGCATCGTTTCCGAAGGTCCGGCAAACGGTCTCAAAATCCCGGGCGGTGATCACCAGTTCAAAACCGCTGACGATGGCGGAATAATCCGCGCCGGTCTTATATTCCAGCCCTGCCCGGTCCAGCTTGTTCAGCAGCGCAGCCTTTTCCCGGGAAATATCCGCCCGGATCCGGTCCGCGTCTTCGCTGACGGAGAACCGGGTAAAATCGACCTTGCTGCCCTGGGCCTCGTAGGTATCCAGCAGGGAAGGGGACTTCACCTGAACGATCAGGGAGATGGTCTGATCCTCCCGGATGTTCTCCGGCAGCTTATAAAGGACAGAACTGTTGAAATACTTGTTGATATTGGTCTTGACGGTGTTCTCCAGCAGCCTGATCGTGCTTTCACCGATGGCTTCGGAGGCACCTCCGGAAAGGAATGTGGTCAGGACCAAACATACGGCGATCGCCAGGACAAAGATCCGGACGATCAGTTTTTGGGTGTGCTTTGGTGCAAACATGGGGGGCACCAGCCTTTCGTTGGATTTGTGAGAAGATATTGAGTTCAATGTATTCGCATACTATTGTATAATAACACATTATATATACTGTTGCAAGCAATTTTTCCCAAAATCGGCCTTTTTTCCTGGCGCATAACCATGGTTTGTATTGACATTTTTTGGACCTTTATGCTATACTTTACGAGTAAATTTATAGCTTCTTCTGGTTGACCGCAGAAGTTTGCGACGGAAACGGAGAATACCCATGAAAATGAAAAAATGGATCGCGTTCCTTTGTGTTCTTGCCCTGCTGACCGGCATTCTGGCCGGCTGCAATGAGCAGGAGCAGGAGCCCACCAACGAACCCACCGGCGCTCCCATCGTGGAAGGGGAGACCACCAGTTACATTGTCACCATCAAATCCATCGGCGGCCTGCCCATGTCCGGATTGACCTTGTTTGTCTATGAGGACAGCACCCTGTCCAATCTGGAAGGCTACGGCCAGACCGATGCCAACGGCCAGGCGGTCATTACGCTGCCCGGCTCCAATGATTACCATTTGGTGATCTCCGATCCGCCCGCCGGCTATCAGGTGGAGGCCAGCTATCCCATGACCGGCAAGCTGGTAAACCTGACCCTGACCTCCCAGGTCATTGCCGACACCGATATTTCCGGTGTGGATTACAAGCTGGGCGACGTGATGCACGACTTCGAGATCACCGACACCGACGGCAACACCTACAAGCTGTCCGAGCTGCTGAAGGAAAAGGACATGGTCATGCTGAACTTCTGGTACACCACCTGCACCTGGTGCATTACGGAGTTCCCCTTCATGGATGCCGCCTACCAGAATTATCGGGACGATGTACAGATCATCGGTCTGAATATCACCGACACCTTTGCCCAGGCCAAGGATTTCAAGGACAATTTCTACGATCTTTACGGAACGGAAGGCCAGACCGGCGGTCTGAACATCCCCATGGCCATTGATGAAGCCGGCTTCGGCATGGCTTTCGGCCTGGAGGCCGCCCCCACCAGCGTCATCATCGACCGCTACGGCGTCATCACCATGATCCACGCCGGCGCCCTGGTCAGCGAAGATGACTTCAACATCCTCTTCAATGCCTTCTGCGGCGACGATTATCAGCAGACCATCTATAACTCCTACGAAGAGATCGTCCCCGTCATTACCCCCGATGTGGAAATGCCCGGTTCCGATGAGATCGCCGCCTTGCTCAACGGCGGTGACATCGGCATCACCTATACCCCTGAACTGGATGAAGAAGCCGCGAAACTGAGCTGGCCCTTCGTCATCGGTCAGAAGGACGGCGTAGACTGTATGTACGCCTCCAACAGCAAGGTCACCAGCTCCTATGCCACCATGTATGCCTATGTGACCCTGGAAGCCGGCCAGGCCCTGGCCCTGGATTATTTTGCTTCCAGCGAGCAGAATGCGGACAATCTGTATATCCTGGTGGACCGCAACGACGTCTATCAGATCTCGGGCCAGAGCAATGAATGGAACACCTGCTATCCCTGGGTCGCCACGGAGACCCGGGAGTATGAGGTGGCCTTCTGCTACTACAAGGACGGTTCCACCAATTTCGGCGACGATACGGTCTACATCAAGAACCTGCGGATCGTAGATGTTGCGGATGTGGACCAGCCCACTTACATTCCCCGTTTTGCCGCCACAAATCTGAAGGCTGACGGTTTCGGTTACGAAAACTACATTACCCCCGTTTTTAATGAAGAGGACGGCTACTATCACGTCAATGACAAGAATGGCCCCCTGCTGCTGGCCAATCTGATGATGCCCACCCGCTTCAGTAACGATCCCGTCTATACCCACATCGCCAACGGCCAGGTGGTGATCGACGGTGTCAACTATTACGACCGGCTGATCAATTACTGTTCTTACGCCTCCAACTCCCAGATCTATTCTCTGTGCCCCGTCAACGAGGAACTGAAGGACCTGCTGATGAAGGTCACCGCCGCCATCGGCCTGGAGCAGTCCGAAAACGAGTGGCTTCAGATATGCGAGTATTATGATGCCTACGGCACCGGCGGCGCCCAGCTCGCCGACCCCATCAAGGGTCTGAGCGCCCATTCCGCATATACTGCCCAGTTGGGTACCAATTCCGTCTATTATGACCGCATGATCATGCCCCGTGGTCTGCTGTATAAGTTCGTGCCCACCAAATCCGGCGTTTACCGCATCACCTCTCTGGCCGACACCCACATGGAAGGCTGGATCTTTGACGATGCTTCCCTGGCCAACGGCGGCCCCTTCTATACCTACTGGCACAACGAGCGCTTCTGGGATGATTTCATGAACGTCTCCATGGTCACCTACATGGAAGCCGGCAAGGCTTATTACATCAACATCGCCTTCTATGACGTGGAGGCCATCGGCGGTTTCGATTTCACCATCGCGTATGAGGGCGCCGAGAAGGAACTGCTGCTCCTGTGCTCTCCCGGTTACTTCACTTATTACGTCCCCGATGACGGCACCGAACCGACCTATGATGTGATCGCCGGCGGCATTGAAGTGGCCCTGGGCGACGACGGCTACTACCACGAACTCCTGGCCAACGGCGATCTGGGCTCCAGGATCTACCTGGACGTGGTATCTCCCTCCAACATTTTTGAGAGCAACTCCGTCCTGGAGCTGATGAACAGCGGCGCTTTCAATTTCGCCATTACGGAAGACGATCAATGGATCCTGGACTACTACGCATATTTCAAAGAGCAGAATGCCGATGATCCCGACTTTGACGTGGAAGACTTCAAAGTCTGCATGCAGGAAGTTTGGGGCGAAGAATTTGAGTATTACTGGGATCTGTTCGAACCGGAAGATGTTCTGGACGGCTATTACCACGGCGAAGGCAAGGACTACACCGATGTGATCCGCAAGTATGCCGAAAAGATCTATAAGTCCGGTGAACTGGAAGGCTGCGTGGAAGTCAACGCCGAGCTGGCTGAGGCTCTGCAGATGCTGATGGATAAGTATACCTTCACCAACGAAGGCCACTCCATCCCCAATTCCTGGATCAAACTGTGCTACTACTACGATTACATGGGCCCCGATGCCAATAAGTAAGAACGAGAAAAGGAGAGTTACGCAATGAAAAAGATCGCGCTGATCCTGGCTGTTGCGCTGATGCTCAGCATGGTGCTGTGCGCCTGCGGCGAAGATCCTCAGCCTGCCGACACCACCCCTCAGACCAATGCCCCCACCGATCCTCAGGTCCCCACCAACGCCCCCACCGTCCCTGACGGCAAGGTGACCTATACTGTGACCGTTCTGGACCGGGACGGCAACCCCGTTCCCGGCGTGAAGCTCCAGTTCTGTGATGACGAGAGCTGCCGCCTGCCCGTCACCACCGGTGAAGACGGCAAAGTCTCCGTCCGTTACGACGAAAGCAACTATCACATCACCCTGACTTCTGTTCCCGAAGGCTATACCGCCGAGCAGACCGAATTCTACTTTGACGGCACCACCGAACTGACCGTCACCCTGACGGCCGCTGCACAATAAGCAGGGGAGAACCATATGAAAAAGATCAGATCATTCCTTGCGCTGGCGCTGTCCCTGGCCCTCCTGGCCGGCTGCACCACAGGCAATCAGGAGACCACACCGCCCACCACCGGAAGCAATGAAACGGAGTATTCCGTCACGGTCACCGACCGTGCGGGCGCCCCGGTGGACACAGCCATCATTGTCAACTTCCTTTCCGAAGGAAACGTGGTGGCCATGCAGCCGGTAGGGAAGGACGGCGTTGCGAAAAAGTCCCTGCCCACCGGCGAATATATGGTCACATTGAGCTTCGTGGATGCCGCCGCCTCCTTTGAGTCGGACCTGGCAGATAACACGGTACTCACCGCCGATACGCCCAGCCTGACGGTGAAACTGTTCCAGGGCCTTTGGGGCAGCACCACCATCTCCGCTTACAGCGAAGCAGGCGGGGACTATCGGGATTATGCGGCCAGGAACATCGGCACCGGTACCACCAGAGTACCCCTGGATGCCGAAAACCGGACCTACATCCTCTTTACACCAACAGAATCCGGCCTTTACCGCTTCAGCGTGGACAAAACGGACGTGACCCTGGGCTATTACGGCGCGCCCCATCTGGTCCAGCAATGGTCCGTGGCTGAATACGAAGAAGACGGCTCTTTCAATGTTTCCATTTCCGACAGCATGATCGGCACCGAAGGAACCGGTACCACGGTCCTGGTTCTGGGCCTGGATGCCGGCGGCGCGGAAAGCTGCTTCGTGACCATCCAGCGGATCGGCGATCCCATCAAGACCATCGAGGATTACCAGTGGGAGATCTACCAAGGCACCGCCAAACCGACTCCCTACATCCTGCCGGAAGGCATTGAGCTTCACGAGTTCGATCTGAAGGCCGCCACCGACGCCTATATGCTGGTCCTCAGCGAAGCCGATCAGCT
The DNA here is from genome assembly GCA_015068175.1 of Oscillospiraceae bacterium. The sequence goes on from SVLA01000056.1 coordinate 7,581, forward strand.
CTATCATCTCAACAGCGCCGATGGTCCCATTGTGTTCTTCAAATTGGGCGTGGATTCGGCTTATCTGGATTCCATCCAAACCATCCTGGAAACTTCCGGTATTAACCGCTATTTCTTCGACGAAAACGGCGATTTTATCAGGAAGGTCAGTTATTCCGAATGCCTGCTGGAATACATCTCCTGCATGGACGAGGAGAGCGGTCTGTATCCGCTGACGGACGATCTGATGCACATCCTGAAGCAGCGGGGAGAATACGTCGGTTGGTGGGATCCCAACAACAGCATCTATCTTTTTGTGGACTCCAACGGCAACCGGATCCCCGGCATCAATCATGAAATCGCCTGGCTGTTCAATTGCTGCTACGGCGAACTGCCCGCACAGCAGCCCACGGAGCCGGAATCTCAGCCGAAACCCGACGATCCCACTGAACCTACCGAGCCTCCCAGAACCGTAGGCCAGGAAAGTCCCGATGAAGAGGTCGCCGTCGGTCTCATGGAGGAATTCACAGCCACCGTCCGGGCCGGCGAGCATGCCAGATACATGATCTATCGCGTGGTCACCACCGTCCATCTGACCATCGAATCCGAGGATGCCTATGTCATCTACAAGAACAAGGTCTACTGGCCCGAAAACGGCGTGGTGACCGTGGTTTTGAAGGGTTCCCCCATGAATAACAGTATGGCCCTCAGCATCGGCAACAGCGGCGATGAGGACCTGACCTTCACCATCCGCGTGGGCAATCTCAAAGGCGCTCAGACCAATCCCTATACCTTATCGCTTGGTAAAAACACCGTCAGCCTGGAAAAGGACAACGAGATCGGCGCTTATTTTGCAGGTACGGCAGAAAAAACCGGCATGATGACCGTCACCGTCGATCATGTCAGCAACAAAGCCGCCGCCCGGATCGTGATCAATGTCACCACCGGTGATATCACCGCCCAATACACGCTGGAGGACACCGACTCCGTGACGATCGCTGTAAATACCGGGGACAAATTGGAATTGATCGTCTGCGCTGTGAATCCCGATAATGCCTTCAGTCACCCCGCAGCCACCGTTGAGTTTACCGTCGAGTATAACGATTGATCTCCCAATAACATACACGAAACACGGCACCCCAGCGGGGTGCCGTGTGCTGTTTTACTGAACCAGCGGATCCAGGATCCCTTGCAGTTGTTCGAAGGTGGTGGAACCCACGATCTTGGCCACGATGATGCCGTTTTCATCCAGGATCACCGTCACCGGCCAGGTCTGCCCGTCGCCGAACATGGTGCAAAGTTCCTCATTTTCCACGTCCTGGCAGAAAATATAACCGTATTGTTCGAAGTTTTCCCGGGTGAAATCACGGGGATCCGCGGCGCCGGGATCCTCAAAGTTGGTGTGTACCGTGATGATCCGCACATCCTCGCCGTATTTCTCCGCCACTTCCGGGAATTCGTTGATCAGTTCCGTGACGCAAGGCGTACACCAGGTCCCCCAGAAATTGATCACCGTCACCTTGCCGGCAAAATCGCCGGTCTCTAATGCGCCGCTGCCATCCAGCAGGGGAACAGAGAGGGCCGGGATCCGATCACCGACCTCCGTACCTGTATCCACCTGCTCCGATCCGGTGGGTTCCGTGGGGTCCGCCGGCTTCGGCGCATCTATCACATTGAACCATATCAGGGCAAAAGCCAGCACCAGGACCATTACAGCCGCCACAATCCGCCGGGCCCACCGGGTCTTTTTTGGTATCGGCGCAACGTCCTTCGTTCCGGCCGCGTCTCCAACTTCATTGGGAGCCAAAAGGATCCTGGGTCTCTTCATGGAGATCGCCCCCGTGGGACATACGCTGACACAAGTTCCGCAACTGATACATTCCCGGTCACCCACCTGCCGAATGTCCATAGGACACGCGCTGTGACACAGACCGCAGCTAACACATTTCGGCCGTTCCAACCGGATGCCCAGGAGGGAGATCCGGTTAAACAGTCCGTAAATAGCCCCCAAAGGACACAAAAAACGGCAAAAACTGCGATAAACGAAGACGCAAGCCACCAAAATAACGATGAGCAGGCAGAATTTCCATGTAAACAACGGTCCCAGCATGGGCAGAAGACTGTCATTATTGGCATTTGCCAGCAATCCGCCGGCGCCAAGCAAGGTTCCCGAGGGACAGATGTACTTGCAAAAAGCCGGCAGGGGCAGGGAAGTGGACTGCAGGGCATATACCAAGGTCAACCCTACCACAAAAACCGCCAGGATCATGTATTTCAGCAGCGACAGCGCCCGTGTCACCCGGCTTTTCCGCAATTTTGGCGTGCGGATCTTGTACAGCAGGTCCTGGATCAAACCGAAAGGACACAGAAAACCGCAGATCCAGCGGCCAAACAGCACGCCGTACAGAAGCAAAATGCCCAGCATATAATACGGCGCTGTTTTGCCCGTGTTGGCCAGGGCATTCTGCAGGGCGCCAAGAGGGCAGGCCGCCGCCGCGCCGGGGCAGGAATAGCAGTTCAATCCGGGGACGCACACCGATTTGACATCACCCTGATAGATCTTGCCGCTGCCGAATCCTTTCAGGTTGGCGTTGGTCAGCAACGCTGCGTAAAGCTGGATCAGCCGCCGCTTCGTGGGCCGGTGTTCCACCCACCATTTCTTTATCTTTTCCATATGATCAACCCAATCCTATACATTCCGTGCAAATGCGGATGGCCTTGCCCAATACGGCAGCAATTCCGCCGTTATCGATGCCCAGGACGATCATTGCCACCGCCGCAGCCAACAAAACCACCCGGAGGACCCAAAGGACCTTCCGGTTTTCGCCGGGAGCCGCCGGCGCTTCCGCCTTTCCGGGCACCACTTTCCATATCAGCAATTCCCGTTCCATACTGCCGGCCAGGACCCGGTCCACGCCATAGAAAACCGCCAGGATCAGCATACCTGGGATCATGGCCGTTAAAACACCGCGCAACACGTCAGCCGTCAGGTTTTCGATGGTAAAATGGCTGGGATCACAGAAATAGATGACGGGAACGACTGTCAGCAGGGTAATCACAAGTCCGGCGCCCCAGGCCCAGATCTTCCGCAGTTTCCATTCCCTGCGGATCTGCATCTTCTGATCCTCATCCGCCTGGTCCCATTTGGAATTTTGACGCGCCAGCAAATCCCGAAGCTGCCGCACCGGGCGTACCTTCTCCGTCGGTACAGCGCCGAAGAGGCCGCCGATCACTGCAGACAGTACACACAGAATCATGGGGATGCTCAGCCGCCGGATCCCCAGAGCGATCCGCTCCCGGGTAAAAGGATCCTCACCGCTTTGATAAATGTCGATGCAGGTCAGGATCAGCAAAGCCGCCAGTAAAACGACAAAGGCCGCCGTGACCCAAAGCAGGATCCGATTCCGATGATGAACCATATCCGTCCCGTCCTTTCTCCAATTTTTCCCATCATAGCACAACCGCACAAAAAGGTCAAGATTTCCCGTCTTCTTCGCCTTGACAAACATCTGTTCGTCCTGATATAATTGGATTATTCAACCATCGAGGTGATTCCATGGCCAAGACAAAAACCGTATTCTATTGCAACGCCTGCGGCAACGAGACTCCAAAATGGATGGGCCGTTGCCCGTCCTGCGGCGCTTTTAACACCATGCAGGAGCATGTAGAACGGCCCGCGGCCCCCGGTCGGGCGGCTTCCTCCACCGTGGGCATGAGCCGTAAACCCCAGCGCATCGACGAACTGGATGGGGGAGCTGGACCGTGTTCTGGGCGGCGGTGCCGTAGCCGGGAGCCTGGTCCTGGTGGGCGGCGCCCCCGGTATCGGCAAATCCACCTTGCTGCTGCAGATCTGCCGTCAGCTCTGCGCCCAGCGACGGGTGCTGTATATCTCCGGCGAAGAAAGCGAGCGCCAGCTCAAACTCCGGGCCCAGCGACTGAACGTGACCGCACCGGAATTGCTGATCCTTTCCGAGACCCGGATCTCCGATATTCTTAATGCCACAGAGCAGACCCAGCCGGAGATCCTGATCGTGGACTCCATCCAGACCATGTATAACGAAGAAAATGACTCGGCCCCGGGAAGTATCTCCCAGGTCAAGGACTGCACCATGACTTTGATGCAGCTCAGTAAACAGCAGGGGATCACGGTTTTTGTGGTGGGCCATATCAATAAGGACGGCAATATTGCCGGCCCCAAGGTCCTTGAGCACATGGTGGATTGCGTGCTGTATTTTGAGGGCGATCAGAATTCCTCCTACCGTCTGCTGCGGGCGGCAAAGAACCGCTTCGGCTCCACCAATGAGATCGGTGTGTTTGAAATGGCAGATCGGGGCCTGGTGGAGGTGCCCAATCCCAGCCAAATGCTGTTGGAGGGCCGTCCGGAGGGGGCCAGCGGCACCTGTGTGGCCTGCGTCATGGAGGGTACCC
>SVLA01000057.1 GCA_015068175.1 Oscillospiraceae bacterium
GAAGTGGTGCTCCGGCAGTTACCTGGAGGACCAGGACTTTTTCCGCTACAACGGCATTTTCCGGGATGTGTACATCCTGCAGCGGCCGGCGGGCCACATCACCGACGTGGAGATGATCCCCAATGACCGCAACATCCGCATCCGGCTGGAAGGCGCTGCCCGGGTCCGGATCCTGGCCGGGGATGAAGTGCTGACGGATGGCCAAATGGATGGGGAATTTACCTTTGCTCCGAAGGAACCCATCCTTTGGAATGCGGAAAAACCCTTCCTTTACACCGTGATCCTGGAGCGGGACGGGGAGGTTTTGGAATTCAGGACCGGCCTGCGGAAGATCGGAATATCTGACGAATATGCCCTGCTGATCAACGGTGTGGCGGTGAAGCTCCACGGCGTCAATCACCACGATACGGATCCCCACCGGGGTTGGTGCCAGAGTGACGGGGAACTGCGGGCGGACCTTCTGCTGATGAAGGAGCTAAACATCAACTGCGTCCGCACTTCGCACTATCCGCCCACGCCCAAATTCATGCAGATGTGCGACGAGCTGGGTTTTTATGTGATCTGCGAGACCGACATCGAGACCCACGGTTTCCTCCGCCGCCTGCCCAATGTGGATTACCATTTTGACGTGGAGTCCAATGCCTGGCCATGCACCATGCCGGAGTGGAAGGCGGAGCATCTGGACCGGATGGGCCGGATGGTGGAGACCTTCAAAAACAACCCGGCGGTGATCATGTGGTCCACCGGCAACGAAAGCGGCCACGGCGCCAACCATGTGGCCATGATCCGCTGGACCAAAAAGCGGGATGCCAGCCGCCTGCTCCATGCCGAGGATGCCAGCCGCAAGGGCCAGAATTACAATACGGACGTCTACTCCAGAATGTATACCTCCCTGGAAGAAACAGAGGGGTTTGCCCGGTGTGACGATCTGCCCATGCCGGTGTTTCTGTGCGAATATTCCCACGCCATGGGCAATGGCCCCGGCGACGTATGGGATTACAATGAACTGTTTGACCGGTATCCCAAGCTCATCGGCGGCTGTATCTGGGAATGGGCCGACCATGTGGTCACCGTGGATGGTGTCCAGCGCTACGGCGGCGATTTCCCCGGTGAGCTGACCCACGACGGCAATTTCTGCTGTGACGGACTGGTATTCTCGGACCGCAGCCTGAAGGCCGGCTCCCTGGAAGCCAAAGCGGCCTATCAGCCCATCCGTACCCGGTATGCCGACCAGGTGCTGACGGTGTATAACCGCCTGGACTTTACCGATTTGAATGAATATGAATTCCAATATTGGGTGGAAGTGGACGGTCAAAAGCAGGCCGTCACCGCCATGACCCTGGAGGCAGCGCCCCATACCGCCGCCGCGGTGGCGGTGCCCTGGACCCCGGTGATTTGCCGCTTTGGTGCCACGGTGAATACCCAGCTGCTAAAAGACGGTCGGGAAGTGGCCCATACCCAGCACGATCTGCCCTGCGCCATCCGGGAAGAGGTCCGGGAGCCCCGGCTGGAGCTGACCCAGGACGAGCACTATGTCTGCGCCCGGGGCGAAGGCTTTGCCTATACCTTCTCCAAACACTACGGTGCCTTCACCAGCCTGGTTGTCCGGGGCCGGGAGCAACTGGCGGCCATGCCTGTGCTGTCTGCCTGGCGGGCGCCCACGGATAACGACCGCAATATCCGCTTCCGCTGGATGCAGTTGGACGAGTGGCAGGGCGAAAATCTGGACAAGACCTTCATCAAAATCTACGATTGCCGGGTGGAAGACCATGCCATTTTAGTCAGCGGCTCTTTGGCCGGCATTTCCAGAGCGCCGGTAGTACGATTTGCCCAGCGGATCGAGATCGGCCGGGAGGGCCAAATCAGCCTGTCCCTCCGGGGTACGGTCCGCGCTGATGCCATTTGGCTGCCCCGGCTGGGTTTTGAATGGACCCTGCCCGGAGAAGTCAACGAATTTACCTACTACGGCAACGGTCCGGCGGAAAGCTACCGGGATCTGTGTCACGCCGGCGCTGTGAGCCTTCATAGCAGTAATACGGATCGGGAATATGTCCGCTATGTCCGGCCCCAGGAGCATGGCAACCATACGGCGGTGAAACTGCTGAAGATCGGGGATCTGGAATTCCGCGCTGATGATATGGAGATCAATGTGTCCCGTTATTCCACCGCCGCTCTGATGAAGGCGGAGCATACCGACGAGCTGGCGGCCGACGGCAATACCCACCTGCGGATCGACTACAAAGTCTCCGGCATCGGCTCCAATTCCTGCGGCCCGAGCCTGGAAAAGCCCTACCGTCTGGATGAGAAGGAGATCGATTTCCGCTTCACCATCCGCCCCGTGAGGTGAGTTTATGCAAGCGTACTTATTCGTCCATTTCCGGGAGCGGAAAACGCCGGATGGGGAGCAGGTCTATTTCGGCCTGAGCCTGGACGGATTTCACTGGGAGCAGGTCCATGAGGGCCGACCGGTGCTGTGGTCCGTGCTGGGAGAAAAGGGCGTTCGGGATTGCACCATCATCCGGGGAAACGACGGCATTTACCGCATTTTCGCCACGGATCTGAGCCTTGCCTACAATTTTAAGAATCGATACCATTTCGACTGGCCCACCGTTTCCCATCATGGCAGCAAATGTTTGTCCATGTGGGAATCGGCAGACCTGGTGAACTGGTCTGCCCAGCGGCTACTGCCCCTGGGGGATGCGGACTTTGGTTGTCTTTGGGCGCCGGATGTGTTCTATGACCCGGAAATGGAGGACTATGTCCTTCATTGGTCCTCCAGCCATGCCCACAACGGCTTTGGAAATATGGGCATCTGGTTTGCCCGCACCAAGGATTTTGAAACCTTCACAACGCCCCGTCTGCTGTATGAAAAGCCGGATGCAGGCATCATCGATTCCGCCATCTATGTGGAAAACGGCCGGTATTTCATGTTCCTCAAGTGTGATCATGACCCGGAGCGGATCATTTTGCTCCAGGCGGACCACGCCGAAGGACCTTATACCCGAAATACCGCCTTCGATGAAAGCATGCGTTCCATCGAGGCAGGCCTTTACGAAGGCCCTACCGCCTGCCGGCTGGAAGACGGCCGCTGGTGCCTGTTTTTGGATTACTATGGCGTGCCCGGCCCAGGGCAGGGATATGTACCTTTCCTGGCGGAGTCCTTGGCCAGCGGCAGATTCCTCCGCTCCGACAAGGCCTTTTCCTTCCCCTATGGCTATAAGCACGGCACCGTGATCCCCATTTCCCTGGAAGAGTATCACTGCATTCAAAAACACGACTGGTCCCTGCGGGACTGGCAATGACCGAAAGGAGAAATATTATGAAACGTTCTGAGATCAACAAGGCTCTGAAGGAGCTGGAAGCCATGTGCGAAAAGGAGCATTGCTACCTGCCGCCGTTTTGCCATTTCACCCCCGAGCAATGGAAGACCCTGGGTCACGAATATGACGAAGTCCGGGACTGCATGCTGGGCTGGGATATTACCGACTTCGGTATGGGCGATTTTGATAAGGTTGGCTTCAGCCTGATCACCATCCGCAACGGCAACCGGGCCATGGCGGACAAGTATCCCAAGGTGTACGCCGAAAAGCTGCTGTACCTGAAGGAGGGGCAGACCGCCTGCAACCATTTCCATTGGTACAAGACCGAGGATATCATCAACCGCGGCGGCGGAAACGTGCTGATCCGGGTCTACAACAGCCACAAGGATGAGTCCATTGACTACGAGTCCGATGTGACGGTCCACATGGACGGCCGGACCTTCACCGTGCCGGCCGGCACCCAGGTGCGGCTGACCCCCGGCGAGAGCATCCACATCCAGCAGTTCATGTACCACGATTTCGCCGTGGAAGAGGGCACCGGCCCGGTCCTGCTGGGAGAAGTGAGCCAGTGCAACGACGACAACACGGACAACCGCTTCAATCCTCCCGTGGGCCGCTTCCCCACCATCGAGGAGGACGAGCCTCCTTACCGCCTGCTGTGCAACGAATACCCCGAAGCAAAGTGATCGCCCATGCCCTTTTCGGGACGGCATGAAGAAAGGATGTCAGCCATGGACCGGAAACAATATCTGCAGCAGATCCGCCGGGTCATTGCCCAGGGCCCCTATGGGGACAACTGGGCCTCTCTGACGGCCCATACGCCGCCGGAATGGTACACCGCGGGGAAATTGGGCATCTTTATCCATTGGGGCATCTATGCCGTGCCGGCCTTCGGCAACGAATGGTATTCCCGGAATATGTATGACCCCGGCCATCGGGAGTTTGAACATCACCGGAAGACCTACGGCGAACATAAAGTGTTCGGCTATAAGGATTTTATCCCCCGGTTCAAGGCGGAAAAATTCGATCCGGCGGCCTGGGCAGAGCTGTTCCGCGCCGCCGGCGCCCGGTTCGTCATGCCCGTGGCAGAGCATCACGACGGTTTTGCCATGTATGACACCGATCTCAACAACTGGAACGCGGTGGCCATGGGGCCGAAGCGGGACGTGATCGGGGAAGTGAAAGCCGCCGCGGAGGCAGCGGGGCTGAAATTCTGCGCCTCCAACCACCGGGCGGAACACTATTTCTTTATGAATATGGGCCGCACCTTTGACAGCGACGTCAATGACCCGGCCTATGCCGATTTCTACGGACCGGCGGTGTACCTGCCGGAATTTGACGACCGGTCCCTTTATAACACCACGGAGTCCCCTGCGGGAACGCCGCCCACGGAGGAATGGCTGACGGATTGGATGGTCCGGGTCTGTGAATTCATTGACCGCTATCGCCCCCATGTGCTGTATTTCGACTGGTGGATCCAGAATTATGCCTTCAAACCCTACCTGAAGAAGATCGCCGCCTATTATTACAACCGGGCGGCGGAATGGGGCGTGAAGGTCACCATCAACTATAAATGGGAAGCCTTTGCCCCCGGCGCCGCCACTTATGACGTGGAACGGGGCGCTCTGGGGGGCATTTCCCCCACGCCCTGGCAGACCTGCACCGCCATCGGTAAAAATTCCTGGGGCTATACCGCCGATAATGTGTTCAAATCTCCCCGGCAGATCATCTGCGACCTCATCGACATCGTCAGCAAAAACGGCATTTTGCTGCTGAATGTGGGTCCCCGGGCCGACGGCACCATCACGGAAGAAGAGACCCATGTGCTGCGGGAGCTGGGCCGCTGGCTGAAGACCAACGGCGAAGGCATCTACGGCACCACCCCCTGGCGGGCCTTTGGCGAGGGAAGTGTCAACCGCCAGACCGGCGCCTTTATTGACGGCGACGAGAATGCATATACGGCGGAGGATTTTCGCTTCACCTATAAAGCCGGCGTGGTCTATGCCATGCAGATGCGGCCCGACGGCCGGACAGTGACCATCCGCAGTTTCCGCGCCAACGGAATCCACGACTTCGGCATGGAGACGGTGGAATTGCTGGGCCACGACGGTCCCCTGACCTACACCCGGGACGGGGAGGGCCTGCACATCGCCCTGCCGGCGGCGATTGCCACCGACTATCCCCTGTGCTTCCGCATCACATTGCGGTAAGGAGGACCTGATGAACCTGTTGAAGATCGAAGAAGGGTGCTATCCCGGCCAGGCCGACCCCTTTATTTTGAAGTCCGGCGGACGCTATTACATTTATGTCACCGGCCATGATGCCATCTATGCCTACCATTCCGACCGGCTGCTGGAAGGCTGGCAGTATCACGGCCCGGTGCTGACCGTCCGGGGCCGCCATGCCTTCTGGGCCCCCAGCGTCATTGAACTGGATGGAAAATTCTATATGTACAACTCCATGGAGGGGGAAAAGGTGACCCCGGATCCGGGGGGCCACGAAGGAGCCATGTATGTTTCCGTGGCGGATCATCCCCTGGGACCTTTCCGGGTGGTCAGGCGGATCCTGGAGCCTTTTTCCATCGATTCCCACATGGTGCAAAATGAGGCCGGACTTTTCCTTTTTTATTCCGCCAACCGCTTTGAAGGGGACCGGATCGGCACCTGCATCTATGTGGACAAAATGCTGGATCCCTTCACCCCTGCCGGCCGGCCGGTGCTGGCGGTGGAGCCCACCATGGATGAAGACATCTACTGGAAGGACCGCTACCGTCCGGGTCAGCATTGGCACACCATCGAGGGCGCTTTCTATTTCCGGGAAGGGGACTGGCAGTACCTGATGTATTCCGGCAACTGCTTTGAAAAACCCACCTATTACGTCGGCTACGCCCGGGCAAAGACCCATGAGACCGATCTGACAAAAATCAAGTTTGAAAAATACCCGGACGACCACACTTACCATCCGGTGCTGAAGGCCAACGAATTTGAGGAAGGCACCGGCCACCATTCCATGATCAGGGAAAACGGCCAATGGTACGCCGTCTATCACGCCCGGGATTACGGCGCGGCGGGAAATGTCTTCGATGCCCGTTCTGCCCGGATCTGCAAGTTCCATGTGCAGGACGGCGTCATCACAGCGGAGCGCTATCCCGACCATATCTGAGGAGGCAAACCATGGCCCTTGTGACAACGGCGGAGATGTTCCGCCAAGCATACGCCGGCGGCTACGCCATCGGCGCTTTCAATTTCAACAATATGGAGACCGTCCAGGCCATCACCGAAGCCTGCCGGGAGGAGCGTTCCCCCGTCATCATCCAGGTGTCCCAGGATGTGACGGAAAACCACACCTACATGGTCAAACTGGCGCAGGCGGCGGCGGAAGAATGCCCCGACCTTCCCATGGCCCTCCATTTGGACCACGGCCGGGATTTTGAAACCTGCAAATTCTGCATCGACGGCGGCTATACCTCCGTCATGATCGATGCTTCGGCCCTGCCTTTTGAGGAAAATGTGGCCCTGACCCGCCGGGTAGTGGAATACGCCCACGACCGGGGCGTGGTGGTGGAGGCAGAGCTGGGGGCCCTGGCCGGCGTGGAAGATCATGTGGATGTTTCCGCGGACAAGGCCCGGTACACCAACGCCGAAGAAGCGGCGGAATTTGTGGCCCGCACCGGATGCGATTCCCTGGCCATTGCCATGGGCACCTCCCACGGCGCCTACAAATTCAAACCCGGCACGAAGCCGGCCCTCCGCTTTGATATTCTGGAGGAGATCATGGCCCTGCTGCCGGGGTTTCCCCTGGTGCTTCACGGCGCATCTTCCGTGCCGGCGCACCTGATCGAAACCGTCAACCGTTTCGGCGGCGTGATGCCCGGCGCAGTGGGCATTCCCGACGAGCAGCTCCGCAAAGCATCGGCCCTGGGGGTGTGCAAGATCAACGTGGCCTCCGATACCCGCATTGCCATTACGGCGGCGGTGCGCCGATATTTGGCGGAAAATCCCAGCCATTTCGACCCCCGGCAGTATCTGGCCCCGGCCCGGCGGGAAGTGAAGGAAATGGTACGGCAAAAATTGCGGGATGTTCTCGGCTCGGCAGGCAAAGCGGAGGCGTGAGGTAGCTTATGAATAAGAATCTCTTCGCTCCGACCCCACCCCGGGGCTGGAACAGCTACGATTATTACGATACCAATGTCCGGGAGGAGGATGTGCTGGCCAATGCGTCCTTCATGGCCCGGCATCTGAAGCCCTACGGATGGGAATATATCGTGGTGGATATCCAGTGGTATGCCTATGCCACCGCCTCCATGCGGGATCGGTTTCAGTATATCCCCTTCGGGAAAAACGAGATGGACGAATGCGGCCGGCTGTTGCCCTGCCCGGATAAATTCCCGTCCTCTGCCGGCGGCGCCGGTTTCAAACCTCTGGCGGATAAGATCCATGCCCTGGGCCTGAAATTCGGCATCCACATCATGCGGGGCATCCCCCGTAAGGCCGCCCAGGATCATCTGCCCATTCTGGGCACCGATGTAACGGCAGATATGGTGGCAGACCCCTCCTCCATCGCCGAGTGGAATCCGGATATGTACGGTGTCCGGGATTGTCCCGCCGGTCAGGCCTACTATGATTCCCTGCTGGCCCTTTATGCCGCCTGGGGCGTGGACTTTATCAAGGTGGATGATATTTGCGCCACCGGCTTCTGGCCCAACCGGACTTATGGCCGAAAACACGAAGTGGAGATGATCCACAAAGCCATCGAAAAATGCGGCCGTCCCATTGTCCTCAGCCTTTCACCCGGGCCGGCCCAGGTGGATGAAAGCGGACACTATAAAAAGTATGCCAATATGTGGCGCATCACCGATGATTTCTGGGACAACTGGGATACCCTGCTGTATATGTTCGATCGGTGCGAAAAATGGCAGGACCATGTGTCCCCCGGTTGCTGGCCCGATTGTGATATGCTCCCCCTGGGCAAAGTGGGCAAGCATTTCGGTGAAGAGCGGGATACCCGCTTCACCCCTGCGGAGCAGAAGACCATGATGACCCTTTGGTGCATCTTCGGTTCGCCCTTGATGTTGGGTGCGGAGATGACCAAGCTGGATGACCGGACCTTGTCCCTTCTGCAAAACGAGGAGCTTCTGCGGCTGGAAAACGGCCGTTTTACGGCCCACCAGGTCCTGCGGGACCGGGAGCAATGCGTGTGGTGCGCCGTAGACCCCCAAAACGGCGAATATTATGTGGCGCTGTTCAATCTGACCGATGCACCCCGGCAGATGAGCGTCACTGCCGAAGAATGCGCCGCCATGTTCCCGGACAGCAGGCCGTTCTGCTGTCAGGCCTCCGTGAAGGAAGTTTGGAGCAATACACCCTGCCCGGAACTGAAAGGCGTTGCCGAAGCCCATGGAACGCTGTTGTTCCACGGACAAACAGGAGGAGAAAATCTATGAAGCAGGCAAAGATCATTATTGACAAAGATTTTCAGGTCAGCACCATCGACCGCCGGATCTACGGCTCCTTTATCGAGCATCTGGGCCGGGCGGTATACCAGGGCATTTATCAGCCCGGCAGTCCCTTTGCCGATGACCAGGGATTCCGGACGGATACCCTGGAACTGGTCCGGGAGCTGGAGGTCCCCATGGTCCGCTACCCCGGCGGTAATTTCGTCTCCGGCTACAAGTGGGAAGACGGCGTAGGCCCCCGGGAACAACGCCCCAAGCGGGTGGACCTGGCCTGGAGCGTGGTGGAGACCAACGAAGTGGGCCTCAATGAGTTCTGCGATTGGGCAAAAAAGGCCCAAACCGACGTGATGATGGCCATCAACCTGGGCACCCGGGGCGTGGCGGAAGCCATGGAATTGCTGGAATACTGCAATCTGGACCAGGGAACCCATTACAGCGAGCTGCGGAAGGCCCACGGCTATGAACAACCCCACGGCATCAAGCTGTGGTGCCTGGGCAACGAGATGGACGGCCCCTGGCAGATCGGCCACAAAACCGCGGAAGAATACGGCCGCCTGGCGGATGAGACCGCCAAGGTCCTCAAGGGCCTGGACCCCTCCATCGAATTGGTGGTCTGCGGCAGTTCCAATTCCGGCATGCCCACCTTCGGCCAATGGGAAGCCACGGTGCTGGACCATTGCTATGACCATGTGGATTACATCTCCCTGCACACCTACTACGGCGACGGCCAGCGGGATCCGGAGACCTTCCTGGCCAACAATCTGGACATGGACCGGTTCATCACCGACGTGGCCAATATCTGCGATTACATCAAGGCCAAAAAGCACAGCAGCAAGACGATCTATCTGTCCTTCGACGAGTGGAATGTGTGGTACCATTCCTACGAGCAGGATCAAAAGCTGGAGCGCTGGACCCAGGCGCCCCATCAATTGGAGGATGTTTACGATTTCCAGGATGCCCTGCTGGTGGGCAGCATGCTCATTACGCTCCTGCGCCATGCCGACCGGGTGAAGATCGCCTGCCTGGCCCAGCTTGTGAATGTCATTGCTCCCATTATGACCTCCGATACGGGGGCCTGGCGGCAGACCATCTACTATCCCTATTGGCTCACCGGCAAGTATGCCCGGGGCACCGTCCTGCAGACCCAGGTCCGGTGTCCGGCCTATGCCAATAAGAAATACGGCGCGGTGCCCTATGTGGACAGCGTGGCGGTCTATAATGAGGAAGCGGAGGAATTGGTGGTCCTGGCGGTGAACAAGAGCCTGGAGGAGGACCTGGCCCTGGAGATGGAGCTGCGGCAGTTTGCCCATTTCCGGGTCCTGGAGCATATCACCCTCCACGACGAGGACCTCTACGCCGTCAATACGGAAGGGGCCCCGGACCGCATCCGGCCCGCAGCCGACGGCGATGGCCGGAAGGAAGGGGAGACCCTGGCGGCGACATTGAAGCATAAGAGCTGGAATTTGATCCGCCTGGGCAAAAAGTGATCCAAAGCATATGAAATATACAGAGGGCGCGCTGCGAAATTACTGCAACGCGCCCTTTTGTGGTAAAATTTGTAGCTTTTCACAAAAAAATCGGAGTCTCTGCCGGGGGAGGGAACGGGGAAGATGCAAAAACCTTGTTTTTTCAACTTTTTGGCGCAAAATGCACCGGTTTACAAAGCGTTACGCCCGTTTCCGTAACACAGTTTCATGGGGGGAATGAGGGAAAAATCAGGGAAAATACCCCCGATTTTCCGGGGTACCAAGATTGGTATTTTGTGGAAAAGAGGGGGGAGTGCCGAACTTTTCCACAGTTTCCACAGGTTTTTCCACAGGCTGGCGGCGATGTGGAAGTAGAAAATAACAGCACCGCTGGTCAACATAATACTTTTCGACGGCTTTCGACAACTTTCCACTTTTTTACTTTCTCCGTTTTGGCCAAGGACTTTTTTGTAGTCGAAAAAATGGGTCTTGACAGCCGTTTTTGTATTACGGGACGGGAGAGGGTTGAAAAATCCTAACTTTTTCTGAAAAAATTTTGAAAAAGGGATTGATTTTATGGGCAAACGGCGTTATAATGCATATCTGTATGAAAACGTCTGGGAACAGGAGGTGTAACCATGCCCAACATCAAGTCCTCTAAGAAGGATGTCATTTCTTCCAAGATCGCTTACGAGAAGAACAAGGCCGAGAAGTCCGAGCTGAAGACCGTCCTGAAGAAGTTTGACGCTGCTGTCGCTTCCGGCGACAAGGCTGCCGCGCAGGCTGCCTACGCCGTGGCCGTGAAGGCTGTCGACCAGGCTGTCAACAAGGGTCTTCTGCACAAGAACAACGCTGCCCGCAAGAAGAGCAGCCTGACCCTGAAGCTGAACAAGCTGGCCTGATCTCTCTGAAAATATCTCCCTTCCGACTTTCTCGGCAGGGAGTTTTTTCATTTTATACGGAAAAAGATCCCAACCGAAACCGGTCGGGATCTTTTGGTCTTATACAGCCCCCTGGGCCAGCATGGCCTCACAGACTTTCTTGAAACCGGCAATGTTGGCGCCGGCCACATAGTTGCCTTCCATGCCGTACTCCCTGGCGGCATCGTCCAGATTGTGGAAAATGTTGACCATGATGCCTTTCAGCTTTTCGTCCACTTCTTCCAGAGTCCAACTCAGCCGCTGGGAATTTTGGCTCATCTCCAGGGCGGAGGTGGCCACGCCGCCGGCGTTGGCGGCCTTGCCGGGGCAGAACAGCACTCCGTGGCTCTGCAGGTAGTGGGTGGCTTCCAGGCTGGTGGGCATATTGGCACCCTCGGCCACGGCCATGCAGCCGTTCTGCACCAAAGTCTGCGCGTCGTCCAGAAGCAGTTCATTCTGGGTGGCGCAGGGCAGAGCCACGTCGCACTTCACCGTCCAGACGCCTTTGCCCTCGTGATACCGGGCGTTGGGCCGGGCGGCGGCGTATTCCGTCAGCCGGGCCCGGCGGACCTGCTTGACTTCGATCAGCGTTGCCACGTCGATGCCGTCGGGATCGTAGATCCAGCCGGTGGAATCGGAGCAGGTGACGGGCTTGGCGCCCAGCTG
>SVLA01000058.1 GCA_015068175.1 Oscillospiraceae bacterium
CATATACTCCTGCTCACGCAGGGACAGGATCTGGCCTCTGACCAGACGGGCTGTGCCGGGCCAGGAGATGAAGGACAGGAAGATCATCAAAAGGTAAATGCGGGCATCGGCCTCGATCCAGTCCAGCTTGATCCAGCCGTCCAGCACCGTACTGACGATCAGCAGGATCGGCACGCCGGGCAGGCACATCAGCACATCGCAGATACGCATGATCACATTGTCCACGGCACCGCCAAAGAAACCGGAGATGCCGCCCAGGATCACGCCGAAAATGGTGATCAGAAACACGGCCAGGAAACTAACGATCAGAGAGATCTGGCCGCCATACATAAGGCGCACCAGGATATCGTAGCCCTGGTCATCGGTGCCCAGCGGATGCTCCGCAGAAGGTGCAGAGAGGAAATTGTCGATCAGCTGGGTCTCGGTGGTCTGGTGGAGCGTATACTCCACGCCATCCACCGTATAGGTGATAACAGCGGTGGCGTATTCCGTCTTACCGCTGCGGTCCAGTTCGGTTTCGCCCCACTTGCCATTGGTGGAATCATACACTTCCACTTCCACACCGTTGATCACTTCTTTGTGGGGCAGTTCTGCCAGGAACAGAGGGCCTACAAAGCTGAAGAGGAACAGGCTTACCACCATGATCATACCGATGATACTAAGCCTTGAGCGGAAGAATCGGCGCACCACCATCTGGGTGGGGGACATTAAGCGGACATTTTTGTCCAGCGGGGTTTCGGTGTCCTGGATCTGTTCATTCTTTACTTCTTCCATGGTACACCTCCTCACTCCAGCTTGACCCGGGGGTCAACCACAGCGTACATCAGGTCCGCCAGCAGGACACCCAGGACGCTCAGCAGCGCCAGGAACATATTATAGCCCATGATAAAGGGAATGTCGCCCCGGTTCATAGCATCCAGAGCCACATTACCGATGCCGGGCAGATTGAACACCTGCTCGGTGATGATAGCGCCGGAGAACAGGCTGGGAAGCAGGCCGGCCATGGAGGTGACCAGGGGGATCAGGGTGTTGCGGAAAGCATGCTTATTGATGACCTTGCTTTCCTCCAGACCCTTGGCGCGGGCGGTACGGATATAGTCGGAATTGAGCACTTCCAACATATTGGTACGGGTCATACGCATTCTGGCGCCGATGCTGAGGATCACCACCGTCAAAATGGGGATGAACACATGGCGGGCATAGTCCAGCAGCAGATCCAAGCCCTTGTAGGACTGGGTAGCATCGATCAGGCCGGATGGCGGGAACCAGTCCAGCTTCAGGGCCAGCAGATCCTTCAGGATATTACCGAAGAAGAAGGAGGGCAGCGAGATACCCACCATCACGAGGATGGTGACAATATAGTCCCGGAGGCTGTATTGATGGGTTGCCGCCGTAATGCCCAGGGGAATAGCGATCAGAAACTCAAAAATGGTTGCGATCAGCGCGATGGCAAAGGAGATGCCCATGTGGCTGACGATCACATCCGCCACAGGGGATCCATGGACCCAGCTGGTGCCCAGGTCAAAGCGAGCCAAGGCGCCCAGCCAGTTAAGGTAGCCTTTCATGATGCCGCCAAAGGTCTTATTCTGCTCGATACCGTACATTTCGTACATAGCATCTACCACAGACTGATCTACGGTAGCGCCGCCCTGGTTCATAGCATCCACCTTGCTCTGGATAAAGTCCACGGGCATGAGCTGGATCAGGGCGAAGATGATCAGCGAAACGCCCAGAAGGATCAGGACAGAGTACGCCAATCGTTTAATAATGTATTTCAGCATAAGCCACGACCTTTATCAGCTTGCGAATTCGATTTCCCAGATGCGGTCCAGAGGAGAGGAATAGGGGTTGATCTCCTCGGGGATGGAGTCGGCGTTGATAACATTGGCATTGAAGGCGTACAGCACGCTTCTCTGGTAGACAGGCAGCTCCACAGCCAGATCCAGAACATAGCCCATGGCCTGCTCGTACAGATCTGCGCGGGCGTTCTGATCGTTGGTCTCACGGGCCTGGTCGATCAGATCGCTCAGTTCCTCCAGAATATCGTTCTCTTCGGCACTGCCGCTGGTCTTGATGTAGTCATAGCCCCAGGCCTTTGTGCTGGTGGCGGTGGAATCCTTGTGATAGACCTGATACATATCGGGGTCCAGAGCGGAGGACCAGGCAGCGGCCCAGACTTCCAGAGAACCGGTGTTGATCTTGGTCAAAGCCTGGGTGTCGCAAACTACCTCGACCTCCCAGCCAAGGGAGTTCAGCAAAGCGGCAGCATCACGGAATACCTTATAGGTGGGGTGATCCTGCAGGGTGGAGCCTGCGATGGTGAAGGTGATCCGCAGCTCGCTCTCGCCGCCGGAAACGCCGGCTTCCTGCATATACTTCTGGATGTTGCTGATGGCAACTTCCTCATTCCAGGTGCCCATCTGGGGGTAATCCTTGCCGTTATCGGTGGCGGAAGCGCCATCGGGGTAAGCCCAGGAGACCTTACTCATGTTCCAGTAGATCTGCTCTGCGGTACCGGCACGGTAGTAGTCGATGGCCAAAGCGGTGTTCATGGCGCACATGATGGCCTTACGCAGATTCAGATCATTGATCTTGGAGGCGTTGATGCCAACATAGCCGTAGCCCAGCTGGTCGGTGGTGATCATTTCATAGCCATCGGATGCCAGGGCAGAGAGCTTTTCGTAGTTGTCAGCAGTCAGAGAGGGAGAGATGTAGTGGACCGCGCCGTCCTCCAGGGCAGCGATGGCATTATTGGAGGAAACGATCTGGTAACGGATCTTCTCGATTTTGGCATTCTCAATGCCTTCGCCCACGGTGGTGAAGTTCTCGTTAGCCTTGAAGTGGACGACGTTATTATCGTAGAATTTGCTCTCAGAGGGGTTATCGTTGTTATCCTTATCGGTACACTTGTAGGAACCGGCGCCCATGGGCAGCTTGATGTTGCGGTTAGACTGGATGATGTCCTTCATGAAGCTGAAGGAAGCAAACTCCACGCCAAACTGGTTATTGGCAATGTCCACGCCGACGGAGCTGCCTTCGCCATAATAATGCTGGGGTGCCACGGTGACAGCGAAGTTCCAGATCGCCTTGGGGTCGATGCCGTCAATAGTGATCTGCAGCACGTCATACTCTGCGGTATTGGTAACGGTGCCGTCGGCATTGTGGCCGGAAGCAACCGTGTAGGAATTGCCGTTGACGGTGATGGTGGAGCCGGCAGCATCGGTGTGGCCCAGGGAAACGATGCCGGAAATGCTGGGAACAGCCAGAGTGCCATCGTCAGAAACATTCTCGTACAGGATGACTTCCTTGGCCTTGGCGGTGTACTCGCTGGTCAGCTCGCCGGCGGTAGCCCAGTACTGCAGGATCACATCCAGCTCACGGGCGATCTTATCGTTGTAGATGTAATCCACAGCGGCTTCCTTGGTGGTGATAGTGGAGGGATACAGAGGAGTCAGAGACTCAATGGTGGTGCGGTCGGTCTTGCCGTTTACCTTGGCGTACTCGGTCTCTACATAGCCTTCATAGTACATGAAGCAGAAGATCTCGTTTTCAAACTCGGTGTGGCCCTTGTAGGGAGCTTCGGTGTAGGATTCCTGGGCGCTGGTGTAATCGGACTCCAGCTCTTCCCGGAACAGCTTCAGGGTATGCTCATAGTCAGCCAGCAGATTCTGGTTAGAGACCTCGCTGGGATCGTTGGAGATAGCCGCCTTGTAGCCGGAGCTGACGGAAGTAGCCAGGATGGCTTCCTTCATGGCTTCGTAGCTGACCTCATTGGTACTGGAGGCCTTCAGCTCGGAGCGGAACAGGTCGATCAGCTCATGCAGACGGTCCCGGGCACGGGAGGCAGCCTGGGAAGTGATCAGCGCATCGGATTCCTCGGAGGCGGCGCCCAGGGTCTGGGTGCGGTACTCAGAAAGGCCCAGAATGTCGGTGGAGTACAGGGTGGAAGAGCCGGTGTACACAGGGTCCAGGTAAACATAGTAGTTAAACAGCACATCTTCCATAGTCAGAGGGTGACCGTCGGAGAAGAGGATGCCGTTCTTCAGAACGAAGGTGTAGGTAGTGGTGTTGTCATCGTTTTCCACGATGTCATAGTCCTTGACCACAACGGCTTCGTTGTCGCCATAGGCCACTTCCACCTGGCCATTGACGTACTTGGAAGACAGCATACCGATCTGGGTCATAGCCACGATGGTGCCGTCGGGAGCGGAGGTGGAGAAGAAGGGGTTGAACAGGCCGTCCAGCTGCTCGGTCATGATGACCAGGGCATCTACATCGGCATTGCCTTTACAGCCGGCCAGGGAAGATACCATACCCAGGCACAGAGCCAGGCACAGCACCACAGACAAGATGCGCTTTTTCATTATTTAATCTCCTTTTGCTAAAGTAGTTACTTACGAGAGGGTCACGGTATTGCCATCGACAGTGAAGCTCACCTTTTCCGGTTCCTCACCCACGGCAACGCACTGGATTTCCCAGGTGCTGACCGCGTCGCTGTTACCCATACCGCAGACCAGGCCGATGGCATAGTCATTGGTGCCGAAGTAGCAGTCGGAATGGATCTGGAGCTGACTGTCCAGGATGGAAACATTTTGGATCTGCGCGCCATCGGAAATGGTGCCGGCAAACAGGCCGTAGGAGGCACCGGACACACGGGTGCCGGCCTTGATGGTAAAGGCAATGTTGCGGAATGCAACATTCTCGATAGAAGCGCTGTCGGCAAGCGCGCCGAACAGGCCCGCATTGGTCTTGGAGTTGTTAGTTTGCGTGATAGAGATATTCTGCATTGTATAGCCGTTGCCATCAATGGTGCCGGTAAAGGTACCGTACATCAAGGATGTGGGCCAAATCACATCAGCAAAGTCCAGATCCCCATGGAGGACATAGTTGCCGCTGACGCTTGCATGGTCCTTAAACTGCTCGGCTGTATAAATGTGGAACCACTCCCCTTCCAGGAAGTCCACATAAAGTTTCATGGTTGTATCTTTGCCCATGCCGTTGGTATAGTCAACCACACCGGGGTGGGTAATGGTCTGGTCGGTAACGGCCTGGGTGCCTGCGGCATCAAAGTAAACGCCGTTGTAGGTATGTCCACTATACTTAGGGAAATCAAACAAATCCATATCACCGGTATCCCGGTTCCAGGCAGGGAGTGTAAACTCGTTCCCATCCGCAGGGTTGAACTGGAAACGATTCACATATTCACCGGAATGCAGATCATAGATCTCCACGGCAAACAGGGGAACCCACGCTGCGTAAAGGGTCAGTTCCGGCGATCCGGCGGAATACGCTCCGTTGGGATCCAGTTCCAAACGGCTGGTCTCAAAGTCCCATTTTTCACCGTAAACCACCACAGTTTCGCCCTTTTCATCCACGGTTTCCGTCCGCTGAGCATACCAGCCCGCCAGGAAGTAACCGTTTTTTACAGCGGTGAAAGCATTGGTCCCCCGCACGGCATTGTCCGGAGACAGCAGCGCGATCTGGGCCTTTCCGCTGGAAACGGGCGCCTTGGAAATGTCATAGGAATCCACGATCGTGGAGGTATTGGTGGTGAAAATACCGCCGTTGGCATCGAATTTCACGCTGACCGTGTAGCCCTCCGTGTCCAACTGGTCATAGTGGGATTGGCCTTCTGCGCAGCCGCACAGCAACCCAACCGCCGCCAGGAGCAGCACAAAGAGCATCATATTTTTTTTCAGATTCATGATCTGCATCTTCCTTTTCTTGGGTGCGGACAAGGCCCGGCGGGACCTTGTCCGTTGTTTTAACGCTTATTCTTCACGGGTGCTTTCGGAATTCTCTGCGTTTTCCTTGGCAGCTGCTTCCGCGGCAGTCTGCTTTTTCTGCTTGGCTTCCTTACCGTGCTCCGCGATCACAACCACCGCCACGCCGACAACGCCAAGGGCGATCACCACCCAGGCAAGCCAGGGTGCCGTCTGGATGGGCTCCACGGGATCCGCAGGCTTCTCTCCCTCGGTGGGAGTGAGCTGGATGATACGCTGCTCAGCAGACACCAGGGCCGCATAGTTGGTGACCAGCGCCTGCTGCTCGGTGGTAGCGATCTTGTTGTAGGCCGCCCGGGCAGCTTCCACGATGGCCCGGTTCTCATAGGTGACCCGGTCGGGGATGGCGTTGATGGCAGCAATGGCGGCCAGCGTCACATCATCGGCAGCGGTAGCGCCATCTATGGTCAGATCAAAATACTGGGCCAGGATGTAAGAATCGTAGTGCTGACCGTTGGCAGGCCGCACCATCACCAACTTGTCTTCCACATAACCCACATAATCCACGAAGTTGGCGCCGTAGAACACATTAGAATACAGGCCGCCGGTGGCGTTCCACATATACCAGGGGTTCAGGCCCATGCCCAGGATCTGCACCTCATTGCCGTCGTAATCGGCGTAGGTGCCATAATCGCCGGAGCCGGGGATATGGTCGTAGGTTTCGTAGTAGGTGGGGTCAAATTCCTCTTCCATGATGGGAGACTCAAAGCTTGTGAACACCACCATCTGCAGTTTGCTGCAATCGAAGAATGCCTTATGGCCCACAGCCTTCACGGTGTAAGGCAGGGTGACCATCTGTACATCGCTGCTGGCAAATGCCATAGAGGTAATACGCACGGTGCCGTCGGCCACATGGACATCAGTCAGGTTCTCGCCGGCAAAGGTGATCAGCTCCAGGCCGTTGGGTACCTTGCAGTACAGGGAGCCATCGATCACATGGACGGTGGCGCTGACATCGTAGGTATAAATGGGGGCAGGATACTCCACACCGTTGAAGATAACCGTGCCTTCCTTGCTGAAGGGTTCCAGTTTACACATGGCGAAGGGGTTATCGCCCAAGGATTCCAGGCTGCTTCCCAGGATGACACGGAAAGGTGTCAGTTCTTCCTTCAGGAAGACATGGTCCCCCAAGGTCACAGCGCCGGACAGATCTGCTTCTGTCAAAGCAGTATAGGCAAAGGCATAGCTGCCAAGATTCCGGGCGGAAGCCATATTGATGACATCTGTCAGCGTTTCGCAGTAGGAGAAGGCGCCTTCACCCATGTCTACACCGTTGGGATTCAGACGGATGGAGGTCAGATCCTTGCAGCTGACAAAGGCATATTGGCCGATGGTCTCCGCAGCGGACAGATCCGCGGTGGTGAGGGCATTTTCCAGGAAGGCATAGTCACCGATGGTGACCACCTTGGACAGGTCGATGTCCTTCAGCGCGATGCAGCCGGCGAAGGCATATTCAGAGATCTCCGTCAGGCTCTCACCCAAGACCACCTGGGTCATATCCCGGCAGTAGGAGAAGGCGTTCTTGCCCACAAAGGTAACACTGGACAAATCTGCCTGCTGCAGCTTGGGTGCATGGTAGGTGTACATATAGAAGCCATCGGGGCTGGCGGCGGCAACAGACATGTTTTCATCATAGCAGATGTAATACACGTCGCCGGAGAAAGCATAGTCACCAATGGACACGGCCTTGGACAGGTCGATCTGCTCCAGGCTGGCATTGTTGTAGAAGGCCATATAGCCGATCTTGGCGTTTTCGCCCAGCGTCACGCGCTTCAGGGAAGCGGCATTGGCAAAGGCATTGTCCTCGATCACCGCGTTGTCGCCAATGGTCACATCGGACAATGCGGAAGAGAACACATAATAATAGTAGCGGGTGTCGTCTTCCACATAGTAATCCACGGTGAACACCAGATCCTTGGTGACGAAGAAGGCATACTTGCCGATGGTGACATTGTCGCCCACGGTGACAGACTTCAAAGACAGGCATTCGCTGAATACGCCTTCTGCGATAACCATGTTATCGGGGATCACAACGGAAGTAATATCCGTGTAGGAGAAGGCGTACTTACCGATGACGGTATCTGCAGTAAAGGCAGGCAACTGCGTGATGCCGGTTTCAAAGAAGGCGTATTCACCGATCTTGGTGAGCTGGCCCAGCTTCACGGACTGCAGCCGCTGGCAGGAGCCGAAGGCGTAGTCGCCCAGCACGGTGACATTGGGCAGTTCCACAGAAGTGATCTTCATATTGTGGGAGAAAGCGCCGTTTGCCAGAGCTGTTACATCGGCGCCGCCCAGGTTTGCAGCTGCAAAGCTGCCGCTGATGGTAGGTGCCACAGCCACCAGAGTCTTCCCGTCGGCAGACAGGACATGGTCGGCAGACTGGATCCGGAAGGACTTGTTGCCTTCGCTGATGGTGATGGTATCAATAGCCGTTTCCCGGAAGGCAAACTCACCGATCTCATTGACATCGGGACCCACAGTAACGCTGGTCATGTTCTTGCACTGGTAGAACATACCCTCGGGCAGGACGGCAGCGTTGACATAGAAGCTCTCCAATGCATCGCAGGCAGTGAAGGCATAGGGGCCGTACTTGACCTTGGCAGATTCGATCTGCACATCCGTCAGCTTCTTGCAGCCGGCAAAGGCATACTGGCCGATGGACAGGAGGCTGTCGGAGGTGACCACCTTCTTCAGTTCCTGGTTGCCGGCAAAAGCGTAATCGGAGATGACGCACACAGCGCTCAGATCCACAGTCTTCAATGCGCACAGCTCGAAAGCACTCTGGTTTATGATCTTCAGATTGTTTTCGCCGCTGAAGGAAATCTTCTCAAGAGAAGTACAATTGTAGAACGCGCCGTATTCAATAGCCTCCAGAGTAGAGGGCAGGACGATCTCTTCCAGCGCGGTCAGGTTAGCAAAGGCGTAGGCGTTGATCTTCTCTACGCCCTCGGGGATGATGACTTTGGTGATGGTGTTGTCACCGATGAACCACTGCTTCATGGTCTCGGCATCGTCAAAGGCCAGCTCTTCCGGCGTCTTCGCCACATAATCGAAGTTGGAGAAAGCAAAGGCACCGATCTCCGTCAGGTTCAGATCCGCAGGGATCTGGACCAGGCCGCCGTTACCATAGTAATGGGTCAGGCTGGCACCGGTGGTGACATAGGGATCCTTCACCTCGATGGAAACCGTTTCGGAATAATAGGTGCTTCTGCCGTTCAGCAGTACCTTCACCGTAACGGAGGCATGGCCCTCGCCCACGGCGGTGATATTGCCGAATTCATCCACGGTGACTACGCTGTCCTTACTGGATTCAAACTGGACAGTGGTTTCATCCGGGAAATAAGCATCCAGCTTGTAGTTCAGTCTGACAGATTCGGAAGGATACAGCGTCAGGCTGTAATTACCCTCGAAGAAGCGGGTATCCCCTGCGTCGCCGATCAGCTTGTCAGAGCTGTTGACCATGAAGAAGGCCTTAACCGTCTGATAACCGTCCAGACGGAACACATCCGCTACGGGCTTATCGTAACGGCGGTAGCCCTCGTCCCCTTCGCTGAGGACTGTTACCTTAAAGGTAACGCTCTTGTTGGTCAGCGGATCGCGGGCCTTGACAATGGCATTGCCGGAAGCAACCGCTACCAGCTTATTGTTGACGATCCGGACTACGCTGGGACGGGAGGAGGTGTACTCCAGCAGTTCACTCCAGGATTCCTGGGGATAGACCAGAGGCTCCAGAGAATATACTTCATTGGGGCTCAGGGTCAGGCCATCAGACAGGCTATCGAAGTAGAAATCCACATAATCATCGGGCAGGCCGATCTCATAGGTGGCATAGTTCATAGCGTAGTCGTAGCAGGTGATGGTAAAGGCATTGGGGTTCATAGAGTTGTTCTTGATATCGTTCAGATAGTCAGTCAACTCATATGTAACATAAGTAACAGAATTTCTCTGGGAGTAAACAGGGGTCAGGTACTGCTCAAAGGAGACCATCTCCGCCACGGGGTTACCATCTTCATCTTCGCCGGTGCCCACATAACCCAACTGGGCGGACATGGCGTGATGGTTGTCGTAGATGGCAACTTCGGCGTAAAGGCGGTTCTTTTCCAGGGACTTATCGTACTCATAGTAATACCGCACATCGGTAATGGTGGGAGCCTCAAAGTCGATGGTCAGAGGGAATGTGAAGGTATTTTTCTCGTTGGTGGTCAGGCCGCCGTCGCCGTAGTCCAGATAGCCCACCAGAGTGACGGTGTACTGGGAGTTATTCATGAGATTATAGTCCATGGTATCGAACTCGATCTCAATATTGGCAGGATAGATGTAAGCGCCGCCGTCGCCATAGGATTTGCGGACATCTTCATCCACCGTTTCAAAGATCACTTCGCCGGTGGTATCGTTGGTAATGGTCACCTCCACCCGCTGAGCACTGCGCAGAAGACCTGCCCAGACATAGCGCAGGGAGTGGATGGTTCCCTCCTGGTTGGAAAGGGCAATGTAGTCCCGGTTGGCAGAAATGATCCGGTCGTTGGGATCCTGCAGGAAGTAGTAAGAGCCCAGGTAGCTGACATAGTCGCTCTCCACGCCGCCGACAGGGCGGGTGGCGTAGGCATCAGGCATGACCTTGTCTTCAAAAGAGATGGAATCGTCCAACTCGTCGGCGTTGGTCTCAAAATAATCCAGGTCGAACAAAGGGGCCTTGGTCCAGTCGCCGTAGAAGGCCAGGTAAGGCACGCTCAGGTCGATCTCAGTACCGGAAACGGCAGTCAGGGTCACGAAGCCTTCCACATACATACCGTTTTCAAAGGATTCCATATACTGCTTGTCAGTATCGCTGAGGGTGATGGTGACGGTGACGGCCACTTCCTTGCCGCCGTCCACAGTGATCTGGGTGCCCTCCAGGGTCTTTCCGCCTGCGGAAACAACCACAGAAGCGCCTTCCAGCAGATAGGCTTCCTCGGTGACGGTGGTCTCACCGTCCTTGGTCAGGGTATCGCTGATGCCCTCCGTCATGACATAGGTGCCCAAATCATAGGTAAGGCTGCTGCTGCCAAAGTTCACAACGGTGAAATTCAGGGTATACACGCCGCTCTTTTCCGGATCATCGCCCAGCTCCAGCTTGGACTTATCCATGATCTGGCCGTTCTGGCCAAATGTCTTGATGTAGGCAGTGGTACCCAGAGAATTGGAAAGGTTAGCCAGGCCGGCGCCCTGCTTACGCACGGCATAGGGCAGGCCATTGGTATTGATGATGATATCGGCAGTGGACATCATCAGCCGGTTGACCATGGCATTGACCGCCACATTGTCATGGGCGATGTCAGGGAAATTCTCCACCACATACTGCCGCAGCAAAATCACTACGCCAGCCAGGTTGGGACAGGCCATGGAGGTGCCGGACAGACGGTCATAACCGCCGCCGGTGATGGAAGACAGAATATTGCCGCCATGGGCGGTGATCTCCGGCTTGATGGTCAGGCTGGGAGTGGGGCCCCAGGAAGAGAAGTCGGACATAAAGGGGCCGGAGGTCTGATCCTTGCTGATGGTCAGCGTGCCGGAGCCGATCTCGGCCAGCATCTCGCCGTCGTCCTGGGCGATGGAGCAGACGGCAAGCGTTGCGTCGCCCACATTCATTTTAATGTCGCCGGATACATTATTATAAATAATGATACCTGCTGCGCCCTGGTTCTGAGCAATGATAGCCTTTTCCTCGAAGGTATTGGAGCCGCGGCGCACCAGCACGATCTTGCCGGCGACATCCATGCCCGTGTAGTCCGCCGTGCGGCCCACGCCGGGGATGGTGACAAATTCATATTCCGCGCTGTCTTTATCCCCCAAAAGGGTTTCAAAGAAGTCATTTTCCTTGGCCTTACCGTTGGTAGACTCGTCAAAGTAGATGATGGACTCACCGAACAGGATGTAAGGGGTCTCCACGCCGTTGATGGAAGCGACGGAGATCACGCCCTC
>SVLA01000059.1 GCA_015068175.1 Oscillospiraceae bacterium
CGGTCAGGGTGCTGTAGGCAATGCGGCACCTTCGTAGGTGTTCCAGTGCTCCATGACGAACTTGATGTACAGTTCCGTCTGGCCCTCTGCCAGTTCCAGTTCCAGAGAGGCCACCCGGCGGGAATTTTCAAAAGCCGGTCCATTGCCTTCCCGGCATTCCCAGATCAGCTCGTAGTTTTTGTTGTCAGCGGACATATAGACCTCGATGTAACCCTGCTGTGCGGATGCATCAGACTTGTTCACATCGCAGATCCAGTATCCGATTTCCAGATAGGCATTGTCCAGGGTCTCGCCCTCAGCGGCGGTGATCTTCTGGACGTAGTAACCCTGCTCCTTGTATCCGCCGGGATTGACGATGGTCTCAAAGTTACCGGCCAGATACAGATTTTCACATTCCACGGCACCGGCCGCGATCAGGGTGTCGCGGACCTTCTCCTTGTTCTCAGCATCTTTTTTCTCATTGCGGCCTTCAGCGATGCGGTTCATCTGGGTGAAGTCCAAAGCGCTCTGCACCAGGGTGGAGTCTGCTTCGTCTGCGAACATGGTCATGGGCAGAACGGAGACCATCAACGCCAGTGCCAGGCACCATACGATGGCGCGTCTTGTAATCTTCAACATGGTGGGGGTCCTCCTTAATTAGGAAAGGGTCCCGCCTCCCTCCGGGAGGAAGGCGGGACATAGAATATGATTTAGTTTTCCTTCTTCTTCAGAACGGTGATGGCCAGGCCGGAAACTGCCAGCATGACAACAACAGCGCCGATGGCATCGCCGGTCTTGGGAGACTCGGTGCCTTCGCCCTCAGTTGCGGGAGGAGTGACGGAACCGGCATCAGCGGTCTTGGCAGCCAGCTTGGAGAAACTCAGGCCACCGGAGGTCTGGCCGTTGTGGCGAACCACAAAGAGCTTCACGTAAACCTTCTCAGCACCCTTGGTGTTGGCCAGGGAGATGGTGCCTTCGGTATAAGCGGAAGCTTCCCACTCAACGCCACGGCCCTCTTCGTCAGCATAAGCTTCTTCCCAATTCTCGCCATCGGTGGAGTACTCGATCCAGAACCAGCTGGGATCCTTGACCTTGGCCAGCCAGTAGCCGGCGGTCAGGCTCACGTCCTCAGCAAAGACCTTGCCTTCGCCGGCTTCCAGGGTCTGCATCACGGAGCACTCATTGTAACCATGGATCGGCGTTGCAAAAACATGGAAGCAATCCTGCAGGACCCAGGGACCGCTGCCGTCAGGAATGGTCAGTCCCAGGCTTTCCATGGCGGCCTTGGCAGCAGCAAAGGCATCAGCGCAAGCCGCTTCATCTTTTTCATCGGGCATACCTGCGCCTGCAAACTGGCTCAGCGTTCTGAAATCCGCTACGCTCTGAACAGTACCCTCAGGCAGTGCGGGCTCGGTGGGGGTGGGATCAGCAGGTGCCCCACCGGCAGTAATGCTCAGCTTGCTGTAAGCAACACCGGCGCCTTCATAGGTGTTCCAGTGCTGCATGGTCAGCTTCACATACAGTTCGGTCTGGCCGGGAGTGAAGGGCAGGTCCAGGCTGATTTCCTTGCGGGCAGCGGCGCCCTGGTTGTCGGTAGCGACCTCCGTCCAGTCGGTGCCATTGGCAGAAACAGACAATTTAACATAGCCCTGAGGATCAGAGGTCAGGACCCAATAACCCAGATCCAGTTTGGCACTCTGAATAGTCTCCCCTGCGGGCGCAGCAACCTTCTGAACGAAGTAGCCTTCGCCCTGGTAGCCGCCGGGGTTGGCGATGTTCTCGTTATTGCCGGCCACCATCAGGTTTTCAGCGGCAACGGCACCTGCGTTGATGATGTAAGCGGCAATGTCAGCCTTGCTTACATTTTCGTCCATGCGGGGCATCTTAGTGAAGTCCAGGTTGCTCTCCAGACCGGTCTCTGCGGCAGGGGCAGGAACATTGATGGTAACCTTGCTGTAAGCAACACCGGCACCTTCATAGGTGTTCCAATGCTGCATGGTCAGCTTCACATACAGTTCGGTCTGGCCGGCAGCGAAGGGCAGGTCCAGGCTGATCTCCTTGCGGGTAGCTTCCAACAGAGCGCCGTTGCCCTGGTTGTCGGTAGCGACCTCCGTCCAGTCGGTGCCATTGGCAGAAACAGACAATTTAACATAGCCCTGAGGATCAGAGGTCAGAACCCAATATCCCAGATCCAGCTTTGCATTCTGAATGGTCTCGCCGGCAGCGGCGGTGACCTTCTGAACGAAGTAGCCTTCACCGGCATAGCCGCCGGGGTTGGCAACGTTCTCGTGATTGCCGGCCACCATCAGGTTTTCACAGGCAACAGCGCCTGCACCAATAATGTAGGCGGCGGTATCCGCTTTGTTCACATCCTCGGCCATTCTGGGCATAGCGGTAAAGTCCAGAACACTTTCGACCTTGGTGCAGGTGGCATCTGCCGAAGCGACCAACGACAGGGATACCAGCATTGCCAGGCAGACCAGCAAAGCCAGCATAGAACGGGTTTTCTTCATAACGATTCTCTCCTTCAAAAAATATTGTTGCGGGGGTTGTATTCTCCTTCAGCGTTTCATCGCTGTTAAAGATGAGTCAGTCCCGAAGCTCCACAGCGCGGGTACGGTCATTGACCGTATAGGGGCAATAGGTGGCGGTGATGGTCTGGCCTTCCCACAGACCCAGGGACTCCACCAGGGCCAGCTTGCCCATTTCGCCGGTGGCGCCGGCAAAATTCAGCAATGTTTCATAGCCGATCTCCAGCCGTTTGACGGTGCCGTCAGCGGCCTGGATGGTCACGGCGGCGTTGGTCATCTTCTGCAGGTCGATCTGCTCCACCTTGATGACCTTACCGGTGATCTCGCCGTACCAGGCATTGATCTCCACCACACGGCCCTGGTCATTGAGCTTGACCTGCACATAGTCGTTGACTTGGAGTTCGCTGATATTACATTCTTTCAGATCTTCCACGGCTGTTCCGTCCGCACCCCGGCGGATCACCGCATCAACGGTCATGGAGAACGCCGCGGAGTGGCAGTAGTCCGTCACTTCCACATCCTGGGAGATCACGCTGATACTGCCGGTGGAAGCAACAAGGAGCCGCGCCTCAAATTCATGGGGATAAACCTTGGACACACGCTCTTCCAGGGACACCGGGAAAGAGACCTTGCCGTTTTCCGGAGCGGTATCACCGGCGGAGATCAGCCAATCGCCCGCTTCCGTCTGGGTCAGGGACCATTTACCGCTGTCAGCCAGCAGAGAAACGGTCACATCCGCATCGGAGCTGGCGCTCATGGTAAAGCGGACCTGGCTGTCGGACACTTCCTTCAGCGTAACGGTGACCTTGGCCATGCCGTCCACGGCGATCTCCACGGGATACTCGCCCAACTGTCCGTAACCGGACACGGTAAAGGTGGCCGGCAAAAGCTGGCTGATGGCCTGGGAAATGGCGGCGAATGCCTCGCCGTAATTGCCCTGGGCATACAGGTTGTACGCCGTTTCATAATGTTTCTTCTGAGTCTGGGTCGTCAGCTTACCACCGACTTCTTCCAGATAGCGGTTCAGCATCCGCTCCACATCGGCCCGGGCGGCAATGATCTGGCACCGTACCCGGTTTTCAGCATAAGTGTAGATACTGCCGTCCGCGGCTCCGGCCTTGATGGAGGGGCGGCAAATGGCCACTTTTTCGATGCTCATGGCCGCAAGCTGTGTGCTGGCCGCCCCTTCGCCGTAGATCCGAACGCAGATATAGATCTCTTCATTACCGGCATACAGCGCCGGATCGATGGTCACGCTCTGGGTGGCGCTGTCAAATACGCCCACAGACTTCAGCGTCTCCATAGAGCCGCCCACCAGCACTTCCAGACGGGCGCCGTCCACGGCAAAAGTGCCGGTCACATCCACCTGCAGGCCCGTTCCGTAGCTTGCGGCATCGGCCAGCCGGTAGGTCAGGCTGCCGCCGCCCTCTGCATTGGGAGTCACCGCGGCGCCGTCCCACCGCAAACCGGAGATCTGCACCAGGGTCTTGTTCTGAGCAAAGGCGGTCCGCAGGGAGAAGTCGCTTTCGTAGATGGCAACGGCGCCATAGTTCCGGACTTCCATCAGGGTATTTTCCACCGTGGATTCGTCGATGACATTCTGCTGATCGCTGCTCAGCAGTACATTATAAATAATGACACCTTCCAGACCGTAGGCATAGCATTGGGACAGTACCCGGAAATCCGTGCTGCCCATGCCTCCCGGGAAACCGGCCCGCTCCGCGTTGATGTTGGAGAAGGAGCCGTAAGCGATGAGGTAATCCAGGGCCCGGACGTTGTCCTGATCCTGGTAAATGGACCACTCACCGCCAAAGTGGATGGAATCCAGCACATGGTTCTCCCAGGCCCGCTGATTTTCATCCCAGTTGGGATAGATGTAGTGGATGGGGGTATGGGAATAGGAATCGCTGACCATCTGCTCCGTGGGATAGCTGATCTGGCCGTCCTTGATGGTAATGTAGTTGTACCCCAGACCCTCTGCCATGGCATTGCCCACTTCGGAGATGTAGGTATTGAGATTGCGGTACAGCCAGTATGCTTCCTCCTGGCTCAATCCGTCGCTGGGATCCAGGGTGATACCGTCCTTGGCCGCATCCTCGACCACATATGTGGAGAAATCGCCCACGCCGGTGGGATAGTTGTTGAAATCATACTTGGTCCAGTTGATGGGCCAGTAGTAAGGTTCGTTTTCCGTATACAGATGGACCGCCGGCAATTCCTGCCCGGCCAGGGCCATCTCCGCCGTGCGGAGCTGAATGAATTCCACGGTCTCCCGGATCCGCTGTACCCGCACGCTGTTGTAGTAGTCGTTGTTCATGGACAGCCAGGGAGTATTGGACCATTCGTTGGGGGAGCTGAGCTGCCATTGGCCGCGGCCGTCCGAATTCTTGTGATCGTAAGTGATCTGCTGATAGGTCACATCCTGCCACGCGCCGCCCTGACCGTCCATGCCGGAGGGGGTGCCGCCCCACCAGGAGTTGATGCCCAGATACAGCACCGCGCCGGTCTGGGCCGAAGCCATCAGCACATTGTTCAG
This sequence comes from Oscillospiraceae bacterium, assembly GCA_015068175.1. Next base: position 5,047 of record SVLA01000059.1, read on the forward strand.
CCAGGCTTCCGTATTTTTCTTGCCCCATTGCAGATACTGGATCTCCCAGCACAGGCCGATGTTGTACATACCGGCGCATTTGTAGCTTTCCACCAGGGACTTAAGATACTCCAGATTGAGATTGTTGGGCTGTTCGTTGATCATCAGCACGACATCCATCTTCTTGCTGATCCCCTGCTCTGCGGCCTTGGTTTCGGGATCGCTGACGGCCCACACCCGATGGAACCGCACTTCCCCCTCGCCCTTGTTGACGATCCGCACGATCAGGCTGCCGCTGTCGCCCACCACCTGGGCGGAAATGTCAAAAAACGCATGATTGGGGCCGTCGGCCATAGGCTCATAAGTCCGGCCAAACACTTCCACGCCGTTAACGTACACGCTGTAGCACACCGCGTTGTCGGTCCGCAGATGGATCTCCTCGATGTCCAGCATAGCTGCCTTCCCCGGTGTCACACCGGTAATGGTGAAGGTCATTTCCGAATCATAACCCTTCAATGTCCGCACGGTGTAGCTGCCGTCATTATCGCCCACCAGGACGCTGACCTTTTTTGTTTCGGATGTGCCAAGGGTCTGGAGATCTGCCGGTTCCGTCAGATCGACCCCGTCCACGGCGCTGCCGCCGAAGGATACCATAGCCGTCGGTGTCTGCAGATTCAACACAATCTCCTCCCCATCAGGATTTGGATTTTCCACCCGGACGCATCCGGTTATCAGCGACAAAAGTACGCCCAATATCAACAAGCCACACAGCAAACGTTTCATTAACATCGACCTTCCTCCAAAAAAGCAATTCTCTTTTCCAAGCTGACCTATTGACAGCAAATCAGCCAAAAGGTATACTGAATATAGTCCGCAGAACCGTTCATAAATAATGCCCAAATTCATTCCGTAATTGCTTACCTTTATTCTACAATAACACTAATTCCCCTACAATCTTGTTATGTTGCCGATTTATCCGCAAATGTGACTTTTGGAGGATGTTATGCTGATCAAACCCACCAGTTTCAGTTTTATCGCCCTGGAGGCGCAAAACGGCCCTCTGAATCTGTGCCATTGCGGCACCGACACCTGCCGTCCCGGTATGTCCAACGGCCCCATCGTTAAAAATTTCTACCTGGTCCATTATGTTATTTCCGGCAAGGGGTACTACACCGTGGGCAATCGACGTCACATTTTAGGACCCGGTGACGCTTTCCTGATCCGACCCGGCAAGACCGTGGTCTACACCGCCGACAAGGAGGACCCCTGGCAGTATTGCTTCTTCGCCTTTAACGGCGAAGCGGCGGAATATTACATCAACCGCACCGCCTTCGGCTCCAGCGACGTGACCCACATCGGTGACGACACCCTTTACAACCTAGTCAGCGAGACCACGGACACCATTTCCGCATACCCCGCAACAGCGACATCTACGCCCTTTCCCAGCTCATGAAGATCCTTCTGCTCTTCGCCGAGCACTACGCCGACAATGAGACCGGCCACAGCCGCATCCTCCGGCCCGACATTCAGAAAGTGCTGGACTTTATCTCTTATCACTACGCCGATCCCATCACCGTCATGGATATGTCCCGGCTGGTGGCTTTGGAGCGCAGTTATTTCTGCCGTACCTTCAAAAGCGCCGTGGGTATCTCCCCCAAGGATTACCTGACCAAATTCCGGCTGGACAAGGCCCGGCAGTTGCTGACGGAAACCTCCATCCCCATCGGCAAGGTGGCGGAAGCCGTGGGGTTCCAGTCCTTCTCCTCCTTCTCCCGGCTTTTCACCGCCCAATACCAGCAGTCCCCCAGTCGATACCGTAAGACCTTCCTGCAGGAGGCCCCGGAATCCCCCGCCTTGGGCTCCCACTGATCCCCGCCATGACTAAAGATCCACGGGCGTGTTGCTTTTTTGCAACACGCCCTTAAACTGGCTGACCAAAACAAAAAACGGGTACGCAGCATCATCCGCGTACCCGTTATTTTTCAGATCTTGATCAGTTTGGCCCGGTACACCCGGCAATCGCCGCCGTCCACCTTGGCCATATGCAGGCCCTCCCTGACCTGACACACCTCGCCGGACCACACATCCGTCAGCTCCAGGGTCCTGCCGCAGAACCGGGGCAGGGCCAGATCGTTGAGGGTAAAATACAGATTCCGGGGATGGTCGCTGAGGTTAAACATACCGATGGCCAGATCGCCGCCATCCAGCAGCCGGGCCCACACGAAGCTGTCCTCATCATCGCCCCAGGCATAATTGAAACTGCCGCCGATGGAGAAGGGCTGCCGGCATCCCTTATCCTGGTTAATGGCAATGAGACCGGGATTTTTCAGGATCTTTGCCGTTTCCTCCGACATATCCCGAATGTCACAGCCGATCATCAGGGGCGAGGCCAAAAATGCCCACAGGGCAAAATGGGTCTTGTACTGGGTGTCGGTGCAGCCGGCCAGGCCCACGTTGCCGTTGCCCTTCATGCCGGTGACCAGCATATCGATGTCATTGAAACAGCCGATGGCATTGCTGCCGGGCAATTCCCGCTGCCGCTTGACCAGCCTCTTGATCGAATCCCAGGAGTCCACAATGTCCACCGTAGACCGCCAGCAGCCGGCGCCGGTGCTGCGGATCCATTTTTCGGTCTCATCCGCGCCCCAGGAGCAGGCAGACAGCAGGATGTCCCGGCCGGAATTCTCCAGGGCCATGGCCATCCGCTGATAGAGCTGGTCGCCCCGCTCATGCTGCGGCTTATAGCAGTAGTCATACTTCAGGAAGTCCACCTTCCAGGAAGCAAAGGTCTGGGCATCCTCAAATTCGTAGGAATTGCTGCCGGGAAATCCGCCGCAGGTCATGAGGCCGGCGCAGGAGTAAATGCCCAGCTTCAAACCCATGGCGTGCAGATCGTCCGCCAAAGCGCCGATGCCCCGGGGGAATTTCTCCGGGTCCGCCACCAGGCGGCCGTTCTCATCCCGGTGGGGCAGAGACCAGCCATCATCCAAAACGATGTATGCATAACCTGCATCCCGCAAGCCGGACGTGATCATTGTCCGCGCCGACTCCAGGATCAGTTTTTCGTTGATCTGTAATCCAAATGTATTCCAGGTATTCCAACCCATGGGCGGTGTATATACGACCATATTGAGTGTTCCCCTCTGTGTTATGTCTGAATAATCATGGTCATTATAGCAAAACAAGGCACCGCGCACAAGCAAATAGCGACTTTTTTCTATGCAGAATGTTGCTAATTTATACGCAAATGTGTCCCAAATTGCATTCGTCCCCCCAACTGCCCCGGCAACCTCTTGTTTTTCCCCCATCCTTTCCGTATACTGGAAAGAAAAACCGGGAGGTCCCTATGAACACCTGTCAGCATTGCGCCGCATCCCTTTCCACCAACGAGATCGCCATTTCCCTGCGCCTTTTGGGCCGGGACGGCCAGACCCTCCGTTGCCGGGATTGTCTGGCCAAAGAGCTGAACGTCTCCCCGGAGGTCATCGACCGGAAGATCCGCCAGTTCAAAGAATTGGGTTGCCCCCTCTTTGTCTGACTCCCCCACCCTTTCCGGGCAGGCCCCCACGGGTCTGCTCCTTTTTTCGCCCTTTTTGGGCAGATTGATCCAAGTTTATCGATATTTTCTAACAAATTTCTCTCAAATATTAAAATTAAAGACTAGCAAAATCAAAACACATATGTTATAATATTGGCCGAATTGCGTTTTTATAACAAAATCCCCCTTTTTGTTAAGGAAGTGAGCCATTGGAAAACTATACCAAATTCAAGTTGAAGGCCGAGTCCCAACTGGCCGATGTTTTGAAGCCTTTGGACGATGTTTTTGTCATCGCCTGCAACAAGTGCTTCAAGGCTTATGATACTATGAACGAGCCGGAACTGGACGATTTCCTGGCCCTGTGCTGCCGCCTGGGCAAGAACGTCACCGGCGCTATGAACATCGACTTCGTCTGCAACCAGGTCCAGACCGCCCGGAAGCTGGTGGACGCCATTCCTGAGGAGACCAAGTGCATTTTCGTCATCAGTTGCGGCCTGGGCATCCAGACCATCGCCAACATGGCGGAACTGCCGGTGTTCACCGCCACCGATTCCATTGCCTGTCAGGGACATCACGGCATGGCCCTCACCGAAAAGACCTGCGGCGCCTGCGCCCAGTGCTACCTGAACATGACCGGCGGCATCTGCCCCATCGTGGATTGCTCCAAGGGTCTGGTCAACGGCCAGTGCGGCGGCGCCAAGGACGGCAAATGCGAAGTCAATCCCGACCATGACTGCGCCTGGCAGAAGATCCAGGAACGCCTGGCTCAGCAGGGCCGCCTGGAGGAACTGAAGGCACAGCCCGTTCAGGTCCGGGATTACGGCAAGGTCAACGTGAAGCTGATCCGGGAATACGTGGAAAAGATCCGCGCCCGGCGCTTTGACGGCTGGTACGGCGGTGTCCACCCCACAGAGGGCAAGGAACCTACCGAACACCGGACCCCCGTCCGGTTCCCCGACGTTCAGACCGTGGCCATCAACCTGGGCCAGCACGCCGGTGCCCCCGCCACCCCCATCGTCGCCGTGGGCGATTATGTGAAGGTGGGCCAGAAGGTGGGTGAAGCCGCCGGCTTCATCAGCGCCAATGTCCACGCCAGCGTTTCCGGTACGGTCATCGCTGTGGAGGATCGTCACCACGCCACCCGCGGCAATCTGTGCCCCCATGTGGTCATCGCCAACGATAAGCAGTATGTCCTCCACGAATCCGTCCGTCCCCACAAGCCTCTGGAAGAGCTGACCCCCGACGAGATCGTGGAGATCGTCAAGGAAGCCGGCATCATCGGCATGGGCGGCGCAGGCTTCCCCATGAACGTGAAGCTGAAGCCCCGCACCCCCGTGGATACGGTGCTGCTGAACGGCTGCGAATGCGAGCCTCTGCTCACCGCCGACCACCAGCTCATGCTGAATCGCCCCGAGGAAGTGATCTTCGGCCTGAAGGCCATGATGAAGGCCGTCAACGCTGAGCGCGGCATCATCGTCATCGAGGAAAATAAGCCCGACGCCATCGCCCTGATGCGCGAAAAGGCAGAGGGCCTGGAAAATATCGAGGTGCTGGAAGTTTCCACCCAGTATCCCCAGGGCGGCGAAAAGATGCTCATCAAGCGGGCCCTGGGCCGTCAGGTCCCCAGCGGCGGTCTGCCTTCCGATGTAGGCTGCGTCGTGGCCAACGTCAGCACCAGCTATGCCGTTTCCAACGCCATCCGCCTGGGTCTGCCTGTGGTGGAGCGCATCGTCACCGTCACCGGTGAGCGGATCAAGAACCCCATGAACCTGGTGGTCCGGATCGGTACCAACGTCCGGGAACTGCTGGATCACTGCGGCGGCATTGTGGGCGATGCGGACCATGTGGTGAAGATCGGCGGCCCCATGATGGGCGCTGTTCAGTCCAATCTGGACGTGGCCACCACCAAATGCACCAACGGTGTCACCGTTTACGACGTGGACGAGCCCGAGGTCCAGGAATGCATCAAGTGCGGCCGTTGTGTGGATGTCTGCCCCATGGAGCTGAAGCCTCTGCATTTTGCAAAGCTGGCCTTCGCCGGCGATCCCCAGAAGCTGAAGGACCTGAGCATCATGGATTGCATGGAGTGCCGCAGCTGCGAGTATATCTGCTCTTCCAAGATCCCGCTGGTCAACCTGATCCGGATCGGAAAAAATGCCGTAAGGGGGATGAAGTAATATGCTGATCACCGAACTGAAGAACAAAGAGACCATCCGCTCCCTGGCGGCCGGCAAGGTGTTCATCCTGAACTGCCACGGCTGTAAAGAGGTCCGTTTCCCCGAAGAAGAGGCCAATGAACTGCAGAAAGAACTGGCGGAAGCCGGCATCGTCACCGGCATTCTGACCACCGACTATATCTGCAACCCCGAAAACCTGGCCGTCCGGCTGCGCAGCCACACCGCCGCCATCCAGGAGGCCGACGCCGTGCTGGTATTCTCCTGCGGCGTGGGTGTCCAGACCGTGGCCCACCATTTCCCCGGCAAGCGGGTCTGCGCCTGCTGCGACACCTATCCCCTCCCCGGCTTCCAGGGCGTGACCCCCCAGGAAGCGGATTGCGGCCAGTGCGGCCAGTGCTACCTGAATCTCACCGGCGGCATCTGCCCCATCACCGCCTGCTCCAAGAGCCTGCTCAACGGCCAGTGCGGCGGCGCCAAGGACGGTAAATGCGAGGTGGACCCCAACATGGAATGCGGTTGGGAGCGGATCCAGCGCCGTTTGGCCCAGATGGGCCGCCTGGACGCCCTGAAATGTCCCATCCAGCTTCGTAACTACGCCACCGATGACAGCGAATAAGTAAAGGAGTTTATCCAATATGAGAATTACCGAATTATTTGATAACGGTGAATTTGTTGTCACCGCGGAAGTAGGCCCCCCCAAGGGCATCGACTGCAGCCATGTGGTCGAAGAAGCCAAGGAATATCTGTCCGGCATCACCGCCGTCAACGTCACCGATAACCAGTCCTCCGTCATGCGCATGGGCAGCCTGCCCGTCTGCGTGGCCATGCAGAACGCGGGCCTGACCCCCATCCTGCAGTTGACCTGCCGGGACCGCAACCGCATTGCCCTCCAGTCCGAGCTGCTGGGCGCCGCCATGCTGGGCATCGACAACATCCTCTGCCTCACCGGCGACCACACCCGCATGGGTGACCACC
>SVLA01000060.1 GCA_015068175.1 Oscillospiraceae bacterium
CAGTTCCCGGATCCGGCCGGAATCCACCAGGTCATTCAGGTCCGCCACAGTTTGGCAGTCCATCAGGTAACCCCATTTCTCCCCTTCGGAGAACATACTGAAGAAATGGGGGCTTTCCTTATAGTCCGCCACCTGGTCGGGATCCTGGACATCGGGATAGATGAACACAAAGCCGCCGTCCTTCTGCTGGATGTCCCATACATTGAAATATCCGGTGGAGGGCAGAAGTTCACCATAGTAATAATCGCCGAAGTCTTCATAGATGTACTCGTCAAAATAGGGTTCCCGGCGCCATTTCAGCAGACGGGCCTTATCATCCTTGCCCTGGGCCTCATAGCGGCGGATGGCTTCCTCCGTGGTCAGGCGGGTGCGGACCAGGGGGATATCCATTTCCACCAGCTTTTTGATCTCAGCCTTCAATGCGCGGACGGAGAACTCAGGGCACTTGTACACGGCAACGTAAAGGCCGGCGCCGACGGTGCAATTCATCTTCGCCACCGCATGGGGCCACAGCCGCTGGATGGCCAGGAACATGACGAACTGGGCCGTACGGGCATAGACCTCCTTGCCGGCGCTGTCCGTGTAACGGAGCAGATGGACCCGGCCGCCGGAAGCGGCCATGGCCCGGCGGATGGAAGGCCGCTCCGGGTCTGCATCCTTTTCCCGGACGGGGATGTAATTCAGGTTGAAGACCTCGCCGGCAATCTTGGCCGCCAGAGGCCGGTCCGAAAGCCGTACAGTATCCAGTCCCAGGCTGCGGACCAATTCCAGCAAAGACTGCCCCGGGCGGGGTTCCACGGGACGGCCGTCAATGATCAAAGTCATCTTTTTTCCTCCTTATTGTTTCTCAGACGGATCAACTGAATAGCGTTGATGACCGTCAGGCACAGATTCAGCACAAACACCGGCATCGCGCCGGTCATCACCGCATAAAAGCCGCTGAGTACCGCGCCGCATATATTCAATATACGCAGCTTTTTGACCGATGTCATCATCATGGAAAGCAGCACCAGCGCTGTTCCCACATAACCGATTATTTCATATACGACCTCCAATATACAAGCCTCCTTTTGTGAGCAGATTCCGGAAGCCAGGCATAAAAAAACAGGTTGGCTACCCAGTCCGGCAGGATCCGGTAGTCAACCATTTACGGTGGTTCGTAGAGACACTTGCCCATATTGCAAGTATATACCTTCTAAATTGTTAGAATTATAGCATAAGTTCACAAAAAACGCAAGGATTATTTTCAAAAATTGTGAATTGTTTTTGAAACAAAACTACCCGGGGCAAAAGCCCCGGGACCGTCTACATAATGACTTGAATGCTGTTGCCGTCCCCATCACAGATGTGGACCAGCTCCCAGGCGCCGTGTCGGTCTTTGATCCTGCGGATCTCACGGCACAGCGCATCCACCGCCGCCGGCGGCAGGTCCGGCACATTGACGGAATATTTCCGCCCGATCCTCAACCCCAGTTTCCAAAAACTTCTGCTGAACAGAAGCCGGGTGGGCAATACGAGGTCGATGTGAGCAGTATCGGCGCGAAGGCGGATCTTCATTCCACCTCAACCTCCACCACATCTCCGTCAGCGGACTCGATCTCCACCAATTTACCCACCAGGCCCTGCTCCACCAGTTCCACGATCTTCCGCAGATCGATACCCTTGAGCAACTCGGCCTTGTCCCCCGCCACGCCCGGCGCCATATCCAAGCCGATCTCCATGCATACCTTCACCAGCGGCATGGGCAAATTCACCCGGATCTTGTCCCCATCCCCGCTGAGGATCCGGACCCTCAGGGTCAGTTCCTCCAACGGCTTTCGTTGGTTTTGGGGCAGCATTTTCACCTGATCCGAATGGCCGGTGAGCAGTTCATCCACACTGACCTCCAGGTTCCCGGCCAGGGCGGGCAGGAGACTGATGTCCGGGCAGGATTGATCATTTTCCCATTTGCTGACAGCCTGGGGGGAAACACCCAGCTTTTCCGCCAGCGCTTCCTGGCTCAGGCGCTTTTCTTTGCGAAGTCTTGCAATGCGGTTACCGATGGTTTCATTCATGGTTCTTTCTCCTTTCATCTCACGCATCATGCCGCGTGTGCCTTTATTGTAGGGTCCAAAAGAGTCAAAAACCATAAAGCATCCGTTGAAGTTCATCAACCATATGTGGTGGAATTCCTCAACCGTCGGTTGTTTCCTCGCCGATCTCCATGATGTCATAGGGAGTGGTCTGGTAAACAAAGTAATTGAGCCAGTTGGAATACAGCAGATTGCCGTGGCTGCGCCAGCGGACCACCGGCTCCCGGGTATCATCGTCGTTGGGGAAATAATTCCTGGGTACGGAAATGGGCAAGCCCAGATTCTTATCCCGCAGATATTCGTTCTTCAGGGTGTCCGGGTCATATTCCGGATGGCCGGTGATGAAGATGTGCTTGCCGGCCTTGGTCTTGACGGCATAGACCCCTGCTTCCTCCGAAGATGCGATGATCTCCAGTTCGGGGACCTTTTCAATGTCCTCCCGCAGAACCGTGGTATGACGGGAATGGGGGGCATAGAAAATATCGTCGAATCCCCGGAGCAGTATGGCCCGCTTATAGTCTTTGGTATGGGGATAAACGCCGAAGAGCTTCTCAGGCAGAGGATGCTTGCGGATGCCGTAGTGATAGTATAGCCCCGCCTGGGCGGCCCAGCAGATATGGAATGTGGAATGGACATTCTTCTTGCTCCACTCCATGATCCGGCACAGCTCGCCCCAGTAATCCACATCTTCAAATTCCAGATGCTCCACCGGGGCGCCGGTGATCACCAGGCCGTCGAACTTCCGGTGGCAGATCTCATCAAACGTCTTATAGAATGACAGAATATGGTCCTGGGATGTATTCTTGCTTTCATGGGACTTCATCTGCACCAGGGTCAGATTCACCTGCAGGGGCGTGTTGCCCAGCATCCGGCTGAGCTGGGTCTCCGTGGCGATCTTGGTGGGCATCAGGTTCACCAGGGCAATCTCCAGAGGGCGGATGTCCTGGGTCATGGCCCGGTCCTGGGGCATGACGAAAATATTCTCCTGCAGCAGTGTTTCGGCGGCCGGCAGGTCGTTGGGAATACGAATCGGCAAAAGAGGTCACTCCTCCGTGGATTTTTGCCTCATTTTACCCTATTTCTCCCATTTTGTCAATCGCTGTCCCCTGATAGTAGTGGGCCAGGATCTGCGCATAGGTACTGCCGGCCAGGGCCATGGCATTGGCGCCGTATTGGCTCATGCCCACCCGATGGCCGTATCCTTTGGTCACCACGGTGATCCCCCATTCGTCCGGGATCATGGTAAAAGCCGTGGAACGAAGGCCCAGGTTTTTCCGCAGTTCCTTGCCGGTGTAAGTAATGCCGCCGATGATGATGGTATCCACCCCGCCGCCGTCGGTATAGGTCACCGCCCCGATCCATTGTTCCGGGGCGCCCACCAGTTCCCGGTCCAAGAGATCGGCAAAAAGCTCTGTTTCAAAATAAACGCTGTGTTCATAGGCGGAAGTCCCCTCTTCCCCGGGGCTGTCCACCGCCTGCAGATAAGGGATCTCCGATCCCCAGACCGCCGCCGCGTCCTCGGTGCGGCCGCCGGAACCGGCAAAATAGGTGGTGTCTGCCAGTTCGCCCTTGTACGTCAGCACCAATCCGGCGGTGGCCGCCACCGCTTGGGCGATCTTCTCCCGTTCTTTCACATTGCCCCGTTTTTCCAGGTATTCCTCATCGGTCAGGTAGGCCTGGCAGCAACTGGAACGGGTACAGACCGCCCCTTCCTCATGCTTGCGGCCGATGCGCATATGCCGCAGGGCGTAGGTCCGGGCGGCAATGGCCTGGGCCATCAATGCTTCCTCTTCAAAATAGGCCGGCATCTCCGCCAGCACCACACCGCGGATGTATTCTTCCAGCGCCATTTCCACCACCCCGGCATCCGTAACCACCGGGATGCGGAACGGTTCAGGCGGCGCTGTCTCCGCCGGTACGGTTTCCGTCGGCAGCGGTACGGTCTCCTGCAATGCCGGCGGATCCGACGCCGATGGGCGGCTCATGACCCCCGCCGCCAACTGCGGCACCAGGATCCCCAAGGCCACCACCGCCAGGATCCGCAGCCATTCTCTGTCCATAAAAATCCCTCCCTGGGTCAGTTTACCAGTTCCGGCCAAAAAAATCGGTCGAAGGCCGTTGGGAATGGGCTGCCATTTTTATCCCCATTCTTGACATTGGCTCCCCGGGCGGGTATAATTTTGTCAGAACACCTCGAAAGGTTGAATGTCCATGAACAAACCGCTGAAGCGCCTGCTGCCGCTGCTGCTGATCCTGGTGATCATTGCCAGCGTCGTATGGTACTTATTTATTTACGACCGGGCCTTTACCCAGGATTTCCTTCTGCAGCAGGCCCGCTATTTTGATAACCGGGGCGATCATACCACCGCCGCCTGGATCTACGACCTGACTTACCGCTATTCCGGCGGTGACGAAGCCGTGGCCATCGAGCTGTCCCAGCTTTTTAAGGAATACGGAAATTATACGAAGGCCGAAGCCACCCTGGCCAACGCCATTGCCGACGGTGGTACCGCGGAGCTGTACATTGCCCTGTGCAAGACCTACATCGAGCAGGACAAGCTGCTGGATGCGGTGACCATGCTGGATAACATCACCGATCCGGCGGTGCGGCAGCAGATCGATGCATTACGGCCGGCCAAACCCACAGCGACACCGGCGCCGGACTACTACAGCCAGTATATCAATGTGGCATTTGATACGCCGGAAGGCACTCTGTATCTGACCACCGACGGCAGTTATCCCACGGTTGCCAACCCCTTCACCGGCGAGCTGACCCTGGAAGCCGGTGAGACCGTGATCTTCGCCCTGACCATGAACGATCTGGGCCTGGTCAGTCCCCTGGGTGTGTACGGTTACACCGTCAGCGGCGTCATTGAAACCGTCACATTGTCCGATCCCCAGATGGATGCGGCCGTACGGAAGGCCCTGGGGGCGGAAGCCGATACCCAACTATTCAGCAACGATCTGTGGAGTGTCCTGACCCTGGAGCTGCCCGAAGGGGCCGCCAGCTACAAGGAGCTTTCCCGTCTGCCTTATCTGCAGAGCCTGACCATCACCGGCAGCCAGACCGCCTCCCTGGAGGGTCTGGGCAGTCTGTCCAACCTGACGGAATTGGTGATCCGGGACAGTTATCTGAAAACCGCCGATCTGGAGCTGATCGCTTCTTTGCCCAATCTGAAGAAGCTGACCCTTTCCAACTGCGGTCTGTCCGGCATTCAGGCCCTGGCCGGTGCCAAGGGATTGACCTATCTGGACCTGAGCGACAACTCCGTAGGCGATTTCACCGCCTTGGCCTCCATGACCGCCCTCCAGCATCTGGACCTGAGCCACAATGCCCTGACGGATCTGAGCGCCATCACTTCCCTGCCCACCCTCCAATGGCTGGATGTTTCCTACAATTCCCTGACCACCATCGAGGCTGTGGCCGCCTGCAGCGGCTTGACCTACCTGGATCTGAGCTACAACACCGTACCGGTCCTGACCGGCGTGGAAAATCTGCGGAACCTCTCAGTGCTGAAGGCCGCGTCCAACGGCCTGTCGGACATTTCCCCCGTCAGCGGCCTGACGAAGCTGACGGAGCTGGATGTTTCCGACAATCTGCTGACGGATATCACCTGCCTCTCTCCCCTGAATGCCCTGGAGCATCTGCTGTTCCCCCGCAATCAGGTAACGGCTCTGCCGGCCTGGAGCAAGGAAAGCCGGCTGGTCACTCTGGACGCCACCGGCAACCTGCTGACCAACGTGGATGTACTGAGCGGATTTGAGCAACTGAACTACGTCCTTGCGGACTACAACCAGATCACCAACATCGATTCCCTCCGATTCTGCCGCAATCTGGTGAAGGTCAGCGTATTTGAGAATCCCATAACAGATGTATCAAAGGTGACCGATGTAGGCATCATCGTCATTCACAACCCCCTGAACTGAGTATGACCCCTCCGACAAATTGCCGGAGGGGTAAAAAACAGCTTGACATACCTAGATTATCTATGTATAATAACCCTAGATAATCTAGGTATAGGAGGTACCCGAAAATGAAGATCGAAAAAACGCTGTTATCCGGCTCAACGCCCATGCTGCTTCTGGCGCTTCTGAAAGACGGCGACAAGTATGGCTACGAGATGATCGCCGAGCTGGCCCGGCGTTCCGATGACACCTTCCGGATGAAAGAGGGGACCCTCTATCCCCTGCTCCATGCCCTGGAAAAGGAAGGTCTGGTCCGCAGCTATATCCAGGCCGGCCCCGGTGGCCGGAATCGGAAATACTACCACCTGACCCCCGCCGGCGGCAGCCAGTTGGAAGACAAGGAGGCACAGTGGCGGTTGTTTTCATCCAAGGTCAACGCGGTCATCGGTCATACGCCGGCCATGGGTTGACCGGGAGGAATGCTTATGGATAATAAAGCATTCAGAAAATGGTGTTGGAACGCCACCTGGCTGATCCAGTATACCCCGGATCGGGAGGAAGTAGCCGCGGAATTGTACGAGCATCTGCTGGATCACTATGAAGATTTGATCGCCCAGGGTTATTCTGAAGAAGAGGCTGTGGCAAAAGCCCTGGAAGCCATGGGCGATGCCAGCGAGATTGCCGGCCCTCTGGGACAACTGCACAGTCCTTTTTGGGGACTGTTGACGCGCAGGCTGGCAATCGCTATGGCCATACTGTTGTGCATAACCCTGGTATCTTTCTGCTTCTATGTTGGAGACCTGCGGTTTGGTAACCCCAGCCCTCGGGACTTTAATGTATTTTCCGAAGAATCCTACGGCGGTAATACCGGCCGGACATTGCTTCATATGTCCGAGCATGAAATTTCCGCCTCCCTGGATGGCTCCCGCTTCACAGTAACCGATGCGGCAGTGTTTACCGAAACCATAAACGGCACCGAATCCACCCGGCTGTACTTAAGGGTCCAACAGCGCACCACCATGCCCTGGCTGGAACATGAGCGGTACTATTATCCTCTTACATGCTATTATTTGGAAGATTTTTATGCCAGAGACAGCCTGGGTAACCACTACCCCAGCTTTATGGAGTGTGGTTGGAGCGGGATCGGCCTGGTGCATCACGGCGCTCAAACCGGACTCTTCACTTATACATACGAGTGCTGGATCAATGATTATCAGGGTGCGGACGGAGATTGGCTGGAGCTGCGCTACGACCGGGACGGACGTGACTTCTGTCTTCGGATCCCCCTGAACGGAGGTGGGGAAGAATGAGAAAGAAGAATATCTGGCGCCGCATCCCCTATCCCCTTCGTGCCACCCTTTACGCCGCCGGCATCGTGTTCCTGCTTTATGCCATCTATGTTTGCCTGGGGTATCCGACTTTGACCTTGAAGCAGGAATTCCGACGGGCGGAAAAAGCACATTTTGTAGGCCCAAGCACCATTGTGGAAGTCACTGAGGATTGGGAATTCGATAAAATGATCGTGGGTGAGACACCATATGGTGTCTGCTTCTTTGGTCCGGACGAAGTGGGTATCGCCGGCACCAACAAAACCTACATTACCTATTATTTCAGCTACCGGGAGAAAACCGGTGATCTGACGGTCCTGGCACCGCCCAGCGTTTTCTATGGCTTATGGTCCTCCTATCCATGGGATGCAGAACTTCCGTTATACATCTTTTCGGATGTACCAGATGCAACGCAGGTACAGGTGCAATTGTGGGTCAGCCACATCAGGGACTCTACCGAAAGCGACAGCAAAGTCAAATACGAACATGATGAGTCTTTCCTTGTTGACGGGCATCAGATCGCTGACGGTGTATTCAAGTGCACATTAGTTGGCGGAACGGCCCGTGCCAAGAACGCCCTGGGGCAGGTATGCGCAATGTCCATGGGCGTTCCGGCAGACAGCAGCTATGAAAACGATGTCATCCCCATCACGGTGCGGTTCTACGACAGCAACAACCAATTGATCGCCGAAAAGCAGACAGAACTGCGGTCTACGGATAACCCCTGATAAATTATGCCCTCCGGGAATTCCCGGAGGGCAAATTGTTCATACATATTCCAAAACCATTTCCAGGGCTCTTCGGCAGGTCTGGGCCCGGACTTCCGCCCGGTCGCCGTCAAAATGCCACTCCCGGACCTCTGCGCCATCTGCATGGGCAACGGCCACAAAGACCGTACCCACCGGGTGGCCGAATTCATCGCCGCCGGGGCCGGCCAGGCCCGTGACCGCAACGGACAGATCCGCATGCATCAGTTTCCTTACTCCCAGGGCCATCTGCTTCGCCACCGGCGCCGAGACGGCGCCCCAGGTCTCCAGCAATTCCGCCGGGACCCCCAGGACGTTGGCCTTGATCTCGTTGGTATAGCAGATGACGCCGCCCTTATATACCGCCGATGCGCCGGGAACAGCCGTCAGCAAACTGCCGATCATGCCGCCGGTCAGGCTTTCCGCCGTGGCCAGGGTCTTCCCAGCCAGCGAGCGGATCACATCATTCGCCGTCGGTATCATAATAGCTCACCTTGATATGCTCCACGTTCTCAATGGCCCGCCCGATCAGCGCCTCCCGGTCCAGATTCCGCTCGGCGTGGATGACCTGGCCCAGAGAAGGCTTGGTCTTGGGATGCCGGGGGGTAAAGACGGTGCAGCAATCCTCGTAGGGCAAAATGGAGGTTTCCATGGTGCCAATGCGACGGGCAATGGTGACGATCTCCTCCTTATCGAAGCCGATCAGGGGCATGAACACGGGAATATCCACTACCGCGCCGGTGACCGCCATGGCTTCCATGGTCTGAGAGGCCACCTGGCCCAGGTTTTCGCCGGTGATCAGGGCGCCGCAGCCGTCATGCTTGGCCAGCCGCATGGAGATCTCCATCATGAACCGGCGCATGATCAGGGTGAAATATTCCTCCGGGCAATTGTCCCGGATGGCTTCCTGGATCTCGGTGAAGGAGACCACATTCAGGGTCATCTTGCCGGTATAACGGGTCACCAGCCGGGCCAGTTCAATGACCTTATCCTTGGCAAGCTGGGAGGTATAGGGATAGCTGAAGAAGTGGACGCACTCGATCTCCACGCCCCGCTTGCCGATCATGTGGGCCGCCACGGGAGAATCGATGCCGCCGGACAGCAGGCACATGGCCCGGCCGCCCACGCCCGTAGGCAGACCGCCGGCACCGGGTTCCGCCGGACCGTGGACATAGGCCGCCAGGTCGCGGACTTCCACATAAACGGTGTAATCAGGATGGTGAACATCCACCTCTACATTGGGGTGCGCTTCCGCCAGGCGGCCGCCGATCTCCTGGGAGATACCGATGGAGGTCAGGGGGAAGGACTTGTCAGAACGCTTGGACTCCACCTTGAAGGACTTGGCGCAATCCAGGTCGTCCCCCAGATATTCTTCCACGGCGTTGAAGATGGCATCCAGGTCCTTCTCGCAGGCCCGGCAGCGGCAAATGGATACGATGCCGAAAATGGTGCGGCAGGCATCCCAGGCCCCGTCCATGTCACACAACTCATCCATAGGTTCCACATAGACCGTGGACTGCATCAGATACACGTCAAAATTGCCGTAGGCTTTCATTCTGCGGCGGACATTGGCCCGCAATTTGGCCTCAAACTGCCGCTTGTTGGAGCCTTTCAGGACAATCTCGCCCAATTTTAACAGAAAAATCTCTTTCATATCATTACCTCGTTAACGATTTCCTAAATTGACGGCCCGGTATTGGATGGCCTCCGCAATGTGCTGAGGCTGGATGGTCTCGCTGCCGTCCAGGTCTGCCACGGTGCGGGCCACCTTCAGGATCCGGTCATAACTGCGGGCCGTCAGGCCCATGGCGTCAAATGCCTGTTTCATCAGCGCCGCGCAGGTCTCATCCAGTTCGCAGAACTTTCGCATTTCTTCAGGGCCCATCCGGGCGTTGCACATGCTTCCGTTGCCTTTGAAGCGACTGTGCTGGCGCTCTCTGGCCCGGTCCACCCGCGCCTTGACCGCCGCGGAAGGTTCTGCCTCCGCCCGGGCCCGCAGGTCCTCAAAATGGACCGCCGGCACTTCCACCACAATATCGATGCGGTCCAGCAAGGGACCGGAGATGCGGCTTCTGTACTCCTGCACCGAACGTTCTGAGCAGTTGCAACGGCCGGAAGGGTCGCCGTACCAGCCGCATTTGCAGGGGTTCATGGCGCACACCAGCATGAATTCCGCCGGGTAGGTCACGGCGCCGATGACCCGGGAGATGGTCACTTTTCCATCCTCCAGAGGCTGGCGCATCATGTCCAGGGTATCCTTCCGGAATTCCGGCAATTCATCCAAGAACAGTACGCCCTTGTGGGCCATGGAGATCTCACCGGGCCGGGGATTACTGCCGCCGCCGGCCAGGCCGGCATTGGAAATGGTATGGTGGGGACTGCGGAAGGGCCGCCGGCTCACCAACGGTTCCTTGGAGGTCAGCATCCCCATGACGGAATAGATCTGGCTCACATCCAGGGCTTCTTCCCAGGTCATATCCGGCAGAATAGAGGGCAGGCGTTTGCTGAGCATGCTCTTACCGGAGCCGGGCGGGCCGATGAGCAGCACGTTATGGCTGCCGGCGGCGGCCACTTCCAGGGCCCGTTTCACATTTTCCTGGCCCAGCACATCCTTAAAATCCGGTTCCTTATGGGTACCGGGGGTGGGGACCCAGATGGGTTCCTCCTTTAGAGCGGTCTCGCCGTTGAGGCCCGCCGCCAATTCCCGGACGTTATGGATGCCGTAAACCGCCGGTCCCCGGGCTAAGGTGGCCTCCGCCGCATTTTCCGCCGGGACGAACAAAGCCTTGATGCCGGCCTTCTTGGCCGCCAGGGCCATGGGCAGAACACCGCTGACGGGACGGAGCTGGCCGTCCAGGGCCACCTCGCCGATGAAGGCGCTGGTGGATTTGGGCCGGCGGATGCCGCCGCAGGCGGCCATGATGCTCAGCAATATGGGCAGGTCATAATGTGTGCCCGCTTTCTTCAGATTGGCCGGCGCCAGATTCACGGTGATGCGGCTGGTGGGAAAATGCAAGCCGGAATTTTTCGCCGCGGCGCGGACCCGTTCCCGGGCCTCCTTCACGGCGGCATCGGGCAAGCCTACAATATCAAAACCGGGCAGACCGTTGGAAATATAGCATTCCGTACGGACATAGCTGCCCCGTATACCCTGGATACCCATCGTATTTACGCTGCAGATCATAGGCTCACTCCCCTCTTTATCTGTCTATGATACCGCATTTTTCTGTAAATGACAATCCTTTTTTCTTTTTACAACTTTTGGTAGCAAAATACCACCACGAAAACAAGGTTTTTTTCGGGAAGAGAGCGGATAACTGCTTTACAAAATCGATTTGAGGTGGTATGATATATGGGACTAAATTTGAGTACTTTAGGAGGTATTTCATTTTGGCTAGAAAATTCAAAACAATGGACGGCAATACCGCTGCCGCCCACGTCAGCTACGCCTTTACTGAGGTTGCTGGCATCTACCCCATCACTCCCTCCAGCCCCATGGCCGACTATGTTGACCAGTGGTCCGCTGCAGGCCGCAAGAACATTTTTGGTGACACCGTAAAGGTCGTCGAGATGCA
>SVLA01000061.1 GCA_015068175.1 Oscillospiraceae bacterium
TCTTCAAAGAGCTTGCCCACAGTATCCATGCCCTTCTGGCAGGCTTCCATAGCCTTGTTGGCATCTTCGGGATTGTCCACGGCTTCCAGAATCTCCTTCACGGTATCCTCGTCCAGTTCACCCATGGCAACCGCCAATGCTTCAAAATCGATCATAATATGTAGTCTCCTTTTCAATATCTTGGCTCCCCCTCTGGGGGAGCTGTCAAAAATCTCTGATTTTTGACTGAGAGGGCCCTCTCCGCCCCAAACTTTCAGTTTGGGGCACCTCTCCCAAAGGGAGAGGCAAGGGGCGTTATTTCTTCTGTCCAAACAGTCCCTTGCGGTAAGCCCGGTTGTATTTCCGGCCGCCCTTGTCCTTCATCCGCAGGGCTTCGCAGGCGTAGATCGTGCCCATCATATCCTGCGCGCAGGGATCCATAATGGCGCTGTCCAACCCGGCGGCGATGGCATAGGCCATGCAGTTCATATTCACATATTTCCGGGCCGGCATATCAAAGCTGATATTGGAAATTGCGCCGGTCACCTTCACCTCCGGGGCATATTCATGGATGGCCCGGATGCAATACGCAAAATCCTCCATGGCCGAAGGCATGGTGGCCAAAGCCATAACACAGGGGTCAATGTGCAGTTGCTTCAGCGCCACGCCATACCGATCCGCCTTGTCGATGATCCGCTGGGCGATCTCCACTTTTTGGGCCGGTTCCGCAGGAATGCCGCCCTGATCGCAGGTCAGGCCCACCACTTCCCAGGGTGTTCCGGCGATGAAGGGGAAAATGGTCTCGCACTTGTCCCCTTCTTCATTGACGGAGTTGACCATACCCGGCTTTTTTACATGGCCCTCCTCCAGGATCCGGGCCAGCAGCTTTGCATTGGGGCTGTCAATACACAGCGGCACATCGGTGCATCCCTGCATCAATCCAATGAGCCATACCATGGTCTCATATTCGATCTCCGTGGCCGTGGAGGGGGCGCAATCCAGGAAATGGGCGCCGGCCGCCGCCTGGGCCAGGGTCCGCTCCACGATCAGCGCCTCGTTCTTTTCTGCGATCGCCTGCTTCACAGAGGGGATCGCGCCGTTGATCTTTTCACCAATGATGATCATATCGCCCACCTCTTAACCGTCCGTCAAAATGGTCAGCAGCAGCCGCATCATTTTCTCCCGCATGGGGCCGAAATACCAGGGCACCAGCTTTTTCATCAATTTATGATAACCTTCGGGGTAAGACTTGAATTCATTTTTCATCGTCGGCACCTCACAGTTTGTAGCTGCTGACAAAATCGCAGACAGCCTTGTAATTCTCCCGCTTGGCATCGTTGCGGTAGCTGAGCATCTTGCCCTCGGACAGAATGAAGCCGCCATCCCTGCCCAGTTCGTCGCACAGCCGCTTGGTGTAGGCCACGCATTCCTCCGGTGTGCCGTTGCTCAGCAGTTCCGTGGTCAGTCCGCCCATGATGCACACGTTGGGCAGGGCCTCCCGGAATGCAAAGGGGTCGTCCTGCTCAATATGGAAGGTCAGTACACCCTTGGGGTAGTCCTTGAAATACTCCGCAAACCGCAGAATGGAACCTTCCGTAAAGATGCGGATATTCATGCCCTTCTCTGCGTAAGCGTCCAGCAATTCCTTCAGATGGGGCCAGTAGAACCGCTCAAACTGCTTTTTGTTCATCACATTGTGGGCCAGCATCAGGATGGACGAATCAAAGCAATACTTGTAATTGGGTCCCTTGCCGTTTTTGATCTTCTCAATGGCGGGGGTGATCCGCTCCGCATCCCAGCGGTCGATGAAGGCCTGGATCTGGTCCGGATTCCGCCGCATGGCCACACTGAGCTGCTGGATGCCCAGCAGATTGGAAAACAGTTCCTCAACGCCCAGCACGATGGCGCCGCTCATGGGGTTGTTGGGGGAAAGGCTGGGCAAGCCGTACTTCTTTCCGGTGATCCCCGCCATATGCAGGATGTACTTGGTATAGCGCATGTACTCCGAGAAGGTCTTTTTCCAGACGTCAAAGCCCTTTTCGTCCCAGCCTGCGCCGTATTTCTTGGGCAGGATCACTTCCCAGGCATACTTAACGGGATCGTCCAGATATTGCTGCAGCGTATCCACGGTGCAGTGGGCATGGTCGTGGATGCCTACCACATTTTCGTCATAGTAGTAGTACCCGCCCTCACCGAAGGCTTCGGTGACCGTAAACTGATTGCGGATGCCCACATCCATCAGTCCGTCCACGGGATAAGTGTCCAGGAACTTCACCACAGTTTCTTCCAGAACATCGAAATTGGTCATAGCCTGATCCAGGGTATACCCCGCATCAAAGACCTTCCAGGTCACCACATTGGCAAAATGGGGAATGCGCTCTGTTTTTTTGAAATTGGCCGCATCGCGGTAGAGTTGGACTCGCTGAGCCTGCAGTTCTTTGCCGTTCATGCACATCTCTCCTTTGTGAACGTGTTCACTATAAAGATACCATCATTCCGCAAGTCTGTCAATTCCTGCCGCAAAACTTTGTAGGAATGCACCGCTCCGGGGGTAAAAACTTATGCTAAATGTCTATAGAATCCGTCTTCCATATCTGCTATAATACAAAAAACAAATTCGGAGGTTTCTTATGGAAGGTTTTACCGTTGCTTTGGCCCTGGTGGATGCCATTCCGGTGCTGTCCTTCGGCATCAGCATGGTCATCATCGCCGGCCGTTTCGATTCTGTCCCGTTCCTGATCGGCGCCCTCCTCTCGGTTCTGGGCGGCTGCTGCAAAGTGGCCTGGAAGCTGGTGCTGGGCATCACCAAAAAAGATCTGCGCTGGCTCAACAAGCCTTTCGTACCCATGATGGCCACCGGCTTTCTGGCCATTCTCCTCAGCCTGATCATCGATTGGAGCAAGATCCAATGGACCGCCGTCCTGGCCTCTCTCTGCTCGTTCCCCAGCCTGCTGTTCTTCATCGCCTGGATCGGTCTTATGTTCTTCATGGGCTGGTACCGCAAGCACAAATTCTCCAACAACGACGCCCATTCCAACTGGACCGCCCAGATCATCAACGCCATCGGCCAGACCTGCCTCCTGCTGGGCATCCTCTTCGCCGGCTGAAACAATTCCCCCGACCGCACGGCCGGGGGATCATTTATTCCGTCTCGTATTCCGTTTCGAAACTTCCCGCAGGCAGAACGTATCCGCAATCGCACTGTTCATCCGCCACTAGGGTGCCGGTCTCGCCGATGGCGCCGCCCATCTTCACGAACACCTCCACCCACGCCCCACACCGGGGACACTTTACTTCTGCCAGCCGGGGTGTTCCTTTTCCCTCCTGGCAGCCGCTGATCAACGCCATATCCGCGCCTCCTTGTCCTTTTTCCCCATTATACCCCACTTTCCCCCACCGCGCAACACAAAAACTTGCAATTCTCCCCACCGCATTATAAAATAAACCCAAAGGAGGGATCTTATGGAACACCGAAAAGCCGCCCTGTACGCTCTGCTGGGCACCACCGTTCACGTTCAGATCGACCGCCCCATGGGCGCCGTCCACAAGGGAATGACCTACCCCGTCCACTACGGCTATGTCCCCGGCATGATGGCCGGCGACGGTGAGGAGCAGGATGCTTACGTTTTAGGCATCACCGACCCCATTACCGCCTTTGACGGCGAAGTGGTGGGCGCCATCCTCCGGAAAAACGATGCGGAGGACAAACTCATCGTGGCCCCCGCCGGGATGCGCTTCCACCAGGCCCAAATTGCAGAAGCGGTTCATTTCCAGGAGCAATATTTTGATACCGCCGTTCTCTCTCTTCTGCACCGTTCCTGCGGTGTCCTGCCTTATCGAACGGACCGTGGCACCCGGGAATACCTGATCGTATTCGAAGAATTTTCCCAATGCTGGAGCCTGCCCAAGGGCCACATGGAACCCGGCGAAACTGAACAGCAGACCGCCCTCCGGGAGCTTTTCGAGGAGACCGGCCTCACCGCCGCCCTGGACCCCGGCCGCTCCGCCCTTGTGGAATACCCCATCGCTCCCGCAGGCCGCAAAGAGGTCCTGATCTTCCCCGGTGAAGTCCGGGGCACGCCCCGTACCCGCCCCGGAGAGATCAGCCGATACAAATGGGTCACCGCCGAGGAGCTTCCCCAATATCTGTTCCCCGATACCGTCGCCGCCATTGCCCCCATACTATGACCGAAGCCGCCGGGATCCCGGCGGCTTTTCAGATCAATATTCCGTTGCAGTGGTCCACTTCATGCTGGATGATCTGGGCTGTAAACCCTTCATAAGTCTTGATCCGCACCTGCATCTGTTCATTCTGAAACCGCACCTTGATCTTGCGGAACCGCTTGGTCCTGCGCGGCCCCCCCAGCAGGGACAGACAGCTTTCCTCCGTCTCGTATTCCCCTTCTGCCTTCAATATCTCCGGGTTCAGCATCAGCATATACCTGCCCCCGTCATCAAAAGCAATGATCCGCTTCTGCACCCCGATCATGTTGGCCGCCATGCCCACGCAGGTCTCCTTGTGGGCCGCCAGGGTCTCCATCAGATCCCGGGCCACCGCCAGATCCTCCGCCGTGGCCGGCAAACTGACCCTGGCCAGCAGCATGGGGTCGTGGATCAGTTCCTTAACCATGGCCGTAGACCTCCATGATCCGCCGCAGGATCT
Source organism: Oscillospiraceae bacterium (assembly GCA_015068175.1). Next base: position 4,643 of record SVLA01000061.1, read on the forward strand.
CCTCATCCGCCGGGCAGAAATCATATTCCGGGATCTGACTGGGCAAAAGCCAGCGAATATCCGCATGCTCCAGCATTTGAGGGACACCCTGGGCGATCGCCGCATGAAACAGCGTCAGTTCCACCGTAATATCCGGGTATTCGTGGATCACTTCCATAAATACGTCCCCCGGCAGGATCTGAACCGCCAGCTCCTCCCGGCATTCCCGGACCAGCGCCTCTTCCTTGGTCTCCCCCGGCTCCACCTTGCCGCCTACAAATTCCCACAGCAATCCCCGGGCCTTGTGCGCCGGCCGCTGGCAGGCCATAAACCGGACTCCGTCCCAGATCAGGGCCGCCACCACCCGGGTGATCTTCCGTTTCTCCATCATCCGTTCCTCCTCAATTCCTCGGCGTATCGTTCCAATGCTTCTTCCGTAATAAACCCTTTCGCCGCACCGCTCTCCCGGATCTTGGCCGCCGCAAAGATCTGGGCCCGCCACAGGCATTCTTCCGGCGCCATACCCCGGACATAATAATGCAAAAACCCGGAAAACAGCGCATCCCCGGCGCCTACGGTGTTCACCACCGGCCCCAGTTCCACCGCCGGCATCTCCGTGACAGCCTCCTTCGCCCGTTGATACAGCGCGGCGCCCTTTCGGCCCCGGCCCAGGACGATGATCCGGTTGCCGTAAGTCCGGGCCAGTTCCCGCAGGAAGCCTTCATAATCCTCCCCGATCCCTTCATCGGACATAAACAGAAGATCCGCCCCGGCCATAAATTCCCGGTTGTATTCGTCGTGAATATCCCTCAGCACATGGACATCCGTGGCCACGGTCTTGCCCAATTCTCTGGCCCGCTTCAGCAGCGGCCGGTTAAAATTGGTATTGCAGGCCACCACCAGCGCCGCCTCTTCCACCGGGACCCCGGAAAAATCGTATTCCGCCTCCTGAATATCCTTCAGATCGCAATACACCTGCCGCTTTCCTTGAGGATCATACAGCACCACGGATGCCGGGGTCTGCCGGAGCTGGGGCCGGATCCCCGCCGTACCGATTCCCCGGTCCGCCAGTTCTTCCCGGATATACCGGCCGGCAAAATCATCGCCGGTCATACTCAGCAATGTCACCTTGTCCCCCAGGGTCCCCAGGGCCGCCGCAATATTGTACGCCACACCGGACACCGCCGTATTCACCCCAAAAAAGGGATAGTCAATTGGATAATACGGTACCGGAAACTGCCGCACGGGCACCGTGGTCTCCGTGTTGATCAACCCGGATATCAAAATTCCGCTCATTATCTCACCTCTGAATCATTATAGCACATTTTTCCTCCGGGAAAAGGGTTTCCGGTTGCGAAATCCTTAAAAATCCTCTATAATGGACCAAACGCCAAGAAAAGGAGCCCATCCATGGAACGCACCCTCATCCAGGCGGATCTTTCCGCCATCCCTCCGATCTTCCACCCCTATTTCCGCCATGCCGCCGTATTCGACAGCAGTTGCTCCCGGGCCGCCCGGGTCCTGTTTCTGGACCAAGGCCCCGGCTTTTATCTCAAATCCGCCCCCAAAGGTACCCTCCTGCGGGAAGCGGCGCTGACCCGTTTCTTCCACAGCCTGGGCATGGCCACGGAAGTCCTGGCCTACGAAAGCTTGGAGCAGGATTGGATGCTGACCCTGAAAGTCCCCGGAGAAGATTGCCTGGATGCCCGTTACACAGGCGATCCCCTTCGCCTTTGCGACACCACCGCCGAACTTCTCCGCCGGCTCCACAGCGCCCCCACCGACGGCTGTCCCGTGCCGGACCGCACCGCCGAATACCTGTCCGCCGCCCGCCGCTGCTGGGAGAGCCGGTCCTACAGCACGGAGCATTTCCCCGACAATTGGGGATACGACACCCCGGAAAATGCCTGGAAAGTCATTGAAGAGCGGGCCCACCTTCTGCGCAGCGATACCCTCCTCCATGGGGACTATTGTCTGCCCAATATCATGCTGAACGATTGGCGCTTTTCCGCCTTCATCGATCTGGATGCCGGCGGCGTCGGTGACCGCCACATCGATCTGTTTTGGGGTATTTGGTCCCTGGAATTCAACCTGAAGACCGACCGCTACCGGGACCGTTTCCTGGACGTCTACGGCCGGGACGTGATCTGTGAAGATATTTTCCCCCTCATCGCCGCCTGCGAAGTGTTCGGCTGATAACACACCCCCGGGAACCAACGTTCCCGGGGGTCGAATCATTCTGTTTCCGCCAGATGGCTCAATCCGGCATCCTTCTCTCTTTCCTTGTCGCTGAGCTTCTTCCAGGGTTTCAGGTCATTATGCAGCATGGCCCGGTCTGCCCGGGGTTCCCCGTAAGAAAAACCGCACACCCGCATATAAGCATTCCAGCGCATATGCTCACTGCGCTTGCGGACCGTACACTCCGCACATTCGCATTCCGCGCTCTTGACCGGCTGCAGGCACGTCGTTCTCTTCTTCATGGGCGGCACTTCCATCACTTCACGGTTGTACAACTCCGTGGCCATGGAAGATTGCCGGAAATACTCATATTGCTCGTACTGCGCCTTCTTTTCCAGCATATTTTCCAGGTTTGCCCAGAAGGTATGATGGGCCAGGGCCGCCTTTTCCAGTCCCTCATCATAAATGTTTTCATAGCTGAACTGGCTGGACATGGCGCCGATAAAATTGATGTGATAGGGCACATCCTGGTGATTACGCAGGAAATCCGATTCCGCATCGTCATTGCGGTGCAAAATACCGGACTTCTGCTCATCGTATACCACCGAATAGATCTTTACCGGCTCTTCATCCGAAGTGATCTTGGTGACCGTCTTGGTTTTTTTATCTTCCTTATAGGCCACCACACCGTGGATCCGGTCAAACAGGCTCCGCAGGTACACTGCCGTTTCGATGTTCAGGTCGTCATTACCCAGACCCACGATGGCGATCTTGGTCTGCCGCAGACGCTGGCGCAGACGGATCTTTTCCGTATCGTCCTGATCATAGTTGATCAGATTTTCCAGCGCATCCGTTTCCACGTCCACATCCGGGATGATCTCCACATCGTAGAACGATTCCCCTTCTTCCTCCAGCCGGTTTCTTTTGAGCAAATCCGGGCATTCCCGGCGGATCATGGCCTCCACAGCGCCCTTGGGTCGCTTGTCTACCACAGTCAGACGCAACCGTACACCTTCAAACTGGCAGAACCAGATCAGCATCTTGAAAAACTCCATGCCGTAAGAACCCATGCCGGCGATCAGCACCGGGATCTCGCCGCCGTTCTTCTCCGCCAGGGCGAACACATCCATCTCCGGAACCGTGTTCCAAACCAACTGCTGGACCTCATTGATCCGCCGCAGTTTGAAGGTCTGCTCGTCAAAGTCCTGCTTTTTGGCGTGTTCCAGCAAATTTTGATAATTCAGAGAGTCGATGATATATGCACCGCTCTTCTGCCGGCTGAATACAAAGATCTTTACGTCAAACTTCTTGTTCTGACGATCCAGTTCCGTGGTGATCTTCACCGCCTGGCTGATATTCTCCGACTCATTGTCGCCGATCAGAAACACTTCCACACTGCCCTTCCGCTCCAGCAGATCCACATGGGCAATGTCCTTTTTCATGCAGATGGCCCGCATATTCCGCGCTTCCAGCAGAAGCTCAAAATCCGGCTCATCATTCTGCTCAAACACATCCGTAAATACGATATGTCCCTTGGTATCCTTCCCCCGGATACTCTTGGCCAGGGCAACAGACTTGGCATTCAGCTCCGAGAAAATGTAGCACTTTCTCCGGTCCACCCATTTGTAACGCAGTTCGCCCATCAGATTTTTGAAGATGGACATGACGTTGACAAAGGTCAATGCCGGCGCCAGCACATACAGCACCGTTCCCCAAACCGTCACCAGCAAATAGAGGAACCCGGATTTTTCCTCCGCGCTCAGCCCCATCAAAGCACCTCCGACGGTATCCGCAAAACCGCCGTCCAGAATAAAGGCCCGCATGGTGTAGTTAAAGGCCATCAGCAGAGGCCGCAAATAAATATGCTTCTCCCCCAGATCCTCGTAAAGGCAGGTCACAGGGATCATCATCAGGAACATGGCCCCGAAAACGAAAATGGTAAATAGATGCACAGGATTCAGCACATAGCGGGTATGGGTGGCATTTTTGTAGCGCATGTACGCCTTGACCGCGCCGATGGCCGTCAGCACGATGGATACCATGGCGCAAAGGCCCCACAGCACCCCCTCCGGATTCTCAACGATCCACTTCAAAACCTCAGTCATTGCAAAACCTCCCTCCTCAGTCCCAATCGCTGAGCAGAACCTGCTCAAACTCAAACCAATCCCGCGTCAGGTCCAAAACCATATCCCAGGCGCCCTCTTCCAGAAACTGGTGGCTGGTGCCGGGAATGATCACCAGCCGGGCATCCTCATTCATCTGCATAAACTGCCGAACATCCTGCATCCGGATATACTGGTCCTCTTCGCTGTGGAGTACCAGCATGGGAATGGGCTGTTCCGCCAAAACGATATTGGCCCGCAGTTCCTCATAAAACCGATAGGTCACATCAAAGGGCCGCGCCGCCGGCAGGGTGATCCGGTCCAGGGCCTGCAGCGCCTCCCGGGAGGTACGCAGCATGGACAAAATGGTCTCATCCATCCGCACGGAGGGTGTCTGGATCACCAATTTGATCCTTTCCGCCATGGCCAGCAGCCCCGGCAGCGCCACCAGCGTCACATAAGCGCCGAAACCCGTGGCAAAAATGCACAGATCCTCCACGTCGGCATACCGCGCCCGGGCATAGGTCCCTACGGCCATTACCGTCTCCACGCATCCGTGGAGCGTCAGTTCCCGTACCGGATTTTCCCCATGGGCCGGCAGGTCGAAACGGACCGTGGCCGTTCCGAACAGCATCATTTCCTCCGCGATCCCTTCCTGGATCGCATCCAAGCTGCTTCCGCCCAGACCGTGGATGCTCAAAACCGCCCGCCGGACCGGAACGCCGTCCGGCTCCGTAATGCGGCACGGGATCCCGTTGGTTCCCTGGGTAATGGTGATCTGTTGTTCCATACGCCTTACCTTCCCGTCACAATATATCCGTATGGTAGCAGATATTGCCGAATTTTGCAATATTTTTCTTCCGCAGACCCCTTTCCGGCAGGTGTATTCGCCCCTAAAATATGGATTTGTGCAAAACCACAGCCTCGCCCCGAAAAATAAAGCATAAATTGTCTTTTCTTCGGATTGACTGCATCATACCGCCATGCTATAATATTTCCGAATGGAATATGGACCTTATAACTGACGGATCAGTGGAGCACCACATGGAGTAAGGCCCATCAACAGCCGACCGTCTGGGCACACTTTTCCCATCGCCGGGAGAAGTGCGCCCTTTTTTGATAGGAGGTAAAACGCATGAAAAAAGTAGCCATCATCATGGGTTCCGACAGCGATCTTCCTGTTGTTCAAAAAGCTGCCGACACCCTGCGCGCCTTTGGCGTGCCTTACGAAATGCACATTTTTTCCGCCCACCGCACCCCCGAGCAGGCACGGGATTTTTCCGTGAACGCCCGCAAAAACAACTTCGGCGCCATTATTGCCGCCGCAGGCATGGCCGCGCACCTGGCCGGCGCCCTGGCCGCCAATACCACCCTGCCGGTCATCGGCATTCCCCTGCGTTCCACCGCATTTACCAACGGCATTGATGCCCTTTTGTCCACCGTACAGATGCCCTCCGGGATCCCCGTAGCTGCCGTCGCCGTGGATGGGGCCGTCAATGCCGCTTTGCTTTCCATCCAGATCCTGGCGGTCACCGATGCCGCCCTGGCCGAAAAGCTGGATGCCAAGCGCCGGGCCGACGCCGAGAAGGTCCTGGCCAAAGATGCCGCAATTCAATAAGTTCACCAAAAACTTTTATTTATTCAGAAATGAGGTACAAAACTATGAAACTCGTATACACCGGCAAGACCAAAGATGTGTTCGCTCTGGAAAACGGCAACTATCTGCTGAAGTTCAAGGATGACTGCACCGGCAGGGACGGCGTGTTCGATCCCGGTGAAAATTCCGTGGGCCTGACCATCGAAGGCGTTGGCGACGTGAACCTGCGCATGAGCATCTACTTCTTCGAGAAGATCAATGCCGCCGGCATCCGTACCCATTATGTCAGCGCCGATCTGGCCAACACCACCATGGAAGTCCTGCCCGCCAAGGTTTTCGGCAAGGGCCTGGAAGTCATCTGCCGCTATAAGGCCGTGGGTTCTTTCTACCGCCGCTACAGCGATTACTGCACCCTGGGCCAGGACCTGCCCGCCTATGTGGAGACCACCTTCAAGAATGACGAAAAGGGCGATCCCCTGGTCACCAAGGACGGTCTGGTGGATCTGGGCGTCATGACTGCCCAGCAGTACGACGACCTGAAGGCCATGACCCAGGCCATCACCAAGATCGTTGCGGACGATCTGAAGGAAAAGGGCCTGGATATGTACGACATCAAGTTCGAGTTCGGCTATGATGCCGAGGGCAATGTCATGCTCATCGACGAGATCGCCTCCGGCAATATGCGCGTCTATAAGGACGGCGAATACGTGGATCCCATGACCCTGAATAAGCTGTTCTTTGCCTGATCATTCAGCACTTTTCCTTGAAGGAGGATACCATCTATGGGCGGTTTCTTTGGCGCCATTTCCCGAAAAGATGTAAAACATGATGTTTTCTTCGGCACGGATTATCATTCCCACCTGGGCAACCGCCGGGCCGGTATGATCTTCTACCACCGTGAAAAAGGCTTTCAACGCCAGATCCACAGCATCGAAAACACCCCTTTCCGTACGAAATTTGAAAACGATCTGGAAAAATTCAGCGGCCATGTAGGCATCGGCTGTATTTCCGATACGGACCCCCAGCCCCTTCTGGTCCGCAGTCATTTGGGCATGTTCGCCATTGCCACC
>SVLA01000062.1 GCA_015068175.1 Oscillospiraceae bacterium
GTATACTCTACTTGCGTTTTGTTATGTGTCACGACTTAATTTTACGCCAACGCCCGGCTCTTGTACAGAGCCGGGCGCTGAATTTTTTTAGGGCTGCCTCACTTTCTTAATGAGACAGCCCCTTTTTGGTGACCCGCCGGGGACTCGAACCCCGGACCCACTGCTTAAAAGGCAGTTGCTCTACCGCCTGAGCTAGCGGATCGGATTTGGCTGGGATGGCAGGATTTGAACCTACGAATGCCAGAGTCAAAGTCTGGTGCCTTACCGCTTGGCGACATCCCAATGTGACGGTCCAGCATCGGACACTTAGGGGATTATAGCACAGCCAGAAGGATTTTGCAACAACTTTTTTTCGATTCTGCAAAAAGGTGCCGCAACGGAAGCTGCGGCACCTGCGTGATCAGGCATTGTCCTGCTTTTCCGCAAAGGCCAGGGCCATGGAATAGAACAGCGCCGGACCGATGTTGAAAATATGGCAATCAAACAGACTCATCATCAGCATTCCCAAAATGGACAAGCCGATGAACAAATTGGCGGTGGTGGGTTTCCGCAGGACCAGCAGAACGGTCTGGAACCGATGGTATCCATAGGCCCCCAGGCCCACGAGGCCGCAGGAAGCGCCGATCTGGATCAGGGTATTATGCCACAGACCGGGGAAGAAGGAGGTGAAATTCTCCACCGTGGACCATTCCTCCAGCACATAATCCGTGGCGTAGAAGCTGCCGCCAAAAATGGGATAGTCCAAAAACTGCTGAATGCCCGCGGCGAAACCGTCGAACCGGGATTGGATGCTGCGGAAGATGGTGAAGATCTCCAGGTATTCCACCAGGGTGTCATAGTGCATCAGCAGCATATACGCGCCCATGGCGCCGAAAAGGCTCACATTCATGACCACCGTGGCCCGGCGCTTGGGGGAGCGCAGGCAAAACACCGCAAAAGAGGCGGCGTAGACCACAGCGGCGCAAAGGATGGAGGTCCGGGAGCAGGTCAGCAGCACGCCCACCAGAAACACGATGCCGAAGAAAGAATACAACCATTGGGGCCGCCGGAGGGTGGCCATATGGAAGGCGAAGGGGATCATCATGGTCAGCAGGCCGCCCATGCAATTGTAGTTGCCCCAGCCGGTGTAAAGCACATTCCGGTCCAGCTCGCCGCCCTCAAAAGGCTTGGCGGTCAGGTACATGACGATGATCTCAGCCACCAGGATCAGGCCCACGGTGAAGCCGGTCATGGTGAAGAAGTCCCTGGGGACCCGGTCCCACTTCACGGCGCCGGCCAGAATGTAATACAGCACACCGATGGCCGCAAACTGCACCAGGGCAAAGACCAGGTTGCCGGTGCCGTGGGCGAAATAGTGGCCGCTGAAGGCGCCGGCGGTCAGATAAGCGCCGCCCAGGGCCAGTATGCCCGGCATCAGCCGCCGCTTGGCCCGGAAAAAGGCGCCCCGGCCGATGTCGGGATCCAGGGCCAGCCGCAGAAGGACGGATAAGGCAAACAACGCCGCCAGAATAATGAAATACAGACCGCCGTGACCGATGTAGAACACGGAGGTTTCGTATGCGCCGGGATTATTGGTGATATACGGGGCGATGTAACAGCAGACCACGATGGGGACGATGGACAGGTAATCCCGGCCGAAAAAGCTGATATATACGCCCAGGAGGATGAAAACGGTGTAGACCCATTTCTCCAGGCCGAAGGCGTTGCAAAGAACGGTGAGAAGGGCCAGGAGGACAAAATATCCGTCGGATGTCAGGAAGGCATCCATTTTGGGCACAAAGGGGAGACAGCGGAGCCGTTGGAACAAGGAGGGCCTTGCCATGCCGCTGTGCTGGAAATGTTGGTCCATGATCGATCTCCTGAAAAATCAAACAAAATTCGACTGCATTATAGCAGATGCTGCCGGGATAGTCAAATAAATAAAGTATGAAGGAACCGCGCAAAAAAGTCCGGTGTCCCGAAGGACACCGGACGGTGGGGGTATTTACAGACCGAAGTAGCGCTTGGCGTTGTTGAAGCTGATGCCTTCGACGATTCGCTTCAGGCTGGCGTCGTGGTTGGGATACTCGCCGTTTTCCACCCAATGGCCCACCATGTTGCACATAATGCGGCGGAAGTAATCGTGACGGGCGTAGCTCAGGAAGGAGCGGGAGTCGGTGAGCATGCCGATGAAGTTGCCCAGCAGGCCCAGGCTGGCCAGAGTCCGCATCTGATCCTCCATGCCGTGCTTGGTATCGTTGAACCACCAGGCAGAACCGTGCTGGATCTTGCCGGGAACTTCGGTGCCCTGGAAGCAGCCGATGATGGTGCCCAACTGGGCGTTGTCGGCGGGATTCAGGGAGTAGAGGATGGTCTTGGGGCACTGGCCTTCCAGGTCCAGAGCGCTCAGAAGCTGGGCGATGCTGCCGCCGCAGGTGTTCTGGGAGATGGCATCCACACCGGTGTCGGGGCCCATGAGGCGGAAGATCCGCTCATTGTTGTTGCGGATGCAGGAATAGTGGAGCTGCATGGCGATGTTCAGCCGGTGATAGGCCTTGCCCAGGGTCACCAGGATCACGGTCTGGAAGCCGTCGATCTCTTCGGTGGTCAGGGTCTCGCCCCGCAGAGCCTTCCGGTAGGCGGCGTCTGCCTGCTCCAGGGTATAGGGGACGAAGGGGATGTAATCCAGGCCGTGGTCGGAAGCCTTACAGCCGTGGGCGGCGAAATGCTCCAGCCGTGCCACCAGGGCGTCCAGCACATCCTGCATGGTGGGCAGGCTCTCCTTGCCTACGGAGGCGGCGAGCTGGGCCATGTAAGCGTGCCAGCCGGCCTTGTGGATGTTGATGGCCTTGTCGGGGCGGTAGGAGGGGGCCACGATGCATTCCATGGTGGGATCGGCGGCGATCTTTTCGTGCCACTCCAGAGAGTCGATGGGGTCGTCGGTGGTGCCGATGAAGGCCACGTTGGACTTGCGGATCAGGCCCCGGGCGGTCATGTCGGGATCGTTCTGCAGCAGGTCGTTGCAATGCGCCCAGATCCGGGGGGCGCTTTCCAGGGTCAGGGGCTCTTCCACGCCGAAGAACATTTTCAGCTCCAGGTTGCACCAGTGGTACATGGGGTTGCCGATGGCCATTTCCAGGGCCTCGGTCAGCTTCAGGAAGCGCTCGTAGGGAGGCTTGTCGCCGGAGATGTAGCTCTCGTCGATGCCGTGGGAGCGCATCATGCGCCACTTGTAGTGGTCGCCGAAGTAGCTGCCGTCGGGGTTCTTGCCGCCCAGCCACACTTCCACGATGTTGTTGAACCGGCGGTCTTCGTAGATCTCCTTGGGGCTCAGGTGGCAGTGGTAGTCGCACAGAGGCATCTTGGCGGCGTAATCGTGGTACAGATGCCTGGCGGTTTCGGTTTCCAGGATAAAGTCTTTGTCCATGAAGGGCTTCATAATCAGGAACTCCTTTGCACAGTATGATGAGTTTATTATAAACCATCAAACGAAAAATGCAAGAGGGGGTAACAGACAAATCTTGGGGGCGGAATTTGCGCAATATGACGATTTGCGGAGCAATTAAGGCTCGGCCGCTGGGGCGGGATCGGCTACAGCGAATGCTTTGTGGAACGTTGGCTTTTTCCAAGCAAAAACCCGCCCCCGGAAGTCCGGAGGCGGAATGGTACATTAGTGAAGATCTATTAGTGCGATTTATGCATCCGGATGTTCATCCCATAGTTTTTTGCAGTAGTCCATAAATTCTGCAAGCTTTTCTTCGCCGGTATAGGCCACCTCCGTTTCTTTTAGTTTTGCTATTTCAGCAGTTATATACTCCGGGGGAACATCCTGCAATACACCGTCTACCAAAGGGAAACAGAGGGTCTCACTGCGTACAGGGAAGAAAAGGGGGATCGGCTCTTCTGCATAACCAATTTCGATGATTCCACAGCCAACAGGCGTTTTATCGGCATAAATTATGATTTCTGCGTAGATGCCGCCGTTTTGCCGAATTACTTCGGGGGCTTCTACCATTGGAGAAGTAGTGCCTCGCCAATAAATAGAACCACCGTTTTTGATTTTAATCGTATTGCCGTGATTTACAGTCGGGCCGCGGTCCCAAAAATCACCGTAATTTACCGAAATGTGATAGGTAATCTCCATATCAGCATAGTAGTCTGCCGGAATTTCCAATTCGAATGGTAATGCAAAGTAGTTTAGATAGGAACTCCAAATGCTGGGGACATAATCGGCACTTTCCAGAACGTTCGTCAAGATGTTCTTTTGTTCCTCACCGTCCACAATATCATGCGCATACACCTTCATCACACCGGGGACGCTGATGATCCCGCCGTCCTCCGTTTTCCGGGGCCACAGGGCGGCGGTGAGGAGAATGGCCAAAGTGGCGGCCATAGCGGCCACCCGGAAGAGGATGGTCCTGCCGCGCTGCTTTTTTTCGTATACCTGCATGGCGGCCATGAGTTTTCGGTCGTCGATGCCGTCCAATGCTTCCATAATGTCTTTACCCGACATAAATATCTGCCTCCTTTGCCAGATAGTCTTTCAGATCCTGACGGATCCTGAACAATCTTGTTTTTACCGAGCCGCGGGTCATGCCGAAGCCGGCAGCAATCTGCTCGATGGAATCAAAAAACCAATACCGCCGCAAAAACAGATTCCGGTTCACCGGATTCAGGGTGTCCAGGAAATCGTTGATCAGGCGGCGCAAGTCCGCGGCTTCCATGCGGGAGGCCGGGTCCTGGCCGGATGGGATACAATCGCTCAGCTCCTCGTAGGATACGATGACCGCCGACCGCTTGGCCGCATTGTGGTAGGATATCCGTTTCATGGCCAGGTTTCGGGCGATGCGGGCGATGTACGCGGCCAGCGGGTCCGGCCGCTGGGGCGGGATCTGTTCCCACAGGCTGTGCCAGGTATCGTTGACGCATTCCTGGGCATCTTCGGCGTTACGCAGAAGATTCATGCAGATCTTCCGGCACAGATTGCCGTATTTCTGATCCGCGGCGGCGATCGCCTGCTCGGACCGTTGCCAAAACAGACCGATGATGGTTTGATCGTCCATGGATTGCCTCCTTTCCAGACCACCGCGCGCTGTGGCCTTCACCTATATACTACGATTTTGGACAAAGGGGTTACATTGTCAGAAAAAAACTCCCCGGGAAACCCGGGGAGGATGTATGGGGTTTATGCCAGGTAGATGGCCTTGCAGGCAAGCAGGGTGTGGTAGCAATCCAGCTTGCTGACCAGCTCCATGGGGGCATGCATGCTCAGAACGGGCACGCCGGCATCCACGGTGACGATGTTGCGGTTGGCCATGTAAGCGGCCACGGTGCCGCCGCCGCCCTGATCCACCTTGCCCAGGGTGCCGATCTGCCACAGAACACCGGCGTTGTCAAAGGTGGTGCGGATATGGCCCATAGCTTCGGCGGAAGCATCGGAGGCGCCGCCCTTACCACGGGAACCGGTATACTTGAAGATGGCCACGCCGTAATTCAGTTTGGAATTGTTCCGGCGGTCGCAGGTCTCGGCGAAGTTGGGGTCGAAGGCATTGGAAACGTCGGCGCTGAGACAGAAGGAATTGGCGAAGCACTCGTAAAGATTTACGCCCTGGCCGTCGCACAGGATGCCCATGAAATACTCAAAGGCTTCGCTCTGCATGCCGGAGATGCCCACGGAGCCGATCTCTTCCTTGTCGGCCAGGATGCACACGGCGGTCTTGGCGGGGGTGCCGATGCTCCACAGGGCTTCCAGCTCGGCGTAGGCGCAGACCCGGTCGTCGTGGCCGTAAGCGCCGATGAGGCTCCGGTCCAGACCCACTTCACGGGCCTTGCCGGCGGGGACGATGGTCAGTTCGGCGGAGAGGAAATCGCTTTCGATGAGGCCGTACTTCTCGTTCAGCAGCTTCATGATGTGCAGCTTCACCAGGTCGCTGCCTTCGCCGGCCAGCGGCTCGGTGCCCAGGATCACGTTGAGCTGTTCGCCGGTGATGACCTGGCTGGCGGTCTTCTGCATCTGATCGCCGGAGAGGTGGATCAGCAGATCGCTGATCATCAGCACGGGATCGGAATCATCCTCACCGACGGTGACGGTGATCACGGAGCCATCCTTGCGGTAAACCACACCGTGGAGGGCCAGGGGCACGGTGACCCACTGGTACTTCTTGATGCCGCCGTAGTAATGGGTCTTGAAATAGGCGATCTCGGAGTCTTCGTACAGGGGATTGGGCTTCAGGTCGGCCCGGGGGCTGTCCACATGGGCAGCACAGATATTGGAACCGGCGCTCAGGGGCTCGGTGCCGATGACGGCCAGGATGATGGCCTTGCCCCGGTTGTTCATGTAGATCTTATCGCCGGGCTTGATTTCCATGCCGGGAACAGCAGGCACAAAGCCCCGCTTCTCGGCTTCGGCAGCAGCCCAGGTGGTGGCTTCCCGCTCGGTCTTGCACGCATCCATGAATGCCATGTAGCGCTTGCAGTAGGCTTCCATCTCGGCGCGCTGGTCGGCGGTCAGGGTGGTGTAGCCATTCTTGGGGGCCATCAGCAGGGAATTCTTCAGTTCTTCGTTGGTCATGGTGGTTACCTCCTTATATTCTCATGGGTCCATTATACCAATCTGTCGAAAAAAGGCAAGGGATATATTGTGGAAATCTTCGGCAGAACCGTTGTTTTCCAACACATAGTCGCATTTTTCCCGGAACCAGCTTTCGTCGTGCTGGGCGGCGATGCGGGAACGGGCGTATTCCTCTGTGATGCCGTCCCGGGCCATGAGGCGCCGGACCCGGCTCTCCGCCGGGGCGGTGACGGCCACGGTCACATCGCACAGTTCGGCCAAACCCCCTTCAAAGAGGGCGATGGCGTCAATGGCGGCCAGGGAAGGATTGCTGGGAAGTTTACATAACACATATTCCTTCACGGCGCCGTGGGTGATCCTGTTCAGATCCGCCAGGGCCTTTTCGTCGGAAAAAACCAGATTGCCCAGCTTTTTGCGGTCCAGGGTGCCGCCGGAAACGGTTCCGGGGAAGCGGGCCCCGATGGCGGCGGTGAGGGCAGGATCCGTTCGCAGCAGATGATGATAGATGGCGTCGCAATCCAGTACCAGGCCGCCCTGGTCCCGGATCAGATTCAGCAGGGTGGTCTTGCCGCAGCCGCTGCCACCGGTGATACCGATGATCATAATTCTTCCTCCGCATCCACCACGTGGAAGGCGGCGGCCTTCTTCAGCCGGTTCTGGATGGCGTAGGCCACGCCGCCGCCCACGGGGCAGCGGGCGTACACCCGGCCCACGGCAGGGTCGTCCAGGATCCGCAGGGCCGCAAACAGACCGGCGGACAAAGTGTCCACCTGAGCCTCCCGGCCGTAGGCCAGGGGCGCGCAGCCTTCATACAGTGGCAGTTCCTCCTCAAAACACAGCACCCGGTCGCCGGCGGAAAAATGCCGGCGGATGTAATCGGCGGCCTTCTCCCGGCTGCCGGCGACGATGACCACGTCGCACTGAGGGGCGTAATGGCGGTATTTCATGCCGGGGGCCTTGACCACCGCGTCCCGGTCGATGGCGGCGGTGACGGCCTTGTCCACCACCAGGTCGCCCAAAACTTCCAAAAGCTGCTCCGGGGTGACGCCGCCGGGCCGCAGGAGCCGGGGGCGATCCTCCGTCAGGTCTACGATAGTGGACTCCACGCCCACCCGGCAGGGGCCGCCGTCCACGATGGCGTCGATGCGGCCGTTGTGATCGTGGAGAACGTGCTGGGCCGTGGTGGTGGAAGGCTTGCCGGAAATATTGGCCGACGGCGCCGCCAGGGGCACGCCCGCCAGGCGGATGATGGCCCGGGTCACGGCGCAATCCGGGCAGCGCACGGCCACGGTGGACAGACCGCCGGTGGTCCGCCTGGGCACATTGTCCCGGGCGGGCAGTACCAGGGTCAGGGGGCCGGGCCAGAATTTCTCCGCCAGGCGCCAGGCGCTTTCGGGGATCTCCCGGCAGTAGTCCGCCATTTGCTCCTTGCCCCACAGATGCAATATCAGGGGATTGTCCTGGGGACGGCCTTTGGCTTCAAAGATCTTGGCCACCGCCGCCTCGTCCAGGCCGTTGGCCCCCAGGCCGTAGACGGTCTCCGTGGGGATGGCCACCAGGCCGCCGTTTTTGATGATCTGCGCGGCCACCGCCGGGGTTTGGGGATCGGCGGCGGATAAAAATAAGGTGTTCATAAGCATTTCTCCGGGATGTTACAATCCCATATCTTGCAATTCTTCAATGATCTGCAGGTAAAAACCGGCAATGCCGGACAGGTTTTTCTTGCGGCCGTAAAAACCCACCATCTTAAAGTGGTCCACGTCTTCACAAATGTTACCCCGGTATTGGCCCCATTGGCTGGAGGACACGGAAACCATGCCGTCGGTACCGCCCTGCTCGCAGTAGCGGGAGATGTGGTAGGGAAGGAAGAGCAGGAAGGACCGCTTGTCGGATACGTCGGCGGAAAAACTTTGGTAATACACGCCGGGGGCGTTGGGGGTGTCCTGGTTGAACCGCTCCATGGACGCTTTCGTCAGATCCTGACCCAACTGCAGGATATCCGGATGCCGGTCGCCCAGGATCCGGAAGGTCAGATCGATGAAAAACGCGGCGAACCTGGCCATAAAGCGGGGCAGAGCCAGGAGCTTGCCGCTGAGACCGGAACCGTGATGGGGGGTGGAGAGGGTGGTCAGGGAGGCTACATGATCTCCCATACCCAGGTGGGTGATCATATACCGGGCATCCAGGCCCCCTTTGGAATGGGCGATGATGTTGACTTTTTCACAGTTTTCCTTTTTCAGGATCTCCCGGATCTCTTCACGCAATTGCCGCGCGTTGGAGACGATGCCGCCGACACCGTCCTGGTTGGTCACATAGACCGTCACATCTTCTTTTCGCAGGAAATCGCTGATCCCGCGGAAGGCCCGCCAGAGCCGGAAATCCTTGGCCATCATGCCGTGGACCAGAACGACGGGGTATTGGGTCTTTGCCATCATTCATACCTCCTGGCCGCTAAAAATCATGGAGCAACTGCGGAACGGGCCTCTTCGTCCAGCCGGTACTGCGTGGGGGTCTTATATTCGTTGTAGTAATCGTAGTCATCCGATGATGTATAGTAATCATATACGTTTCGGAACAGGTCTTCTTCAAAGCCTTTGGAACGCAAAAAGTCGTTGAGCCACAACATTTTTGCGACGTATACCCGGTCACGGTCCAGGTCGATCAAAAAGGTTCGGATGTTCCTTTGCCGATAGGATTCCGGCATCCTCTTTTTCAGGATCACCAGCTTGTCGAACGCATAATATACACGGCGCACATCGTCGCCGGCCATGCCCAGGTTCTTCATGATGTTGCTGATTCGGTGTTCTGTCTTAAATTCGCTCATGAAAGGGTTCCTTTCTGAAAGCACAAAGGGGGTTACTGCCCATTCTGTTTGCAGCAACCCCCGGTGTTATTTGATTGATCAGGCAGTGGGCTGGTTGGCAGCTTCGATGATCTTGACGAACTTCTCGGGAACCAGGGAAGCGCCGCCGATGAGGCCGCCGTCGATGTCGGGCTGGGCCAGCAGCTCGTAGGCGTTCTTGTCGTTCATGGAGCCGCCGTACAGGATGGAGATGGCCCGGGCATTCTTGGAGGAATACAGCTTGCGGACTACGCTGCGGATCATTTCGCAGACTTCCTCAGCCTGCTCGGGGGTGGCGGTACGGCCGGTGCCGATGGCCCAGATGGGCTCGTAAGCGATGATGACCTTGCGGATCTTATCCTCGGGCACGCCGGCCAGACCCAGCTTGATCTGCATGGTGATGTGCTCGTCGGTGATGCCGGCTTCCCGCTGCTCCAGGGTCTCGCCGCAGCACATGATGGGGATCAGACCGGCTTCCAGCGCGGCCAGGACCTTGGCATTGACGTCGGCGTCGGTCTCGCCGAACATCTCACGGCGCTCGGAGTGGCCGATGATGACGTACTTGCAGCCGGCGTCGGTCAGCATATTGCAGGCCAGCTCGCCGGTGTAAGCGCCGGAGGGGTTGGGGTTGCAGTTTTCGGCGCCGATGCCGACCCGGGTCTCCCGCATGGCCCGGACAGCGGCGGGGATGCAGATGGCGGGGACGCACAGGGCGATGTCGCACCAGCGGCCCTTGGGCATAATGGCCTTGAACTGC
Organism: Oscillospiraceae bacterium; assembly: GCA_015068175.1. Next base: position 10,150 of record SVLA01000062.1, read on the forward strand.
GTCATAAACTCCTTGGTCTCGGAGGGGGTCTTGTTCATCTTCCAGTTACCGGCAATGACGGTCTTACGATACTTTCTGTTCATAGTGATTCTCCTTATATGTTCATCGACAAACGATGTAGATTTCAAATTTATTGGGGTGATAAAAAATGGGAATCTGTGGGTGTCCTGCGCCAGAAGCAGGACCGATCGGTTCATAGATATGGGAGGGGCATGGCCCCTCCCATAAAGCCATGGTTACAGATTACTTATCCTGCAGGCAGGCGATACCGGGCAGCTCCAGGCCTTCCAGGAATTCCAGGGAAGCGCCGCCGCCGGTGGAGATGTGCGTGATCCGGTCGGCAAAGCCCAACTGCTCGCAAGCAGCGGCGGAGTCGCCGCCGCCCACGATGGTGGTGGCATCGGAATCGGCCAGAGCCTGGGCCACGGCAATGGTGCCCTTGGCCAGGGTGGGGTTCTCAAACACGCCCATGGGTCCGTTCCAGACCACGGTCTTGGCGGTCTTGGCAGCGGCGGCGAAAGCCTCGGCAGCCTTGGGGCCGATGTCCAGACCCATCTGGTCAACGGGGATGGCGGTGCAGTCCACGTAGTCCACGGGGATCTCAGCGTCGATGGGGGAGGGGAAGGAAGCGGCAATGGCGGTGTCCACGGGCAGCAGCAGGTTGACGCCCTTGGCCTGGGCCTTGGCCATCATTTCCTTGCAGTAGTCCAACTTCTCATTGTCCACCAGGGACTTGCCGACGCTGTAGCCCTGGGCGGCCAGGAAGGTATAAGCCATACCGCCGCCGATGATCAGGGTGTCCACCTTCTCCAGCAGGTTGTTGATGACGTTCAGCTTGTCGGAGACCTTGGCGCCGCCCAGGATGGCCACGAAGGGACGCTCGGGGTTGGCCAGAGCCTTGCCCATGATGGACACTTCCTTCTGCACCAGGTAGCCGGAAACGGCGGGCAGATAGTCAGCAACGCCGGCGGTGGAGGAGTGAGCGCGGTGAGCGGTGCCGAAGGCATCGTTGACGAAAATGTCAGCCAGGTCGGCCAGCGCCTTGCTCAGCTCGGGATCGTTCTTGGTCTCGAGCTGAGCAAGGCG
>SVLA01000063.1 GCA_015068175.1 Oscillospiraceae bacterium
CACGATTGAAGATGTAACGCTATACGGCGCACCTCAGTCCGATCCCGTTTACGAGGCAGGCGTTAGCAAGCCCTTCCCCTCGTACGCTGTTAATAACTACGGTAATGCAGTAGTAAATGGTGCTACCATTAAGTCCTATCACGGTGCTATTGCTACGGGCGATAACGGTGTTACCGTTATCAACGATGCTGATATCGATGTTGGTTTGGGTCAATCTACCGGTATTACCAGCTACTTAATCTATAGCTATGGTAATGCACAGGTTACCGTTAACGGCGGTAAGTTTGCATTCACCAAGCAGGAGGTCTATGTCAATGGTGGCAACACCTTCTGCGAGCTTGGTACCAATCCTATCATTATCAACGGCGGTAACTATACCGGCACCTCCTTCAGTAGCGGTGCGGGCCGTGAGTACGTTATCAAGGGCGGTACCTTCGATGCTGATCCTTCCGCACATGTTGCTGATGGCTATATGGTTACCGAAACCGATGGTACTTATGTTGTTAGTGTAGATAAGGAAAATATCAGCACCGCTGATACCCTTGCCGCTGCACTTGCCGAAGGCGGTAACGTTAAGTTAACAGGTAATATTACTGTTGATACATCCTTGGAAATTCCCGCAGGTGTTGAAGTTACTCTTGACCTAAATGGTAAGGAAATCAAGGGTACCGTTGGTCGCGATGCGAACAATAATCGCATCCACACCCTTGTGAACAACGGCACTTTGACTATTAAGAATGGTACCGTTGCTTCCACTGGCGATAATGGCGGTTCTGCTATCTACAACGCTGCTGGAGCTGTGCTTACCATTGAAGATACGACCATTGAGGGTGCACCGTTTGCAGGCACGGCATGGCCTTCCTACGGTATTAACAACTATGGTATGATGACCGTTAACAGTGCAACCATTAAGACCTATCACGGCGGTATTGCTACTAACGGCGATGGCGTTACCGTTATCAACTACGCAACTGTCGATGTCGGACAGAATACCGAAACGAATCAAACAAGCTGGGCTCTTTATACCAGTGAAAACGGCAAGCTGACTGTCAATGACGGTGTATTTGAAAACACCAAAAACGAATACAATCAGGTGTACGGTGGCGGTTACCTCTGCCCGACGAGCAGCAACGCAGTAGTTATTAATGGCGGTACATTTAATAAGACCGAAGCTGATAACAATGGTAGCGGTATCTACTACAATCCTACCAATCTTGTAATCACCGGCGGTACCTTTGATACTAATCCTTCCGCTTACGTTGCAGACGGCTATGTTGCCACCGAAAACGGTGACGGCACCTGGACTGTAACTGCGCAGTAATTTCGTAATTCTATCCGTGCAAACGGATAACAAAGTCCACCCACTCCTCCCTGTGGGGAGTGGGCGGCAACTGATCAATCCTTTCCCGCCCTGGCGCCTGGCGTTCGGGCGGGTTTCTGCTATGAGGATCATTCCATGAGTGATTATCCATCCATGATCGGTCAACGGTTTGGCAAGGTGGTGGTAGAACAGCAGTTGGACTCCACTGCGAAGGGTGAACGGCGCTGGCTCTGCCGCTGCGACTGCGGCAATTCCTATATCTCCACCACAGCCAACCTGAAAAGGCGGCCGATGGCCAACTGCGGCTGTCTCAAGTCCCCGGACCTCGCCGGCCGTGTTTTTGGCCGGCTGACGGTACTGGGCCGCTCCGAAAAGCGCAGCCCTCGTGGCAAGCGCACCACGCCCCTATGGGAATGCCGCTGCGAATGCGGTACCATTACCTACAAGGCCACGGACACCCTGAAGAACCCGGATCTGAGCATGTGCAAAACCTGTGCGGACAAGCGCCACGCGAAGGCTGCCCGGGATTGCGCCGGATATGTGGCGGGCACCCAGATCTCTAAGATCCAGGACATGAAGCCGAACGCCGCCAACACCAGCGGTTGCCGTGGTGTCTACTACGACCGGAGAACCAACCGATACCGGGCGCGGCTCACCTTCCAGGGGAAAATCATGAGTTTCGGCTCTTATGAGCGGTTCGAGGATGCCGTCAAAGCCCGCCAACGGGCAGAAGAAGAGATCTTCGGCAAATTCCTGGAAACAATCGAATAAAATGCGCCCCGTTGCTTTGCTGGTGTCTTGCTGCAACGGGGCCCTTCTTTAATATCCGCACATTGTGATTGTCATATTGGGGTTTTTGTTTTTGCGGAAAATAAGGATCGGGATTCGAAAAGGGCGGCATCGGTGCGCGCACATTGTATAATACGAATCCCTTATCCGCTTTCCTTGATTTCCAACAGCAATTCCAACTGCAGCATATACTGCAGAAGTTCCTTGCTGAGATATTCGTTGTTGACGAATGCCGTTTCCCGGTGCGCCCCGGCGACGAAGTAGTGGGTACAGTGCCCGCAATAAACAAGAAAGATCTTCCGCCGATCGAAGGTGTAGTGTTGTAGATAATATTGACAGTTTTTGCATTGTTTCTGGTCCGTATTGATCACCTCGTGCGCATTGTGGCACAGAGGAAGGGGATATTGGGGATTCAGAGTTATAAACTCCGGAATGTTGATTTGGCTTGGTGCGCTTTGAGGATCAATCGTGGGTGAAATACATCTCCCTCAATGAGGGGAGGCAAGGGGGACGGCATCATCGTAGGGGCGATCCATGAATCGCCCGTATGTCGGCCTTGCGGCCGGGCAATGCCCGTTCCTACGATCGTATTCTAATGTGCGACGCCTGAAATTGTAGAATCTGCTGTCTTTTGACGGAAAGATTCTAACTATTCTCATTGACATTGACGGAATTTTCTTCCATAATAAACAATAGGAGGGGCATTGTCCCCGTTACCAATGATCAAGGAGGAGCGATGATGAAATTGTTGAAAAAACTGTGCAGTATTTGTTTTTGCGCCGCATTTTTGATGGCCGGCTGTATCCCGGCGGCCACCCAGCCCACCAACGGCCCCACGGACCCCACAGACCCTACGGTACCCCCCACGGAACCGGCGCCCACTTCCGTGCTGACAGAAGCGCCTCCGAAATCCCTGAAGATCCTGGCCATCGGCAACAGCTTTTCCATCGATGCCATGCAGTATCTGTACCAGATCGCTGAGGATGCCGGCGTGGAGGAGATCGTCCTGGGCAATCTGTATGTGGGCGGCTGCAGTCTCAGCCAACACCTGGATTTTGCCAACAACGACACCGGCGCTTATGATTATTACAAAAATACCGACGGCTACTGGGGCATGACCAAGGAATACAAGCTGTCCGATGCCCTGGTGGACGAGGAATGGGACTACATTACCATGCAGCAAAGCTCCGGACTCAGCGGCATTGCCGCTACTTACGAAGAGGATCTGGGGGCCCTTGTCGACTATGTCCGCGGATTCAACACTTCCGCGCAGTTGGTTTGGCACATGACCTGGGCCTACCAGGCAGACAGCACCCATGAGGAATTCCCCCGCTACGACAGTGACCAGAGCAAGATGTACGGCCAGATCGTGGATTGCGTCAAGACCTTCGTTGTGCCGGACGAGCGGATCAGCTTCGTGATTCCTGCCGGCACCGCCATCCAGAATGCCCGAACCTCCTTCCTGGGAGACACCCTGACCAGGGACGGCTTCCACCTGGACAAGCAGATCGGCCGCTATGTTGCCGGCATGGCTTGGTATGCCGCTATTACCCGTTCTTCCGTGGCGGATATTGATTTCAATCCCGCCGCGCTGCAGATCAGCGACGATATGATCGCCGTGGCCAAGGAAGCGGCGGAAAACGCGGTGGCGGATCCCTACAACGTGACCCAGTCCAGACTCACCGAAGGCAATCGGCCGGAATGATCAGCAGGGGAGGAATTGTGATGAAGGTACTGAAAAAGATTTGCGCGCTCTGCTTCTGCGCCGCGTTTTTGATGGCCGGCTGTACCCCGGCGGCCACCCAGCCCACCAACGGCCCCACGGACCCCGCAGACCCCACGGTACTCCCTACGGAGCCGGAACCCACCTCCGTGCTGACCGAAGCACCCCCGAAATCCCTGAAGATCCTGGCCATCGGCGGCAGTTTCTCCATGGATGCCATGCAGTATCTGTACCAGATCGCCGAGGATGCCGGCGTGGAAGAGATCGTCCTGGGCAACCTGTTCTATGGCGGCGGCACCCTGGCGCAGCATTTGGAAGCGGCCCGGAATGACGCTGGCGCATACGATTTCTACAAAAACGCCGACGGTTACTGGAGCACGACCAAGGAATACAAAATGTCCGATGCCCTGGCGGAAGAAGAGTGGGATTACATCACCCTGCAGCAGGTCTCCGGCCTCAGCGGCATCGCAGACAGCTATGAAGAGGACCTGAGTGCCCTGATCGACTACGTCCGCGGCATCAATTCCACCGCCAAGCTGGTGTGGCACATGACCTGGGCCTACCAGGCAGACAGCACCCACGAGGATTTTGCCCGTTATGATCAGGACCAGATGAAGATGTACGGCCAAATCGTGGATTGCGTCAAGACCTGCATTCTGCCCGATGAGCGGATCAGCTTTGTGATCCCCGCCGGCACCGCCATCCAGAATGCCCGGACCTCCTTCCTGGGGGATACCCTGACCCGGGATGGCTTCCATCTGGATAAGCAGATCGGCCGCTACATCGCCGCCATGGCCTGGTATGCCGCCATCACCCATTCGCCCGTGGCGGATATTGATTTCAACCCGGCCAAGCTGCAGATCAGCGACGATATGATCGCCGTGGCCAAGGAAGCGGCGGAAAACGCGGTGGCCGATCCTTACAATGTGACTCAATCCGGGATCACCGAAGGCGCTCGTACGGAATGATTGGGGCCGTTGCACGGAGGAATGATGATGAGATTGTCGTGCCGAATTTGTATACTGTTCCTTTGCGGCGCCATGCTGATGGCCGGCTGCGGCCCTGCTGCGCCCCAGCCCACAGCGCCGCCGACGGAACAAACGCCTACGCTGCCGGAACCGGCGGCAACGACCCCGCAGGAGGATGATACCTTAAAGATCCTGGCCATCGGCGGCAGTTTTTCCATAGATGCTATGGAGTATCTGTATCAGATCATGGAAGAGGGCGGCCAAACAAAGCTCGTCCTGGGAAATCTCTACAACGGCGGCGCATCCCTGGGCCGGCATCTGAAATTCGCGACCAATGACAGTCCTGAGTACAGCTACTATAAAAACACCACCGGCACATGGGAAGTGACCGATGGCTATACTGTTGCCCAGGCACTGGCGGATGAGAATTGGGATTACATCACCATGCAGCAATCCTCCGGTTCCAGCGGCATGGACTACACCTATGAAGATTCTCTGCCCCAGCTTATCGCCTATGTCAGGGAGCGGAACCCGGATGCCAAGCTGGTGTGGCACATGACCTGGGCCTACCAGCAGGATTACAATGAAGGAGCCTTCCCCAGCTACGACAAGGATCAGCAGAAAATGTACAGTATGATCGTGGATTGTGTGCAGCGCTGTGTGCTGTCGCATTCGGAGATCACCTTCGTGATCCCTGCCGGTACCGCCATCCAGAATGCCCGGACCTCCTTCCTGGGGGATACCCTGACCCGGGACGGCTTCCACCTGGACCTGTATATCGGCCGGTATATTGCCGCCCTGACCTGGTATGCCGCCATCACCGGAAATCCGGTGGATGACATTACTTACAATCCGGCCCCGGCGCAGATCAGCGAGGATATGCTGGCAGCGGCCCGGGAAGCGGCGGTAAACGCGGTGGCGGATCCTTACAATGTGACCCAATCCAAGATCACCGAAGGCACTCGCCCGTAATGACCGCAAAATGGGCGTTTGCACCCATCACCGATCCAACAACGACCGCCGCACCGAACCCGGTGCGGCGGTTGAATCGTTTCACCGGCGCAGAAAGGCCAGGGGGATCTTTATGCGGCCCGGTTGTTGCATTATGGCTGGATCTGTGATAAACTGACAAAAACTGCGAAAGGGCGGAATCCGTATGGAGCGTTTATTTTTGAACCCTACCAATGCCTACCGGGCAAAACCGTTTTGGGCATGGAACGGCGAGTTGCAGGAAGAAGAACTGAAACGGCAGATCGATGCCTTTGGGGAAATGGGCTTCGGCGGCTATTTTATGCATTCCCGGGTGGGTTTAAAAACGGAATACCTGGGAGAGGAATGGTTCCGGCTGATCAATGCCTGCGCCGATTACGGCAGCGCCAAGGGCATGGAGAACTGGATCTACGATGAGGACCGCTGGCCCTCCGGCCCTGCCGGCGGCCTGGTTACCCAAGATCCGGCCTACCGCATGAAGCACATTCGCATGAACCGGGGGCCGGTGCGGCCGGATGCCCGGGTCATCGGCTGTTTCACCGGCAGAGTGGAAGGGAAGAACATCTATGATGTGCGGCCCGGTGCCCAGGGATCCCCGGAGGAAACGGTGTGGTTTGAGATCATTACCCGGCCGGAGCATTCCAACTATAACGGCGGCGCCTATCTGGACACCATGAACCGCCAGGCGACGGAAGCATTTTTGGACAGCACCCACCGCGCGTACGTCCGCCAATGCGGATCACGGATCGGCACCTCCATCCGGGGCGTTTTTACGGACGAACCCCACCGGGGAGAGCTGCTGGTGGACGTTCACCGGGAAGGACTGCAACTGACCAATTGCGTCCCCTATACGGACGAACTGTTTGACCGGTTTCTCCGGGATTGGGGTTATGATCTGCGGGACCGCCTGCCGGCCCTCTTTTTCCTGGAGGAAGGGGCGCCGGTGTCCCAGGTGAAGTGGCATTATTGCGAGACCCTCCAGCGGCTGTTTTTGGAGAACTATGTGATCCCCATCAGCCGGTGGTGCCGCCGTCACGGCATGATCTATACCGGCCATATGCTCCATGAGGACACCCTGGCGGCCCAAACGTTGATGACCGGATCGCTGATGCGCTGTTATGAGCATATGGATTACCCCGGTGTGGACCTGCTGGGCAATTCCAACGTCAATTTCAATATCGTCAAGCAGGTGGCCTCTGTGGCCCGTCAATGCGGCAAGGCATGGATCCTTTCCGAGATGTACGGCGTGTCCGGCTGGCAGATGACCCTGGAGGATTACAAGCGGATCGGCGATTGGCAGGCCCTGCTGGGCGTCAATCTCCGCTGCCCCCACCTGAGCTGGTACACCATGGCCGGCGAATGCAAACGGGATTACCCCGCCAGTATCTCCTTCCAGTCGGGCTGGTACCGGGCGTATAAGCATTTGGAGGACTATTTTGCCCGGCTGGGGGTGTTTATGTCCCAGGGCGCGCCGGTGGGGGATGTGCTGGTGCTGAACCCTGTGGAAAGTATGTGGTGCGGCTATTATCCCGGCTGGGCCCGCTGGCTGGTGACCCAGGACCGCGCCTGCCTGGAGCTGGAGAGATCCTATCGGAATCTGGCCCAATTCCTGGTGGGCAATAACGTGGAATATGACTACGGCGACGAAGAAATGATCTCCCGGCTGGCCCGTGTGGAGGGGGACACCCTGATCCTGGGCCGCGCCTGCTACAAGAAGGTCGTTATTCCCAAAATGCGGACCATCCGCAGTACCACCGTGAAGATCTTGGAACAGTTCCAGGCCAACGGCGGACGGGTCATGGTCTATGAGGACCTGCCCGGCTATGTGGATGCCCAACCGGCGGCGGTCCACCTGGGCAACGGCACCATGGCAGAAATTCTGGCAGACCGTGTCCTGACCGTGGAGCATGAAAAGATCCTGACGTCCCTGCGAAAAGGGGAGGACGGACGGTATTTTGCCATGATCCTGAATACGGATGCCAAGGCGTCCATCTCTGCCCCCTGGCGTTTGCCCCGGGGATTTGTGGAAGAGTGGGACCCGGAAACCGGCGCGGTCTTCGGTTTGGAGCGGACGGAAGAAATCACCCTGGCGCCGGGCCAGATGCGCCTTTTGGTCCTGGGCGGCCCGGAGCGGGCAGTACGTCCCCGGGAAGAATTGCCGACCCTGCGGTTGCCGGACACCTTCCGTTATAGCCTCAGCGAACCCAATGTGCTGGTGGTGGACCGGGTCACCTGCCGCTTTGACGGCCGGGAGATCACCGGTGATGTGCTGAAAACGGACATCCGCCTCCGGGAAACGGCCGGCCTGCCGGCCCGGGGCGGCGAAATGCCCCAGCCATGGTACATGGCGAAAAAAGAGCCGGTGGCTTATTTTGATTTTGAACTGCGCTATGAGTTCGAATCCCGGATCGATTGCCATGGGCAGATCGCCACCGAGACCACGGGCCATTTGGAGATCAACGGCCAGCCTGTTACCCTGACGGACCAATGGTGGACCGATCCCTGCTTCAAAACGGCCCCCATCCACATCCGGAAGGGCCGCAATGTGGTTACGGTCCGGGATACCTTCACCGGCCGCCAGGACCTGGAGGCCATCTATATCCTGGGGGCCTTCGGCGTTTTCGGCGGCATTATCGACCAACTTCCCGCCCGGATCCACCTGGGGGATATTACCTGCCAGGGATTCCCCCATTACGGCGGTACGGTCACTTACACCTTCCCCCACAAGGTAAAGGCCCGCGCCATGCTGCGTCTGCCGGACCTGGGGGACGCTGCTGCCCTTCGGGTCAATGGCCGGCTTCTGGCCTGGGCCCCCTATCAGGTGGCAGTGGATCCCTGTGACGCCGTGGAGATCGACCTGATCCTCACGGGACGAAACACTTTCGGCCCCCTGCACCAATTGCCGGCCCGGACCGCCGGCTGCGGCCCCCGGAATTTCCTGACCACCGGGGAGCATTGGACCGACGAAATGGTCACCCTGCCCTGCGGCCTGAACCTTTGACGGAGAACTTCAGAAAAAGCCATCCTGATGGGTGGCTTTTCTTGATCTTTGCGGAATTTTGATTGCTTTCGACACGCCGTTGTGATAAAATGGGACAAAATGATGAAAGGGGGGTCCGGATATGGGCCGCAATGTCCGACGTTTGCTCTGCCTGGCGCTGGCGCTGATCCTTTGCGCCTGCTCCGTGACACCGGAACCCACCCAACCGCCCACGGCGCTTACCCAACCCGCTCCGGCACCCACCACGTCCCCTGCGGAACCCACGGATCCCACCCAACCCACTGAGCCCCGCCGCACCGCCGCAACGGCGGAGGAATTGCGGACCCTGGCGGAGGATCCCGCTCTGGCGCCGGGGACCGATGTGCATTTGACGGGGGAGATGACCCTGGAGGAGCCGGTGATCTTCACCTTGCCCGTGGACCTTTTTGTGGAGGCGGCGGTGACCTGCCTGGCCCCCATATGCTTTGAGACCGCCGCAGAAGGCCAAATCTCTGTGGAATTGGCGCCCGGCGTGGACGATTCCATGCTGGATCTGCGGTTTGATACCCCCAATTGCCATGTTTCCTGGCCGGAATCGCCCTATCTTCTGCCGGAAACGGAGGCGGAGGCCGTCAATGCCGCCTCCTTCAACGGCACCGACCTGCGGGCCAGGTATGGCCTGGGCGGCACCGGCACCCACCGGCTGGTGTCTGCGGTGCTGGACCCTGCGGGGAATCGGGGCCTGGAGGAGACCCTGGTGTTTACCCCGGAAGGCAACACCTTGTACCTGTGGGTGCCCTACCTGGTGGAGGACAAGCTCCTGAAAAACGCCGCGGTTTTGCTGACCTTCAGCGACGGTACCACCGCTCTGGAGACCATGGACCTGACCCAACCCCAGAATTACACCCTGACCGATGATGCCGGCCAAACCCGTACATACCGCCTGCGGGCCGATCGGCTGACCTACAACCTGCCCGTGATCTATATCGAGATCCAGGACGGCAAGGAAGTCACTTCCCGGACCAAATATCTGAACGCCACCATCCGCATCGACAGCGAAAATGCTCAGGGCGGTTTCCCGTCCATGACCACCCGGGAAGTGCTGATCCGGGGCCGGGGCCATTATAGCTGGAATTTCGACAAGACCCCCTATAAGCTCCGCTTTGAGACCAAAACATCGGTGCTGGGCATGGCCTCCTCCAAAAACTGGGTCCTGCTGGCCAATTACCTGGACCGCAGCTTGCTCCAGAACTATGTGGCCATGCAGATGAGCGCCGTGCTGGCGGGGCTTCCTTATACCCCCTCCATGTACCCCGTGGATGTGTTCGTCAACGGCTCCTACCGGGGCATCTATACCCTCAGCGAGCAGTTGGAGGGCAAAGACGAGCGGATCGCCCTGCAGGAAGGATCCGGTCCGGAGGATACGGACTATCTGCTGGAGATCGGCGGCAGCGATACAGGCGATGTGCTGAACGAGGATTATTTCCACGCCGGCACCTTGAAATTTGCGGCCATCAAATTCCCGGAAACGGAGCTGACCCGGGAACAACTGACCTACCTGATGGACTACGTCCGGGCGGCAGACAACGCGGTAGTCACCCTGAGCAACTACGAAGACTACATCGATGTGGACAGCCTCATCGATTGGGTCATCCTCCACGAGCTGACCTACAACCTGGATTGCTGCTTCCGGCGAAGCTGTTTCCTCATTAAGCAAGCCGACGGCAAGCTGGTTATGGGGCCGGTCTGGGATTTTGACCTGGCCTTCGGCAGTTTCAACCGCTACAAAAAAGGCGATTGGGCCACCATCGGCGCTGCCGGCGAGTATGTGGGGGTCACCTGGATGAATTACCTCATCAAGGACGAAGCCTTTATGGCCCGTTTCGCCGCCCGGTGGAATGAGATCAAGGACGACGTGATGGACAAGGCCCTGACCTCCATCGACACCATGGCCGCCCTGATGGGCCCCTCCGTGGACATGAATTTTGAAGTGTGGGACGTGCTGGGAAAATCCCATCCCGGCCAGCCTTCCGGCCACAAGCAGTATGATACCTACGAAAAAATGGTCCAGCGCCTGAAGGATTTCCTTTGGGAGCGCTATGAATGGCTGGATAAAGAATTGAGATAAGGTCGTGAACCAATGAGTAAAACATATATACCGGCAGGTTATCGCCCGGTGCTGGACGCTTATGAGACCCAGCGGGCCATTGCCTGCATCAAGGAGACCTTTCAGCAGGAGTTTGCTTCCGCATTGAATCTGAAGCGGGTCTCCGCGCCGCTGTTCGTCACCGGCACCTCCGGACTCAACGATAACCTCAGCGGCCGGGAGCGGCCCGTGGCCTTTGACGTGCCGGCGGTGGGGGAGGAGGCCCAGGTGGTCCATTCCCTGGCCAAGTGGAAACGGCTGGCGTTGAAGCG
>SVLA01000064.1 GCA_015068175.1 Oscillospiraceae bacterium
GCGGGGTTCACCAGCTCCAAAATCGCCGGGTCGTGGTGGTGGATGTGGGCGTCCACGGTGATGAGCCGGAGATTTTGGAGCTGGTGAACCCCGCATTGGTGGAGACCGACGGCGAGCAGGAAGGCCCTGAGGGCTGCCTCAGCGTTCCCGGCAAGTACGGACTGGTGAAGCGGCCTTACTATGCCAAAGTCCGGGCCCAGGACCGCCACGGCCAATGGTTCGAGGCCGAGGGCGAGGAACTGATCGCCCGGTGCTTCTGCCATGAGCTGGACCACCTGGACGGCATCCTCTACACCCAGGTCATGGACCGCTTCCTGACCGAGGAAGAGCTGGCCGGCGACGAAGAAGACGATTGATCACAGCGGGTTCCCCGCTGGGGAGGTTTTGATTTGAGAGTTGTGTTCATGGGTACGCCGGATATTGCGGCGACCTGCCTGAAAAAAATCCTGGGAGACGGTTTCGAGGTGGTTGGCGTCTATACCCAGCCGGACCGTCCCAAGGGCCGGGGCATGAAGCTGGTGGCTTCTCCCGTGAAGGAAGTGGCTCTGGAAGCCGGGATCCCGGTCTTTCAGCCGGAAAACTTCAAAGACCCCCAAACCGTGGCGGAATTGGCGGCCTTGGCCCCCGATGTCTGCGCGGTGGTGGCTTACGGCCGGATTCTGCCCCAAACGGTGCTGGATACCCCGAAAATGGGTTGTATCAATATCCATGCCAGCCTTCTGCCCGCCTACCGCGGCAGCGCCCCTTACCAGTGGGCGGTGCTGGACGGCCTGAAGGAGACCGGCGTCACCGCCATGTACCTGGTGCGGGAAATGGATGCCGGCGACATCATCGACGTGGCCAGGACCCCTATCGGGGAGAATGAGACCGCCGGTGAACTGCTGGACCGCCTGGCGGTGCTGGGCGCGGACCTGCTGAGCAAGACCCTGGGCCGCATGGCCGAAGGTCCGGTGGAACACACCCCCCAGGACCCGGAGCGGGTCACCTATGCCCCCATGCTGGATAAGTCCATGTGCCCCATCGATTGGACCAAGCCGGCCCAAAAGATCCACGATCAGGTCCGGGGCCTGCACCCCTGGCCTGTGGCCACCGCAGAAATTTCGGGCACTTTCTTCAAAATTCATCAGACCGTTTTGGTACCCAAAACCACCCAAAAAGCCCCCGGAACGCCCCTTTTGCTGACCAAAACGGGCCTTCAGGTTGCATGCGGTGATGCAACGGTGCTGGAGATCCGTCAGCTTCAGGCCGAGGGCGGCAAGCGGATGGCGGCGCCGGATTACTTCCGCGGCCATCCCCTGGAGATCTGATCATGTCGGCCAGAGAAACGGCGCTGAATGTACTGCTGGCGGTCCGCAAAGAGGGCGGCTGGAGCAACGGCGCATTGAAAGAGCATATCCTCCGGGACGGTCTGGACCGTCGGGATGCGGCCCTGGCAACACGGCTGGTCTACGGCGTTCTGCAGAACCGAAATCGGTTGGACTTTTATTTGCAGCAGCTCCTCACCGGTCGGGTGAAGGACCTGCATCCCGGTGTGCGGGATATTTTGCACATGGGTCTGTACCAGCTTTTTGAGATGGACAAGATCCCGGCCTCAGCGGCGGTGAATGAATCCGTGGCCCTGGCCAAGAAATATTGCAAAAAGCAGACCTACGCCCCCGGCCTGGTCAATGCGGTGCTGCGCAAGGCAGGGCAGGGGAAGGATCGGCTTCTTCAACCCAAGTCCTATGTGGACAAATACAGCCACCCCCAAAAGCTGGTGGACCTGCTGAAGCAGGAAGTGGGCAAGGATCGGCTGGAGGCCATGCTGATGGCCAATAACGCCGCCCCTCAGACGGTGATCCAGGTCAATACCCGCCGAATCACGGCGACGGCCCTGACGCAACGGCTGGCAGGGGAGGGCGTGGAAGCGACGCCCCACGGCTGGATGGAAAACTGCCTGGTGCTGTCCGGCACCGGCAACCTGGAAAAACTGCCCTCCTTCCGGGACGGCCTCTACTATGTCCAGGACCCGGCGGCCAAGCTGAGTGTCCTCTGCGCCGGGATCCCCCAGGGCGCCGCGGTGCTGGATTGCTGCGCTGCCCCCGGCGGTAAAAGTTTTGCGGCGGCCATGGCCGGCGCGGGCCGGATCCGCTCCTGCGACCTCCATGAGCACAAGATCCCTCTCATTGAAAGCGGCGCCCGCCGCCTGGGGATCACGGAGCTGACCGCCCACCACCAGGATGCCACGGTGTTTGTTCCTGCGTGGGAGAATGCCATGGATGTGGTGATCGTGGATGTGCCTTGCTCCGGTTACGGCATCATCCGCAAAAAGCCGGACATCCGGGACAAAGACCCGGACACCATGCTGGAACTGCCTGCATTGCAGTTGCGGATCCTGAAAAACCAGGCCCGGTACGTCCGCCCCGGCGGTGTGCTGCTCTACTCCACCTGCACCTTGCTGCGGCGGGAGAATGAGCAGGTGGTAGAGGACTTTTTGAAAGAGAACAAGGAATATTCCCTGGAAAAACTGCCCCTGCCGGCGATTTTTCCGGAGAACACCACCGGCATGCTGACCCTGGTGCCGGGGGAATATGACACAGACGGCTTCTTTATTGCCAAACTGCGGAGGAATGTATGAATCTCAAGTCCATGACCCAGACGGAGATCGGCGCGGTTCTGAAAGAACTGGGCCAGCCGGCCTTCCGCGCCGGCCAGGTGTTCACCTGGCTCCATAAGGGCGTCCGCAGCTATGAGGAAATGACCAATCTGCCCAAAGTGCTGCGGGATACTTTAGCGGAAAAATACCCCATCTGTCCGCCGGAAGTGGTCCGTAAGCAGGAATCCGCCAAGGATGGCACCGTCAAATATCTGTGGAAGCTGTCCGACGGAAACTGCGTGGAAACGGTGCTGATGCGGTATCATTACGGCAACACCGTCTGCATCTCCACCCAGGTTGGCTGCCGGATGGGCTGCGCCTTCTGCGCTTCCACCATCGGCGGCCTGGTGCGCCGGCTGGAGGCTTTTGAAATGCTGGACGAAGTGCTGTTCACCCAGATCGATTCCGGCCTGCCCATTTCCCACATCGTGCTGATGGGCATCGGCGAACCCCTGGACAATTTCGACAACGTCCTGCGCTTTTTGGAGCTGGTCAATGACCCCAAGGGCATGAACATCTCCATGCGCCACATCAGCCTGTCCACCTGCGGCCTGGTGCCGAAGATCCGGGAGCTGGCGGACAAAAAGCTGCAGATAAGTCTTGCGATCTCCCTCCACGGACCCAATAACGAGGTCCGGAGCCGGATCATGCCGGTCAACAATGCCTACCCCATCGAGGAATTGCTGGAGGCCTGCCGCGGTTATTACGAGGCCACCTCCCGGCGGATCCATTTTGAATATGCCATGATCGACGGCGTCAACGACACGGAGGACCATGCCCGTCAGCTTTTGCGGCTGCTGAAGGGCCTGGGCGCCCATGTGAACCTGATCCCCCTGAATCATGTGGAAGAAAGCCCCCTGAAACCCAGTTCCAAGGCGGCGGTGGCCCGGTTCCAGCAGATTCTGGAAAAGGGCGGCGTTACCGCCACGGTCCGCCGGACTTTGGGCGGCGACATCGATGCGTCCTGCGGCCAGCTCCGCAGAAAGTATACAAAGCAGAACCAATGACCTTTTCACGAAAGGAGTGATCCGTCATGCAATATTGGAGTTTGACAGACCCCGGATGTGTCCGTACGCAAAACCAGGATACCCACCATGTGGAGCGCCTGGACCGCAGCACGATGCTGTGCGTGTTATGTGACGGCATGGGCGGCGCCCGGTCCGGCAATGTGGCCAGCTCTTTGGCGGTGGATGTTTTTGTGGAGGAGGTGCGCCGATGCTGGGCACCCGGAATGGCAGATGCGGAAGCGGAGCAGATGCTGCGCGGCGCCGTAAAACTGGCCAACTTTACCGTCTATGATCAGTCCCAACAGTTGGAGGAATTCTCCGGCATGGGAACCACCCTGGTGGCGGCGCTGATCAGCGGCAAGGGGGTCACGGTGGTGAACGTGGGCGACAGCCGCGCTTACCATGTCAACCGGAACGGCATCCGTCAGATCACCGTGGATCATTCCCTGGTGGAGATGATGGTCCAGCGGGGCGAATTGACCCCGGAGATGGCCAAGAGCTATCCCGGCAAGAATTACATTACCCGTGCCATCGGCACGGAAAACGTGGTGGAGACCGATGCCTTCCACCTGGATCTGGAGCGGGGAGACTGCCTGCTCCTGTGCTCGGATGGATTGAGCAATATGATGGACGATCAGGAAATGCTCTTTGAGGTCGTTCACGGAGTGAATAAGGAGCATTGCTGCCAGCATCTGCTGGATATCGCCAAAAACCGCGGCGCCCCGGACAACGTGACGTGTGTCCTGGTGCAGATCTGACGGGCAACAGAGGAGATTATTTATGGATATGGACAGATATATCGGACGGCTCTTGGATGGCCGTTATGAGATCCTGGAGGTCATCGGGACCGGTGGCATGGCCGTGGTGTACAAAGCGCGGTGCCATCGCCTGAACCGCCTGGTGGCGGTGAAGATCCTGAAGGACGAACTGACCCAGGATGATGAATTCCGCCGCCGCTTCCATGCGGAAAGCCAGGCCGTTGCGGCCCTGAGCCACCCCAACATCGTGTCGGTGTATGACGTTTCCACCTCCGATGATGCGGATTATATCGTCATGGAGCTGATCGACGGCATTTCCCTGAAGCAGTATATGGGCAAGAAAGGCGTCCTGAACTGGAAGGAGACCCTCCATTTCGCCATTCAGATCGCCAAGGCCCTGGACCATGCCCACAGCCGTGGCATCATCCACCGGGACATCAAACCCCACAATGTGATGGTGCTGAAAAACGGCTCCGTGAAAGTGGCTGACTTCGGCATCGCCCAGGTCATGAGCAAGAGCAACACCCTGACCAAAGAGGCCCTGGGCTCCGTCCACTACATTTCCCCGGAGCAGGCCAAGGGCGGCCGCGTGGATAACCGCAGCGACTTGTACTCCCTGGGCGTGGTGATGTATGAGATGATGACCGGCCGTCCCCCCTTCGACGGCGAAAGTCCCGTGGCGGTGGCCATTCAGCACATCAACGGCAACGCCGTGATGCCCTCCACGTTGAACCCCAATATTCCGGGCGGCCTGGAGCAGATCATCGTGAAGGCCATGGCAAAGGATCCGGCAGAGCGCTACGCTACGGCAACGGCCATGTTGTACGACATGGACGAATTCCGCAAGGACCCCACCATCTTGTTTGACTACAACAATGCCAGTACCGGACTGGATGATGCTACCCATATGGTCGGCGCCGCGGCGGAAGTGACTGCCCCCACCGTTGCGGAGAAGGCAGCGGTCCGGGCCGGCGGCGATGCCCCCGTCCGCCGGGAACCCGCGCCCAGAAAGCCGGCGGCTCCGGCGAAAAAGAAGCGCCGCCGTGAGGAGATCGTGGAGGACGAGGACCGTGGCGGTAAGATCGCCACCATCGTCATCATCGTCTGCACCCTTATCGCCCTGGTGGCCATCGGCGGCATTATGATCTCCGTCCTGGGCAATCAGGACCCCGTCATCAACAATCAGAATACCATTTCCTTGCCCAACCTGGTGGGTACACCTCTGACGGAAGCCATGAACTCCACGGATTATGTGGTCATCGTCAACCACCGTTCCTACAATGACCAGTACCCCGAAGGCACCATCATCCACCAGAGTCCCGCGGCCAAGACCCGCATCGAAAAGGGCGGCCAGGTGTCCGTCATTGTCAGCGCCGGCCCGGAAAATGCGGAAAAACTCATGAGCAACCTCATCGACGTGGACGAAGCCACGGCGGTGAACTACCTGGTCAATGTTCAGGGCATCAACAAGAACCTGATCCTGAAGCGCTACGAGACCAGCAGCACCGTGGCCGCCGGCAAGGTCATCCGTACCGACCCCATCGAGGGCGAACCCTTGGTCCCCGGTGAACCCATCTCCATCTGGATCAGCTCCGGTCCCAATGTCAAGACCGTGACCATGGTGGACCTGACCTCCGATTTCTACAATGAAACCAGCGCCCGGAACTGGCTGGATATGAACGGCTTTACCAATTATGAGATCCAGCACATCGAAAGCACCAAGCCGGCAGGCAAGGTGGTCTCCCAGTCCGTGAAGGCGGGCCAGGTCATCAGTGTCAACACCTATATCGTCCTGGTGGTGTCCGGTGTCCAGGAACTGCCCACGGAGCCTACGGAACCCACCGCGCCTCCCGTGGAAGCGCCGGATCCCGAGGACTACGTCAGCAAAGTGGTGACCTTGGAACTGCCGGAAGATATTGCCCAGGATTATGTTCTGTCCGTTTACCGTGACGGCGTGCTGAAGGAAGAGCGGTTCATCCCCATGGGCACCCTCTTTACCCAGTTCGAGCTGACCGGTAAGGATATCATGATCTTTGAGATCCGCCTCAGCACCGGCGCAAGCTGGAAGATCCAGGTGGACTTCGCGCCGGGCGGCGCCGTGACCGTGGTGCCGGATACGCCGGTGTTCCCGGATGACCCGGTGGATCCCGATGATCCTGCCAATCCGGACGATCCCCAGAATCCCGTCACGCCCACCGTACCGGGCCAGGTGACGCCGTGATCAAGACACAGCAGGGAAGGATCCTGCGGTCCATCAGCGGCTTCTACGATGTGCTGACGGAAGAAAAACTGATCACCTGCCGGGCCCGGGGCATCTTCCGCAAAAACGGCCAGAGTCCCCTGACCGGCGACGTGGTAGAGATCTCCGTGGAGAAGGGCAAGGGCATGGTGGAAAAGATCCTGCCCCGGAAGAACAGCTTTGTCCGTCCGGCGGTGTCCAATATCGATGCCCTGGTGGTCTTTGCCGCCAATGTCAACCCGGTGACGGAACCCTTCCTCATTGACCGGGTGGCCGCCATTGCCGGCGACCAGGAGGTGCCGGTGATCCTCTGCATCAACAAGTGCGACCTGGACCCGGCCATTGACCTGACCCGGATCTACCGGAATGCAGGCTTCACGGTCATCGGCGCCAGCGCCGAGACCGGCGAAGGCGTGGAGGAACTGCGGTGTCTGATCAGCGGAAAACTGGTGGCCTTCACCGGCAATTCCGGCGTGGGCAAGAGCAGTATCCTGAACCGCCTGGCCCCGGAGCTGAAGCTGCCGGTGGGCGAAGTGTCCGAGAAATTGGGCCGTGGCCGCCATACCACCCGCCATGTGGAACTCTACCGCCTGGACGCGGATACCTATGTGGCGGATACGCCGGGATTCTCCTCCTTCGACACGGACCAGATGGACGTGATCCTGAAGGAGAACCTCCAGTACGCCTTCCCGGACTTCGGCCCCTACATCGGTAAATGCCAGTTCCACGATTGTTCCCATCGGAAAGAGCCGGGATGCGCCGTTACGGCGGCCCTGGCCTCCGGGACCATCGAACCCACCCGCTATGACAGTTATCTGCGGCTCTACGAAAAAGCCAGCCAGATCAAACAGTGGGAATTGAAATAAATAGGTCACCCTGCTGCGGTTGCGGCAGGGTGAAATTTTTTCAGAAAGTACTGTACATTTTCGAAAAACGATGTATAATGGAAGTATCTTCGAAAGGAGGAAGATTTATGAACGAATATATTGCAATGTGGAAAAACTATGCAAACTTCAGCGACCGTACCAGTGTCCGTGGTTATTGGATGGCCTTCTTGTTTAACATCCTGGCCAGCTTTGTTATCGGCTTCATTAGTGGTCTGGTTCCTGCCCTGAGCTTCCTTACTGCTGTGTACAGTCTGGCTGTGCTGATCCCCGGCTTGGCCATCACTGTCAGACGTCTGCGGGATGCCGGTTATAAGTGGACTACTTATTTCTGGCTGTTGCTGCCTCTGGTAGGTGCGATCATCTTCCTGGTCCGTCTGTGCAAGAAGAGCGCTATTCTGGAAGTCGCTGAGTGATCCATAACGAACACCCCCACAGCTTACGGGCTGTGGGGGATTTTTTAGCGGCAAAAGTATTCGCAATTTGCACAATTTCTTGAAAAACAGAACAATTCGGCAAAATTACGGTTGTAAATTGGCCGGATATGGAGTATAATATTTCAGTTATAGTATTTTGTAAATGGAGTTGCACTTGCTATGCAGAATGATACGCTGAAACTGCAAAACTACATCCAACCCGGCAAGCGGGTCCACCTTGTGGGCATCGGCGGCGTTTCCATGCGTCCCCTGGGCCTGGTTTTGAAAGGGATGGGCCTGACCGTGTCCGGTTCTGATATGAATTCCTCCGTCTCTACCGACGAGCTCATCAGCCATGGCATCCGTGTCCACATCGGCCACCGCGCGGAAAATGTGTCCGACGTGGATTGCGTCATCCGCACCGCCGCGGTACATAATGACAACCCCGAGATTGCCGGCGCCCGTGCCGCGGGCATCCCCGTATTCGAGCGGGCCCAGGCCTGGGGCGTCATTATGCGGGCCTATAAAAATGCCATCTGCGTTTCCGGCACCCACGGAAAGACCACCACCACTTCCATGGTCGCCCATATCCTGATGGCGGCGGAAATGGACCCCACGGTCATGATCGGCGGCTATCTGCCCCTCCTGCGGGCGGGCCATCGGGTGGGCCGGGGCGATACCATTTTGCTGGAAAGCTGTGAATATTGCGATTCTTTTCTGAATTTCTTCCCCACCCTGGCGGTGGTGCTGAATATCGAGGCGGACCACCTGGACTATTTCAAGGACCTGGCAGACGTGGAAAAATCCTTCCGTCAGTTCGCCCGGCTCTCCACCGGCGGCATCCTGGCCAATGGCGACGATGCCAACACCGTGGATACCCTCATGGGCCTGGACTACGTCAGCTTCGGATTCAACGAAAGCAACCGCATCCGCGCCGTGAATCTGTCCGCAGACGGCCGATGCTTCGATGTGGTCTGCGACGGCCAATGCTACTGCCGCCTGGAACTGGCGGTCTACGGCCGCCATAATGTCCTCAATGCCCTGGCTGCCGCCGGCGTGGCCTGGATGCTGGGCGTCCCCGGCGAAGCCGTGAAAAACGGCCTGGCCACCTTCCGGGGCGCAGGCCGCAGATTGGAGTATAAGGGTCAGTTCAACGGGGCCGACATCTATGATGACTACGCCCACCATCCCGGCGAATTGCAGGCCACCGTGGAAGCGGTGCGGGCCATGGGTTACAAGCGGATGATCTTTGCTTTCCAGCCCCACACCTATACCCGGACCCATGCGCTGTTCCATGAATTCGTGGAACAGCTCAAGAAGCCGGACATCGTGGTCCTGGCGGAGATCTATGCCGCCCGGGAGCGCAATACCATCGGCATCTCCTCCCGGGATCTGCAGAACCGGCTCCCCGGTTCTCTGTACTGCGCCACACTGCCGGAAGTGACCGCGGTCCTGCGGGAGCTGGCCCAGCCGGGGGACGTGATCCTCACGGTGGGTGCCGGCGATATTTACCGTGCCGGCGAAGCACTGCTGAAGTGATCAGTCCTCCAGCACCAGGTGGTCCACGCCGCTCTGCTGGAATTCGGTCATGTAACGGGCCATGCGGGTGTTGATCTCGTCGAAATTATCCTCGGTGATGTCCGGATAATCCATATCCCGGCGGGCCAGCTCTTCGGCCAGGATCTCATAAAAGACCGTGTCCTCATATAAGGCGATCACTTCGTGGATACCGCCCTGCTGATAGGCCCGGGAGGGGATCACGGTGCCCTCCCAATCCTCAGCCAGGACCTCCATGCCGTGGCGGCGGGCCAAAGCGAAGAGCTTGCTCTCCAGGTCGTCATACTGGGAAAAGCGGTCGTCGCCCCGGGTGGAATTGAGGATCCAGTTGCCGATGTATACCATGTCCAGGAGCATACGGAACTCCTTGACGGAAAGATCGATGGTCATAGCCATAGCCTCCTTGCGTTGTTAAGACCTATTATAGCACCGCCGCAGTAAAATTCCAAAGAAAATTTGTTGTTTTTTCTGAAATGAACGGACGGTGAAAATGAGGGATCAGAAATGAAAAAATTAAGTGTCTGTGTGATTTTTGACGGCACCCAGGATGCCCCGGAGTCGGAAGCCCGTTCTGCGGCCTACATTCTCCGATGCCTGGACCGCGAAAAATATAACCTCTTCCCGGTGGGCATCACCGAAGACGGTGATTGGGTCCTCTACGGAGGCGACGATCCCGCCCAGGTGGAGGACGGCTCCTGGCGGAGCCATCCCAATAACCGGCGGGCGGCCATTTCCCCCGTCCGGGGCCAGGGCCTGCTGAGCTTCGAAGGTGATTGCGTGGTCCGGGAATGGATCGATGCGGCCATCCCGGTGCCCGGCGTTTCCAATGACCGTGCCGGCGCCCTTCAGGGATTGCTGGAGCTGGCAGGGATCCCCTGCGTGGGCGCCTCGGTGGCCTCCGCGGTCACGGCGGACCGTTCCCTGACCCGGCTGGTGGGCCATCATTTGGGTTGGCGGCAGACCAAATGGGCCACGGTCCACATCCGGGAACTGGACAATGACCCCGAAGCCGTGCTGGATGAACTGAGCCGCAAATTGGCATACCCTATGCTGGTGCGTTCCACGGAAAGAAATGCCGCAGAAATGGGCTGGAAGGCCGATGACCGGGCAGGACTGAAGGATCGCCTGGTGAAGGCGGCGGCCAATACCCAGCGGATCCTGGTGGAAGCCTGCCTGCCCGGCTGCCCCCTGCGGGTGGCCGTCATGGGCAACGGCAGTCCCATGGCCTCGGAATGCGGCGTGGTCGGGGAGGATGCCGTCAGCGAGGAGATCCGTGAGCAGGCCCGGGAAATGGCGGTGCGGGTCTATTCGGCCATGAACTGCCGCGGCCTGGTCTGCGTCAGCTTTGTGGTGGATAGGACCACCGGAGAACTGTTCTTCAGCGACCTGGATCCCTTCCCTGAATTTTCCGAAGGATCCTTCTGTACCCAGTTGTTTGACGCCAGCGGCTTCAGCGGCCCGGAACTCATGGAAGAATTGCTGAAGCGGGCCATGGAGGAGCGATAATGAAAAAGAAAGTATTGCTCTCCATCTGCGGCCGGCAGGCATACCAGGACCAGGAACCGGATACCATCGAGCTG
>SVLA01000065.1 GCA_015068175.1 Oscillospiraceae bacterium
ACCTCGCGCTTAGGAGGCGCGCGCTCTATCCAGGTGAGCTACGGGGGCATATCTATGAAATTGACCTGTAAGGAATAACCTCTTCTGATTCTTAGGAGGCGGCTGCTCTATCCTGCTGAGCTACTGGTGCGTATCTTTGTGTATTGTAGCCGATAAAAGGGGAGGTGTCAAGAAAATTCAGAAATTTTTGTATTGCCCCTTTACAGACGGCGGAACTTGGGCTATAATATACCCCGAAAATGCCAAAATACTGGGAAATGAGAGATTTTGTCCATGAATATCGAATTTGACAGCTACAAACAAAAGCTGAATGATTGCCGCCCTGCCCTGGATGGTTTGGCGGATTCTCTGAATCTTGAGGGGCTGAAGAATGAACTGGAGCGGCTCCATGCCATGCAGGAGGCGCCCGGCTTCTGGGATGACCCTGAGAAGAGCCAGAAGATCGTGGTGAAGACCCGTCAGATCGAGACCAAGATCGAACGTTACAATGCCATGTGTTCTTCCTGGGATGACCTGATGACCATCTGCGAGATGGCGGCTGAGGAGGATGACGACTCCATGCTGCCGGAACTGAAGGATGGTTATGAGCAGCTTCTGAAGGACATGGAAGCCTGTCGGCTGGAGACTCTGCTGACGGGCAAGTATGACCGCAACAACGCCATGATGAGCTTCCAGGCCGGTGCCGGCGGCACCGAGGCCCAGGATTGGTGCCAGATGCTTTACCGGATGTATACCCGCTGGGCAGAGCGCCACGGCTTCGATTACCAGATCCTGGACTATCAGGAAGGAGACGAAGCGGGTCTGAAGTCTGCTTCCATCATGATCACCGGCGAGAATGCCTACGGCTTCCTGAAGGGTGAGAACGGCGTTCACCGCCTGGTCCGTGTTTCTCCCTTTGACGCCAATGCCCGGCGGCAGACTTCTTTCTCCGCCGTGGAAGTGATCCCGGAGATCGAGGACGATTCCGAGGATTTCGAAATCAAGCCGGAAGATTACGAAATGCAGGTCTACCGTTCCTCCGGCGCCGGCGGTCAGAAGGTCAATAAGACCTCTTCCGCGGTTCGCCTGATCCACAAGTCCGGCATCGTTGTGTCCTGCCAGACCGAGCGGAGCCAGTTCCAGAACAAGGAAACCTGTTTGAAGATGTTGCGCAGCAAGCTGGTGGAGATCCGGGAGCGGGAGCATCTGGCCAATATCGCCGACATCAAGGGTGTTCAGCAGAAAATCGAATGGGGCAGCCAGATCCGCAACTATGTGTTCATGCCCTACACCCTGGTGAAGGATACCCGCACCGGCTGCGAGACCTCCAACGTCAACGGCGTTATGGACGGCGCCCTGGATCCTTTCATCGAAGCATACCTGAACTGCCTGGCAACGGGAAATTGGGTGCAAAAGTAAGAAAATAATGCATATTGGCTCTTGAATTTCAGGAAAAGATATGTTATAATCCTATGGATTGTGAAACATACCCGTGGAGGGAGGTTTAAAAATGGAAGTTGTTAAGATCATCGTCATCGTTCTGGAATGCCTGGCAAGTGTTGCTCTGATCGCTGCTGTGCTGTTCCAGTCCGGCAAGGAAGCTGGCCTGGGCGCTCTGATGGGCAATAATGAGACCTTCATGAGCAAGGGCAATGCCGACACTCTGGATAAGAAGCTGGCTTCTGCCACCAAGTGGATCGCCCTGGCTTGGGCTCTTCTGGCTCTGATCCTGAGCCTGTTCTGATTTTTTCATAAAAGTACCCACAGGGTCCCGTGCCCTGTGGTATTTTTATAGACTTTTTCCAATTTGTGTGCTAGGATATAGAAAAACCAAGGAAAGGTGATCACTATGACGAATTACAAATTGGCCAGTCTGGAACCGGCTGCGGTATTTACCTACTTCGAAGAACTCTGCCGGATGCCCCACGGTTCCGGCAATACCAAGCAGATCTCTGATTATCTGGTGCGCTTTGCCCAGGCCCACGGCATCGCCTATGAGCAGGACGAACTGAACAATGTGGTGATGTACGGACCGGGTACCTGCGGCATGGAGGATCATGCGCCGGTGATCTTGCAGGGTCATATGGATATGGTCTGCGAGAAGGATGAGGATTGCCCCATCAATATGGAGACTGATGGGTTAAATATTGACCATGACGGGCAATGCGTTTTTGCCCACGGCACTACCCTGGGCGGTGACAACGGCATTGCTGTGGCTTATTGCATGGCACTGCTGGCGGATCCCACCATTGCCCATCCGCCTCTGGAGATCATTATTACCGTGGATGAGGAGACCGGCATGGAAGGCGCCGCCGGGGTGGATCTGAGCCGGCTGAAGGGCCGCACCATGATCAATCTGGACAGCGAGGATGAAGGGATCTTTACCGTGGCCTGCGCCGGCGGCGCCAGAGCCGGACTGACCCTGCCCGTGGAGCGCAGACCGGTCTACGGCCCCTGCGTGAAGCTGGTGGTGGACGGCCTTCAGGGCGGCCATTCCGGCGTGGAGATCCACAAAAACCGGATGAATGCCAACAAGGCCATGGCTAATCTGCTGCTGCGGATCGAAAAGATCATGCCGTTTTCCATGATTTCCATGGCCGGCGGCAGCAAAGATAATGCTATTCCCCGGTCCTGCCAGGTGAAGGCGGTGCTGCTGGGCCATGACGCGGAGCGGATCAACGAGATCTGCGCCCAGCTCCAGCAGGAACTGCGGGAGACCTATGACGAGCCGGAACTGGTGATCTACGGCGACAATCTGGAAGCCATGGGCGGCCATGCGCTGTCTGTGGAGCAGACCCGGACGGTGATCGCTATGCTGATCAACACTCCTGACGGCGTGCAGAAATGGCTGGATCGGGATGCCGATATGGTGCAGACCAGCCTGAATATGGGCATTGTGAAGCTGGATGAGGAAGGCTTCAGGATGACATTCTCCGTCCGCAGCTGCGTGAATCAGGACAAGCTGGATGTTTTGCAGACGCTGAAGGGCGTTGCTGAAAAGTATGGCGCGCAATATTCCGAGGGCGGTAACTATCCTGCCTGGGAATACGTGCAGAACTCCCGGCTGCGGGAGGTGATGGTGGCCAAGTTCCAGGAACTGTACGGCAAAAAGCCGGAGGTGGTGGCCATCCACGCCGGTTTGGAATGCGGCCTGCTCAGCGAGAAGCTGCCGGGCCTGGATTGCGTCAGCATCGGACCGGATATGCACGATATCCACACCAGCCGGGAGCGGCTGGAGATCGAATCCACAAAGCGCACCTGGGAATTCCTGCTGGAAGTGCTGAAGGAACTGTAAATAAGGACCCCGCTGGTCGAAAGATCAGCGGGGCATTGCTTTATTTTGCAGGCTTGAAGGAGTCCTTCAGGCTGACGGAGCGGTTGAACACCAGATGCTCGGGGGTGGAGTCCTTGCTGTCGGGGCAGAAGTAACCCAGGCGCATGAACTGGAAGAAGGAAGGCGCCTTGGCGCTGGCCAGGGAGGCCTCCAGCTTACAGCCGGTGAGGACATGGAGGGAATCGGGATTCAGGCAGGCCAGGAAATCCTTGCCGGCGGCATCAGGCTCAGGATCATTGAACAGATTGCTGTACTGACGGACTTCGGCGTCCACGGCGGTGTTGGCATCCACCCAATGGATGGTCGCGCCCTTGACCTTCCGGCCGTCGGCGGGGTCGCCGCCACGGGAGTCGGGATCATAGGTGGCCAGGACTTCCACAATGTTGTCGTTTTCGTCGGTAACGAAGCCGGTGCAGCGGATCAGGTAGGCACCCTTCAGGCGGCACTCGGGGCCGCCGGGGAAGAGGCGCTTGTACTTGGGAATGGGCTCGGCCAGGAAATCATCCCGCTCGATCCACAGATTCCGGGAGAATGCAACTTCCCGAACGCCGTCCTCGGGACGGTTGGGGTTGTTTTCCACGGTGACGGTCTCGGTCTTGTCCGCGGGATAGTTGGTTATGGTCAGCTTGATGGGGTCCAGAACGGCCATGACACGCTGTGCCTCGTCGTTCAGGTCCTCCCGGAGGCAATGCTCCAGGAACGCGTACTCGATGGTGCTGGGGCTCTTGGCGACACCTACGCGCTCGCAGAAATTGCGGATGGACTTGGGGGTGTAGCCGCGGCGGCGCAGGCCGCACAGGGTGGGCATCCGGGGATCATCCCAACCGGAAACATAGCCGTTCTCCACCAGGGCGCGGAGCTTCCGCTTGGACATGACGGTGTGGTCCAGGCCCATGCGGGCGAACTCGATCTGCCGGGGGTGGCAGGGGACGGAGACATTTTCCACCACCCAGTTATACAGAGGACGGTGGTTCTCAAATTCCAGGGAGCAGAGGCTGTGGGTGATGCCTTCCAGGGCGTCCTGGATGGGGTGAGCGAAGTCGTACATGGGGTAGATGCACCACTTGTCGCCCTGGCGGTGATGGTGCATATGGCGGATGCGGTAGATGACCGGGTCACGCATATTGAAATTGCCGGAGGCCAGGTCGATCTTGGCCCGAAGGGTCATGGCATTGTCGGGGAATTCGCCGGCGCGCATCCGGGCGAACAGATCCAGGCTCTCCTCCATGGGGCGATCCCGGAAAGGGGAGATGGCGGGGGTATTGGTGTCGCCGCGGTATTCCTTAAACTGCTCGGGGGTCAGCTCGCAGACGTAAGCCAGGCCCTTTTTGATCAGCTCCACGGCAAATTCGTAGTCTTTTTCGAAATAGTCAGAACCGTAGAAGAAACGGTCGCCCCAATCGAAGCCCAGCCAATGGATATCCTCCTTGATGGCCTCCACGAACTCCACGTCTTCCTTGGTGGGGTTGGTGTCGTCCATGCGGAGGTTGCACAGACCGCCGTACTTTTCAGCGGTGGAAAAGTCGATGGTCAGGGCCTTGCAGTGACCGATGTGCAGGTAGCCGTTGGGCTCCGGCGGGAAACGGGTGTGGACGGTCTGACCGGCGAACCGGCCGCCCTCTGCGATGTCTTCTTCGATAAAAGCGTGGATGAAGTTTTTGCTTTCGGTGATCTCAGCCATCTTCATTACCTCTCTTTTGGTATTTATTCAATAATAATCCATTATACCCCATGGCGGTGCAAATTGCAACAAAAGATTTTGAAAAAACCGCCCCGGCGATGAAGCCGGGGCAGGGGACCCGGAGAAACGTACTATTTCCACCAGGGTTTTTCATAGGTATAGATTTCAGGGATAGCGATAATTTTTGCTGAAAAACGGCGCTCTTCTCCGCTTTTCAATGTCATATTACCGGTATAGTAGTATATCGGTTGCAGTATCGTACATCCATTGGAATACTGGTTGACCCAGCGAATACGGATTTCCTCAACTTCCAGTTCCGAAACACCGTTTAGACTCCCATCATAATTCTCTATACTGAAATCATCCGGTGTTGTAAGTCGGTTATTTGCTTCCTCGATGGTAACCAAATCCATGGTTCCCTTTTTAGTGTAGTCATAAAGATCCAAAGCAAAACCCACAAATCCATCGCCGTCAAAATACAATGTATATTCGCTCGGTACAACTCGAAAACCATCGATCACTCGACAGAATGAAACGCCGACTCTTAGTACGCTAATTCCTTCTGGTCCACGATCTGTTATGCTGTTTCGAACGCCAATGCATTCATACTCTCCATCTATGAACGGAAACTGTGCAAATACGGCTTTGGCCGCCTCTATAATCTCTTCATCCGTTTGAGTAACAGGTTTGCGGCTTCCATCAAGATAAGAAGCGAGGGCATAATCAACATGGTTTCCGTCTATATGCACAGAGTGAGCCTGCTCAGGAAGATTAAGCGCCTCCAATATTTGCAGATATTCTTGCTGGGAAATGTTGTGTTTTTGGATGGAATATACATTGAATTGCGTGGGTAATGCAGCATCTGCAACATTATTGATAATAACACCATCGCTGATAGATTGTTCGAACTTTTCCCCCAGGGTATTATCACCGAAGCTGATTCGTTGATACCTACGAAAGAGAGTGGAACTGTTGATAAACAGCGCGCCGACGAGGATACAGATGCAGGCGGCGATGGCGGCCCATTTGAGCCAGGGGCGCTCCTTGGGAGGGGTCTGGCCTGGAGCGGATTCGACGATGTACCGATCTTGTACCAGGCTCAGTGCGTGTAAAAGACGGTTTTCACTCATAGCATATAACCCTCCTTCTGCAAAAGCTCCTTCAGTTTGCGGCGGGAACGGTACAGAGAGATTTTGACCTTGCTTTCGGAAATGGAAAAGTCGGCGGCGATGCGGTAGACCGGGGTGAGATACCAGTAACGGCGCATGAAGATCATCCGGTTCTCTTTGCTCAGCTCCCCCAGGAACCGGTTCAGCAGGTCGGTGAGGACCAGTTCGTCGATGAGCCGGTCGGTGCTTCCGGGGGCGGGGATGCATTCATGGAGTTCGTCCAGGACCAGGGGGACCTGATCCGGGGTCCGCATTTGGGTATGGTCGTGCTTGTAGCGGTTCAGGGCCAGGTTGCGTGTGATCCGGCCGAGAAATGCAGAAAGGGGAATGGGACGGTGGGGTGGAATGGTATTCCAGGCACTGAGGTATGTATCATTGACACATTCTTCGGAGTCTTCGGCGCTGGATAAAATGCGCTGGGCGATGGCACGGCAATAGGGGCCGTATTTGTATTGGGTCTCCTGGATGGCAGTTTCAGAGCGCTGCCAGTACAGCTCGATGATCTGCTGATCTTCCATGGTCTGCACCTCCTTCACCTTCAATAACAACATTCCGGACGGGTCGGTTACACTCTTTTATGAAATTATAGCAGATTTTTTGGAAAAGTATATGGCAGTTCAGGAAAATGCGTAAAACAATGCGAAGGGGCAGTTCATGGGGAGGGATATGTGAAAAATCCGAAAACAATGGGAAGAATGCGAAAATAATAGTTGTCATTTTGGCTCGGATATATTAGAATAGGATAGGATATAAAGAAGGAGGAGATCAAGTTGCCTGAAGTGATGTACAAAAGAGTCCTTTTGAAGGTCAGCGGCGAGGCCCTGGCCGGCGCCGAAGGTCACGGCCTGGATTTCAAGATCCTGCATGAGGTCTGCGCTTCCATTAAGGAATGTGTGGATCTGGGCGTGCAGGTGGGCCTGGTGATCGGCGGCGGTAATTTCTGGCGGGGCGTGAAGAACGGCGCCGGCAAGCTCCAGCGCAGCCACGGCGATGCCATGGGTATGCTGGCCACGGTGATGAACGCCATTGCTGTGGCGGATGTGCTGGGACAGCACGGCCTGGATGCGCGGGTCCTGACCGCTGTGGAGATGAACAAGTTTGCGGAATATTTTACCCGGGATACGGCTGAGCGGTACTTAAATGAGGGAAAAGTGGTGCTGTTCGCGGCCGGTACCGGCAATCCCTATTTCTCCACCGACACCGGCGCGGTGCTGCGGGGCGTGGAGATCGAGGCGGATGCCGTTTTGATGGCCAAGAATATCGACGCCATCTATTCCGATGACCCCCGGAAGAACCCCAACGCCGTGCGCTACTCCAAACTGACCTATGCCAAGGTGCTGGAGGACAATCTGAAGGCGACGGATATCACCGCCATGGCCCTGGCCATGGACAACAATATGACCATGGTCTGTTTCGGCCTGGACGAAGAAAACAGTATTGTACGCGTGGTGCGCGGCGAAGAGATCGGCACCACCGTTAAAAACGAATTTTAATTGAGGAGGACAATACAATGCCCGTAGATTTTAAGGATTTTGCAAGAAGAATGGACAAGGCT
This sequence comes from Oscillospiraceae bacterium, assembly GCA_015068175.1. The sequence goes on from SVLA01000065.1 coordinate 7,719, forward strand.
CTGGATCACCTGAATGAGGAGTTCGGCGCCGTTCGCGCCGGTCGCGCCAACCCCAAGGTTCTGGACCGCATCACCGTGGAATACTATGGCAGTGAAACGCCCCTGAACGGCGTGGCTACCATTTCTTCCCCCGATGCCCGCACCCTGGTGATCTCCCCCTGGGACAGCAAGCTGCTGAAGGACATCCAGAAGGCCATTCAGGTCAGCGACCTGGGCATCAATCCCCAGAACGACGGCCGGGTCATCCGCCTGGTGTTCCCCCAGCTCACTGAGGATCGCCGTAAGGAACTGGTCAAGCAGGTGAAAAAGTACGCCGAAGAGGCCAAGGTGGCCATGCGCAACATCCGCCGGGACGGCATGGACTATATCAAAAAGCTGAAGAAGAATTCCGAGATCACGGAAGATGATCAGAAGAAGGCGGAAAAGGATCTGCAGGATCTGCTGGACAAGTATATCAAGAAGGTGGACGAAGCCACCGCCGCCAAGGAAAAGGAACTGATGGCGATCTAACATACTTTTTGTCATTGCAAGGAACGAACCGACGTGGCAATCCCCTTACCGGGGATTGCCACACCAGTATGCCTGTCGGTTTGCAATGGCATTCTTTTTTGAAATTTGAAAGAGGTGCGGAATATGGCACTGTTACCTGTGCCCCGGCATATTGCCATCATCATGGACGGCAACGGCCGATGGGCGAAAATGCGGGGGCTGCCCCGAAATGCGGGCCATAAGGCCGGCGCGGAATCCTTCAGAAACATCGCCAACTATTGCCGCAGTATCGGTGTGCAGTATTTGACGGTGTATGCTTTCTCCACAGAAAACTGGAAACGGTCCGAGGAGGAAGTGGGAGGTATCATGGCTCTGATGAAGGTGTATCTGCAGGAGGCGCTGCGGGATATGCAGAAGAACCGTGTGCGGATCAAGACCTTCGGTGACCTGAGCCGTCTGTCGCCGGAATTGCGGCAGCTTTGCCTGAGGGCGGAGGAAGAATCCCGGGGATTTGAGGATGTGCAGGTGAATTTCTGCCTGAATTACGGCGGACGGGATGAGATCGTCCGGGCGGCCCGGGCCTTTGCGTCCGACGTGTTGGCGGGGAAGTGCAGTCCTGAAAGTTTGACGGAAGCGGTGTTTGACCGCTATCTGGATTCTGCCGGCGTGCCGGATCCGGAATTGGTGATCCGTCCCTCCGGGGAAATGCGGACCAGCAATTTTCTGCCCTGGCAGACGGTGTATTCCGAATTTGTATTTATGAATGTCTTGTGGCCGGATTTTGGACCGAAGGATCTGGATGCGGCTATTGAAGAATATCATCGGCGGAATCGCCGGTTTGGAGGCGCGTAAGGATGAAAACCAGAATTATTGCGGCGGTGATCCTGCTGCCGCTGCTGCTGATCGTTGTGCTGGCATTGCCGAAGGTCTGCACCGCTGTGCTGTTTGGCCTGGCGGCTTCCCTAGGGGCTTATGAATTGCTCAGCGGCACCGGCTTTGTGAAGCACCCCCGGCTGGTGGTGTATGCCATGGTCATGGCTTTGCTGGTGGCTCTTTGGAGCTATTTTGGTATGGATTATGCCTGGGGTCTGCTGGGCGTTCTGGCCTATACGGCGGTGCTTTTTGCGGAAATGATGGCCAGCGACCTGAAGCTGCGCTTTGATAAGACCGTGGTGTGCCTGGTGGCCGGCTTGCTGGTGCCGTTCCTGCTCAGCAGTCTGGTGCGGATCCATGCCGTGGCACAGGTGGGTCGGTTTTATATCATGATCCCCTTTGTCATGGCCTTCCTTTCCGACACGGGCGCTTATTTTGCCGGCCGCGCTTTCGGTAAGCACAAGCTGGCGCCCCTGATCAGCCCCAAGAAGACGGTGGAGGGCGTGATCGGCGGCGTGCTGGGTGCCATTGTGGGTATGCTGATCTACGGGCTGGTCCTGCAGTTGGCCTTCGGTTTCAAGGTGAATTATCTCCACGCGGTGATCTACGGCCTGGCCGGTTCCCTGGCGGCGGTATTTGGTGATCTGTGCTTCTCCGTCATCAAGCGGCAGACCGGCATCAAGGACTACGGCAACCTGATCCCCGGCCATGGCGGCATTCTGGACCGGTTTGATTCCATGGTCATCGTTGCGCCTTTGGCGGAGCTGCTGCTGATCATCCTTCCTCTGGCGGTGCGATGATATGATGAATTGTATTTCTGTCCTGGGCTCCACCGGATCTATCGGCCGGCAGACTCTGGACATCGTCAGCCGCCTGCCCGTGAAGGTGGCGGCGCTGACCGCCGGCACCGGCGTGGACCGGATGGCGGAGCAATGCCGTCAATTCCGGCCGGAACTGGCGGTCATGGCCACAGAAGAAGGGGCCGTGGCATTGCGGGAGAAGATCGCGGATCTGCCGGTGCGGATCGCATGGGGCGAAGCGGGTCTTATTGAAGCGGCCACGCTGGAGAAGGTGGATTGCGTCATTACGGCAGTGGTGGGCATGCTGGGTCTGAAGCCGACCCTGGCGGCCATTGGCGCCGGAAAGCGGATCGGTCTGGCCAACAAGGAGACCCTGGTCTGCGCAGGTGAGCTGGTGATGGCTGAGGCGGCAAAGCATGGGGCGGAGATCATTCCGGTGGATTCGGAACATTCCGCCATTTTCCAATGCCTTATGGGCGTGGGACAGAAGCGGGAAGTGAAGCGGATCATTCTGACCTGCTCCGGCGGTCCGTTTTACGGTATGGGCAGGGATGAACTGTCCGCTGTTACCAAGGCCGATGCCCTGAAGCATCCCAACTGGAAGATGGGGCCGAAGATCACCGTTGATTGCGCCACGTTGATGAACAAGGGCCTGGAAGTGATTGAGGCCATGCGGCTGTACGGCTTGTCTTTGGAGCAGGTGGATGTGCTGATCCATCGGCAGAGCATCGTCCATTCCATGGTGGAGACCGTGGATGGGGCGGTGATGGCGCAGTTGGGCGCGCCGGATATGCGGCTGCCCATTCAGTTGGCTCTGACTTATCCGGATCGGCTGGAATGCCCCGTGGACCGGCTGGATCTGACCGCTTGCGGTTCGCTGACATTTGCACATCCGGACATGGAAGCCTTTCCTTGTCTGGCCCTGGCGCGGGAATGCGCCAAGCTGGGGGGCACGGCCTGCCCGGCGATGAACGGCGCCAATGAGGCGGCGGTTGCCCTCTATCTGGAGGACAAAATCGGATTTTATGACATCTATGCGTTGGTCCGTGGGGCGGTGGAAGCCGTACCATTCATCCGGGAACCCGATCTGGAACAGATCCTGGAGGCGGACCGGTTGGCCCGCAAATATGTTGCGGACCGCCATGAAAGGAAATTATGAACAGTTTTGTATCGATTATTTTTGCGGTTTTGATTT
>SVLA01000066.1 GCA_015068175.1 Oscillospiraceae bacterium
CCTGCTTCGGCGCTGCGTTCCTGGAGCTGCACCCCACCAAGTACGGCGAAGAGCTGGTCAAGAAGATGGAGAAGTCCGGCGCCAAGGCTTACCTGGTCAACACCGGCTGGAACGGCACCGGCAAGCGCATCTCCATTAAGGACACCCGCGGCATCATCGACGCCATCCTGGACGGCTCCATCCTGAAGGCCGAGACCAAGACCATCCCCTACTTCGGCTTCGAAGTGCCCACCGCTCTGCCCGGTGTTGACAGCGGCATCCTGGATCCCAGAGATACTTACGCCGATGCTTCCGTCTGGGAAGAGAAGGCCAAGGACCTGGCTGCCCGCTTCCAGAAGAACTTCGTCAAGTACACCGGCAACGACGAAGGCAAGGCTCTGGTGGAGGCTGGCCCCAAGCTGTAATTGACGGCCCGTATTTGATTGTTAAAAACCACACCGCTCCGGCGGTGTGGTTTTTCTCCTTTTTCAGCGCCTTACCTCTCCCTTTGGGAGCGGTGGTGCAAAAAGCCGCCCCGGGATTCCGGGGCGGCAAATGGCATTATCTCACATACTCGATGACCACGCGGCGGTTGGGTTCAGTGCCGGTGGAATGGGTGGTGATGTTGTCCATATCCTGCAGAGCGGCGTGGATCACGTGGCGCTCATAGGCATTCATGGGCTCCAGGGTGGTGCGGCGGCGGTTCTTCAGCACCTGCTGGGCCTTCTTCCGGGCGTAGCGGCGGAGGCTGTCCTCCCGCTTGCCGCGGTAATCTTCAGCATCCACATTGATGCGGATGTGGCCCTCCACATTGCGGCCCACGGAATAGTTGGCCAGGTGCTGCAGCGCATCCAGCGTATCGCCCCGGCGGCCGATCAGGTAACCCAGATCGCTGCCGGTCAGCTCCACCTTGTAAGTATTCTCGTCAGCCTTCACGCAATGGGGCACGGCGTCGGAACCCATATGCTCCAGCAGGCCCTTCAGGAACACTTCGATCTTCTCCTCGATGCTGCCGGGTGCGGCGGGGGTGTAGACCTTGGGCTCGGCCTTCTTTTCAGCCTTCTTCTCGGCCTTTTCCGCCTTCTTTTCAGTCTTCTTTTCCGCCTTTTCCACCTTCTTCTCGGCCTTCACCTCCGCCTTGGGGGCGGGGGCGGGAGCAGGCTTTACTTCAGGCTTGACCTCGGGCTTCTTTTCCACCACGGGCTTGGCCTTGGGCTTGCTGCGGGAAGCGCTGCCCAGAGCGCTCCTGGGTTTCTCTTCCACGGGGTCGGGGACTTCATAGGTCACCTGCACCCGGGCAGGCTGGGCACCGAAGCCCAGAAAACCGGCCTTGGCCTGGGAAATGACCTGCACGCTGACGCTGTCCCGGTCCAGACCCAACTGGGTCAGGGCGGCTTCAATGGCCAGGTCGATGGTCTTGCCGGTGGTAACGATGGTTTTTTCCACTGTTTATTCCTCCGTATCGTCTGCCTTGTAGCGATCGGGATCGTAAGCGCGGCCCTTGCAGTAGGGACGCTCGGGGATGCCGGACAGTACTTCCTTCTCCGGATCCTCATCCGCAACGATGCCTTTTCTGGCAGCATATTCTCTCTTTGCAGCGGCGCGGGCGGCCTCTTCCTCGGCCTTCTGCTTCTGCTGCAGCTTCTTCTTGCTGGTGTTTTCGGTGATGCCGTCGGGATTTGCGGCCCGCTTTTCGGCCCGGATGCGCTCCTTCTCCGCCTCCAGAGCCAACTGCTCCTGGTGGCGCTGCAGACGCAGGGCGTCCTCGGCATCATAGATCTTGCGGTAGTGGTTGGTCATGATCTGGTTTTCGATCATGCTCACAACGCCGCCCACGAACCAGTAAAGGCTCAGCGCCGCAGGCACGGTAAAGCCGATCCACAGGCTCATCAGGGGCATCATCCACATCATCATCTTGGTCTGCTGAGCGGCCTGGGATTTCTGTGCGGTCTCCTTATCCTGGACGCCGTTTTCGTCGGTGATGACGGAGTTATTGGCCCGCTGGCTCAGCCACATGCTGACCACCTGGCTGCCGGCGGACAGGCAGGGGATCAGGAAGCCGCCGATCTGGTTCCAGGTCCACTTGAAGCTCTCGCTGAAGACGTTGAACGTGGGGATCTGGCCCAGGTCGACGCCCAGGAAGCTGAAGTTCAGGCCCTCCAGGGTCCGTTCGCTGACGGCGATGCCGGCGGCCTTGATCTGCTCCACAAACTCAGCGATGTGGGCCGCGGCGGACAATTGGTCATAATAAGTGTTGCTGGAGAACGCCTCCGGCAGATTGGTCTTGATCAGTTCCACGATGGCGGCGGCAGCCTCGGCGCTTTCGTGCAGCATATACTGGATGGGCTGGCGGACAACGTGGTACAGCGGCAGCATGATCAGCAGGGGAACCAGGCTCCACAGACAGCCGCCGCATCCCATGGATGCGCCTTCTTCCTTCTGCAGCTTCTGGATCTCTTCATTCTGCTTTTGCTTGTCGTTGGCGTATTTGTTCTGGATCTCCTGGATCCGGGGCTGGATCCGGGACATTTTCATCATGCTCTTCTTGCTTTTGGCGTTGACGGGCACCAGCACCAGGCGCACGATGACGGCAAACAGGATCAGGGCCACACCGTAGTTGGTGGTCACCTGATACAGAAAGTCCAGAATGTAGCCGAAGGGGATCCGAATAATGTCGGAAATATCAAATGCGAGAAACATGGACGATCCTCCTTGGTCGTTACGGTACGGGGTCGTACCAATCACTTTGGTTGAAGGGATTGCATCGGCACAGCCGCTTAAAGGCCAGCCAGCCACCCTTCAGGGCTCCGTATTTTTGAATGGCTTGGTAGGCATAGGCCGAGCAGGTGGGTCTGAAACGGCAGACGGGGGGCGTGCAAGAGGAGATATGACGCTGGTAAAACAGGATCAGGCGCAGCATGAATTTTTTCATGGAAATACCTCAAACATTCTCGGCCCCCGCTTTTAAGAGGGGGCTGTCAAAAATCACTGATTTTTGACTGGGGGAGTTGGTGATTTTTTGGCTCCCCCCGGCCCTGCAGGCCACCCCCCTCACAAGTGCGGGGGGCAAGAAGTTGACTTTAAGATCCCGGCTTTTTCCGCCAATTGCAGATAGGCCCGGGTCAGCTTTCCGAAATCCGCTTCGATGGCGCGGCTCCGGGCCACCACCACGATGTCCCAGCCGGGCTGGAAACGTTCCTCGTTCAGGCGGTAGATCTCCCGCAGACGGCGGCGGACACGGTTGCGGATGTGGGCCTTGCCCAGCTTTTTGCTGACGGTGATACCCACCCGGTTGCTGCCCGTCCGGTTTTTCCGGGCATACAGCACCAGGTAGCCGTTGCCGACGCCGCTGGTCCGGTAAAGCCGCTGAAAAATGTGATTCAGTTTTAGCGCGTTGGAATACTTCATACTTCTTCCTCTAGGAAACAACATCAGGCAAGCTCGCAAAAGCAAATTGTTGATCGGGCGGCGAGGGATTTTGTTTCAAATCCGGGTTGGAACAAAAGATCCGCCAATCCGACGGCAAGATGATTTCAGAGTTTGCCCAGCAAAAAACGGAGCGGGGCGACATTTTTCGCCCCGCTTATTGCTCCCGTTTCGCATTGAGCGATATCTGCTGTTGGTCACCCAAAACGTACTGCCAAATCAGGCAGACAGAACCTTGCGGCCCTTTGCACGACGACGGGCCAGAACCTTGCGGCCGTTGGAAGTAGCCATTCTCTGACGGAAACCGTGGACCTTGGAACGGTGACGCTTGGTGGGCTGGTAGGTACGCTTCATTTGGATACACCTCCTGTAAATTTCATCTATGCTCGACAGTCTGAAAGACCGCAGCAACACATATTTTTCGACCATACATGGTCATACTGGTGTATTATAGCCGAAAACTCCGGCAAGGTCAACACTTTTTTTAAGAAAATGCGGTATTTTCGAAAATTTTATGTTTTTGCACCGCCCCTGCATCCGCAGCAGCAGGGCGCCGGCTGTCTCCCGCCGCGCAGCCGCAGGCCGCCAAGGCCCCCTCGCAGGGACGGTAAGGGGGGAGAGGCTGCATTTACTTCAGCTTGTCCCGGTAGCTCATATCCACATCTTCGCCGTCATATGTACCGTTAAGTTTGGCCAGGGTGCGGTAATAGGCTTCGCTTTCGGGATCGTAAGGCGTGGGCTGGAAATCGTTCTTCTTCAGCACAGAACTCAAGGCACAGGGGATCAGCTCCGTGTCGCCCAGGGTGATGTTGCCCTGGCTGTCCCGAATGACCTTCTGCTGCACGATGGCCGTGTCGTAATCATAGGGATCATGGTTGCCGCCGAAGCTGAAATTGCCCAGGCTGTAATAGATGATGCCGCCGTTGTAGCTTTCGATCCGCTGCAGAACGTGGGGATGATGGCCCCAAACGATGTCCACGCCGGCATCAATGAGGTCGTGGGCGATGGATTCCTGCTTGCTGGTGGTCTTGTAGGAACCTTCGGTGCCCAGATGCATGGACGCCACGATGATCTCCGCGCCCCGGGCCCGGAGCATGGCCACATCTTCCTTCATATCCGCGGCGCTGAGGGACCAATACACGGCATAAGCGCCGATGGTCAGGCCGCTGTCCGTGGTGAACAGGGCGGTGCCGTTCTTTTCGGTGAAGTGGATGCCGGCGCCCAGCAGGGCGTTTTTGGTGGAAATGTAGCCGGCTTCACCGAAATCCATGGTGTGGTTATTGGCCAGGGTCACGAATTCCACGGAACCCATGGTCAGGATATTGGTGTAGGCCGTGGGGCCCCGAAAGGTAAACTGCTTGTCCGCCGCCTTGGCATCGCCGTCGATCATGACGCTTTCCAGATTGGCGAAGGTGCAGTCATCGGCGGAAAAATACTGCAGAACGCTCTGGAAGGGCCAGGCGTAATTGTCCCCCACCACCCCCAGATAGGAATTGGATTTGTTCATCCGGTTGGGCATGGTGCCCAGGGTGCAGTCGCCCACAAAGCTGAGGACGAATTCCGTAGTGGGCGGCTCCGTGGGGGGTTCCGTAGGGGGTTCGGTGGGCGGCTCCGTGGGGGGAGGATCCGTTTCCGTCGGCGCGGGATCCGTTTCCGTGGGGGCCGGGTCTGTCACGGTGGGTTCCGTGGGGGCCGGGTCCGTGGGCCGGGGTTCCGTGGCGGTCATGGTCACCGCCGTGGCGATGCAGCCGGCCAGAACCAGGGACAAAATGATGATCAATACGATCAATTTCTGTTTCTTCATATCTGTCTATCCTTTTCTTTTCAACAAACCGTAGGGGCGATTCACGAATCGCCCGCCCGATGCAACCAAAACGCTTCCCCGGGGGAAGGGATTTTTTACTGGCCGGATTCCTGGTTGCGTTTCTTCATCAGTTCCCGCATGCGGATGCCGTGGTCCAGCTCCCGCTTGCGGATCCGCAGGCTCTTGGGGGTGCATTCCAGCAGTTCGTCATCGGCCAGGAACTCCAGGCACTGCTCCAGGCTGAACACCCGGGGCGGAACCAGACGGATGGCATCGTCGGAACCGGAGGCCCGCATATTGGTCAGCTGCTTGCGCTTGCAGACGTTGACGGTCATATCCTCGTTGCGGCTGCAGATGCCCACCACCATGCCGGCATACACCGGGGTGCCGGGCCCGATGAGCAGGGCGCCCCGCTCCTGGGCCGCGCCCAGGCCGTAGGCCACGGCTTCGCCGCTTTCGTGGGCGATGAGGGAGCCGGTGAGGCGCCGCTCGATCTCACCCTTCATGGGGGCGTAGCTGTCCAGCACGCTGGACATGATACCCTCGCCCCGGGTATCGGTCAAGAATTCACTGCGGTAGCCAAAAAGACCGCGGGACGGCACCAGAAATTCCAGGCGGTAGCGGCTGCCCATGGGGGGCATGCCCAGCAGATCGCCTTTCCGGCGGCCCATTTTTTCGATGACGGCGCCCATGCATTCCTCCGGCACGTCAGCGATCATCCGCTCGATGGGCTCGCAGACCTTGCCGTCGATGACCTTGGTCAGCACACGGGGGGTGGACACGGAGAATTCAAAACCTTCCCGGCGCATGGTCTCCATGAGGATGGACAGATGCATCTCACCCCGGCCCGCCACATTGAACGAATCGGTGCTTGCCTCGGTGACGTGGAGGGACACGTCCTTCAGCAGCTCTTTTTCCAGCCGGTCCCGGAGGTTGCGGCTGGTGACGTACTTGCCTTCCTTGCCGGCGAAGGGAGAATCGTTGACGGCAAAGGTCATTTCAATGGTGGGATCGGAGATCTTTACGAAGGGCAGGGGCTCCACGCAGTCGGGGGCGCAGAGGGTGCGGCCGATGGTGATATCCGCCATGCCGCTCAGAGCCACGATCTCGCCGGCGGCCGCTTCCTGGACCGGCTTTTTGCCCAGGCCGTCGTAGGTATACAGCGCCACCACTTTGCCCTTCCGGCGGACGGTCTCATCATGGAAGTCCGCAATGATCACTTCCTGGTTCACCTTGATGGTGCCCCGCTCGATGCGGCCCACGGCGATGCGGCCCACATATTCATTGTAATCGATGGAACTGACCAGAAGCTGCAAAGGCGCCGTTTCGTCGCCCTCGGGGGCATTGATATAATTGATGATGGTGTCAAACAGCGGCTGCAGGTCGGTGCCCATTTCGTCGGGGCTGTAGCTGGCGGTGCCCTGCCGGCCGGAGCAGAACACGGTGGGGCTGTTGAACTGCTCGTCGGTGGCATCCAGGTCCAGCAGCAGCTCCAGCACCTCGTCCATCACTTCATGGACCCGGGCGTCAGGCTTGTCCACCTTATTCACCGCCACGATGACCTTGTGGCCCAGCTCCAAAGCCTTGCCCAGCACGAACCGGGTCTGGGGCATGGGGCCCTCGGCGGCGTCCACCAGCAAAATGACGCCGTTGACCATCTTCAGGATCCGCTCCACCTCGCCGCCGAAGTCGGCGTGGCCCGGGGTATCCACGATGTTGATCTTGTAATCCTTGTACCAAACGGAAGTGTTCTTGGCCAGAATGGTAATGCCCCGCTCCCGTTCCAGGTCGCCGGAATCCATGACCCGGTCCTGGGTCACCTGGTTTTCTCTGTAAATACCGCCCTGCTTCAGCATTTCGTCCACCAGGGTGGTCTTACCGTGGTCAACATGGGCGATGATGGCAATGTTGCGGATCTTTTCCTGTGCCGCCATAGTCATATGCTCCTTTTATATCCGTAAAAGTATAATTTGTTATTGTTCCAACCTTAAAAACATATCACATATGAGGAAAGAATGCAATATTTTTGGAGCTATTTTATATCAAACCTTGCTTTTTTATGAAAATTTCCCCAAAGAACGACCCGGCAGAGCCTTCTCCGCCGGGCCTCATGATCATTATTCGCCCAAAGCCCAGCGGCTGAGGTCCGCCGGCAGTTCCTTGCCGAAGACCCGGCACTGGCAATCGGGGCACATGCCGCTCAGCAGGAACTCCCGCTCAAACAGATTCAGGGCAGGAATGGCATCCTCCAGATCCTCGTCGTCTTCCCGGAACCGGCGATAGCCTTCCAGCTCATCGGCGGTCAGGCCCAGCTTGTAAGTGGTGCCGCACAGCGGACACCGGGCGGCGACATAGCGATACGCCGGCCCGCTGCTGTATACCAGGCTCAATGCCTTCCCCAGCAATTCCTTCGGGTCCGCAGGGGCCTCCCCTTCCTCCGTCCATTCGGAGGTATCATAATGCAGCCGGAAGAGCAGGTTCCCATCCTCATACTGGCACACGGTCATGAATTGGACCTCTTGCCTGTCGGCATCGATGATCACAATGATCTGCTTGGAATTGCCGCTTCCTATCACCGTTTCCGGCAGGTCCAGCAGCGCCAGGGGTACCTCACCGAAGGTATACTGGGTCACGCCGAACTCCTCCGGACCGAAGGGGCACAGCTCCCCGAACAGGCCGTAGCTCCGGCGGTAAATATCATGTATCAGTTTCTCGCCCTGGTCATTCAGCAGGCTCAGAAAAGTGCCCGGCCTTTGGGACACCATCAGGGGCAGGTAGAACAGTTCCGCGTAGGAACGGGCATCCAGGTCATTTTCCCGGGCTTCGCCGATGGCTTCAGCCAGGGCACTGTCGTCAAATTGTTCCAGGTAGGGCAGATCAAACATGCTTATTCCTCTCTTTCTTCCCGGCAGATCAGCCGGATCTGTTGATATTCATATGTATCGCAGGCCACATTATCCCCCAATGTGGTGGTGCCTTCCGGGTCCAGATCCTCCAGAGTTCGCCGTTTTCGGTTTCGCAGATACAACTTGTCTCCCACGACGGCGCACAGCTCCCGATCCCACCAAAGGCGGATGGGCGCGGATCGGGCCAGTTCCTCCAGGGTATACCGCTCCGCCCGGTCCTCCAGGGCGTCACTCGAATTGGTCGGCCCAGCACCGATGGTCCCGTAGGAGATCTCCAGGGCCACAGCCCGTTCGTTGTCTTTTACCAGGAGCTTTCTCAGGAGCAAGGCCCTGAGAAGGGATAATTTCTCCATCGGCCCCACCTCCAAAAGAATTCTGCCACTACTATAACACAGCCCACAATGGATGACAATGCATATTTCGAACAAAAACACCTGCATTTCCTTGGGGAACGCAGGTGTTTTTCTGTGAAATTATAACGAATCCATATGCATTGCCTCGTAAGCAGTCCGGGCTGCATTGGCTGTGGGGGTACATTCCATATGCCACAAGGGCACCCGGGCAGTCAGCATCTGCAGCAGCCGGCGGAGCCGTTCATCCGCCGCCGGATCCTCCGGGCAATGGCATTGCGTTGCCAAAAACGGTAATGCTTCGACGGCATCCATAGGTCGGATCCGGTCCGCACGCCCTCTTGCCAGTATACAGATCCCGCCCAAAGGGGCGGAAATATTGGTATCCAGGCCGTGTTTTCCGCTCCACGGCGCGCCGTGGGCGATGACACCGCCCCGGGTGATCTCCAAGAAAGGCTTGTCGTCGTTGACCATCACCACCCGGTCACCGAATTCCTCCCGCCACAGCCGGGTGTGGGTGGATTTTCCCGTGCCGCAGGGGGCGGTGAACAGATAGGCCGCCCCGTCCATGGCCAGGGTGCTGCCATGGAGCAACAGCACATCCCGACGGAAAAGTTCGTGGGCAAATGCCTCCTGGATCACGGTCCGCTCCAGGAAGGGGTCCGTGAATTTCCGCCGGCGCAGGCCCTCCCGGTCCGCCTCGTCGTTCAGCTTTTCCTGGGCCCGGACCAGGTCCGCCGGGGTCACCGTCACGGCAAAATCCGCCGGCTCCGCCGCCAGATACCGTCCGCAATAGGCGGCCGTGGACTGGAACAGGGCGGTGACCCGGCCCACCGTCCCGGCGATCTTCATTTGAAATTCCGCCATATTCGGCCTCCTTTACTTCAATTCGCAGGGCGCGGCGTTATCGTAGGGCGCCGGCTGTCTCCCGCCGCTCGGCCGTAGGCCGCTTGAGCTTCTCCCTGGGGAGAAGGTGAGGTGGGGGGGTAAAACGGACCGGCGCGGGGGCCGGTCCGTAATATTTCAATAATTCTCCGTTTACTGGCCGCCTTTGACCAATTCGATGAGCTTTGCGTTCTTCATTTCCGGCTGTTTGCTGTTGTAATTGAGCAGCACGCCCTTCAGCAGCACCCGGTCCCCCACCTGGGGTTTGTCCGTCATTTTGTCGTAACGGGTGGTGCCGTCTGCGCTGTAACAGCCGTAGATGTACAGCGAGCCGGTATCATCCCGGATGGTCATGTTGCCGTATTTGGTGCTGTCGATGGACACGATGGTGCCCCAGACATAGTATTCCAGTGCAGTGGCAGTGGTGCCGGTCTTTTTGCAGATGTCAATGGCCTCCGCCACGGTGGCATAGCCGTCACCGTCGGGGTCTATGGGGGTCTCCGGTGCCGGTGCGGCGGGCACATCGTTGACGATGGTAACCATTTTGCCGTCGGAAGTGGCCACGATGGTGCCCATCAGGTCGGTTCGCAGCACCGTCACATCCGCATCCCGCAGACGGGACAGGGGTTCATCGTGAGGATGTCCGTAGGAATTGCCCGTTCCGCAGGAAATTACGCCGTAGGTGGGCATGACTTCGTTGAGGAACCGGTAGCCGGTGGAGGAATTGGAACCGTGGTGGCCCACCTTCAGAATATCGGCGCTCCAGTCAAAACCTTCGCCCCAGTAGTTGAGCATGTCGGTTTCGGCCGTAGTCTCCATATCGCCGGTGAACAGGAACCGGGTCTGGCCGTATTCCACCATCAGCACAATGGAGGTATCGTTATAGTCCGAATAAGACTTCACCGGTCCCAGCACCGTGGCAGTGACATCGCCGAATTCGATCACATCACCCAATCCGGGAATGATGATCTCAAGGCCCTGTTGGTCCACATACTTGGTGAAATTATTGAAAAAAACGGCATCCCGGGTCCGGGTGGGGCAATAGACCTCCTTCGTAGGGAATACTGCCAGCACGCCGGCCAGGCCGCCCATATGGTCCTCGTGGGCATGGGTGCCGATAACCGCTTCCAGTTCTTCCACTCCCTGGGCCAGCAGATAACTGACCACCAGGGAGCTGTCGGCCACATTGCCGCCGTCAATGAGGATGTATTCGCCGTTGCTTTCCAGCAGGGCGCAATCCGCCTGACCCACATCGATGTAATGGACGGTGAGGCCGATGGTGGATTCCGTCGGCTCCGTGGGAACGGGAATGGGTTCCGTGGGTGCCGGCGGTGTAGGAATGGGTTCCGTAGGGGTCGCGGGCTGCGTCGGCTCGGCAGGAGCCTCCGTGACCCCCACGGAGGCTCCTGCCG
>SVLA01000067.1 GCA_015068175.1 Oscillospiraceae bacterium
TGCTACAACGTACTGGGCCATGTCCACGATCTGTTCAACCTGGTGCCGGGCCGGTTCAAGGACTACATTTCCACCCCCAAGCCCAACATGTACCAGAGTCTGCACACCACCGTCATCGGCAAGCAGGGTATCCCCTTTGAGGTGCAGATCCGCACCTGGGAGATGCACCAGACCGCCGAATACGGCATCGCGGCCCACTGGAAATACAAACAGGGCACCGGCGGCGGCACCGAAAAGGATTTCGAATGGGTCCGCCGGCTGCTGGAGAGCCAGCAGGACGCGGATGCGGACGAATATATTCAGTCCCTGAAGATCGATATGTTCGACGACGAGGTATTCGTCTTTACCCCCAAGGGCCGGATCGTCTCCCTGCCCGCCGGCTCCACGCCCATCGATTTTGCCTATATGATCCACTCCGGCGTGGGCAATGCCATGATCGGTGCCAAGATCAACAACCGGATCGCCACCATCGACACGCCGCTGAAGAACGGCGACATCGTGGAGATCCTCACCTCCAAGACCGCCAAGGGCCCCAGCCGTGACTGGCTGAACATCTGCAAGAGCAACCAGGCTCGGACCAAGATCAAGCAATGGTTCAAGAAGGAAAAGCGGGAAGAAAACGTGGCCTTCGGCCGGTCCGCTTTTGAAGCGGAAATGAAACGGGTGGGTCTGCCCCTGTCCGTCACCATCGACCCGGAGATCGGTCCCCAACTGCTGAAAAAGCTGAGCTTTGCAAGCTGGGAAGATATGTACGCCGCCATCGGTTACGGCGGTCTGACCGCCGCCAAGGCCGTGGGCCGGATCCGGGACGACATCAACCGGGCGGTGAAGGTCCAGAACAACGACAAGGTGACCCAGAATCCCCTGAAGACCGCCGCCCCCGGCAAGGTCAACCGCCATGCGGTGAACGGCGTCATCGTGGAGGACATCGATTCGTGCATGATCAAGTTCGCCAAGTGCTGCACGCCGGTGCCTGGGGATGAGATCATCGGCTTTATCACCAAGGGATTCGGTGTCAGCGTCCACCGGATGGACTGCCCCAATACCGCCCACCGCAACGAGCCCATCCAGGCCGCCCGCTGGGTGAAGGTCCGCTGGGCCAACCAGGAGGATCAGCCCTTCGAGACCACCCTGGAGCTGGATTGCATCACACGGGACGGTTTGCTTCTGGATGTGGCTCAGACCATGACCACCGCCCGGGTCCGGGTGAAGGAGCTGTTCGGTAAGGATCTGCCCGACGGCAAGAGCGTGTTCACCGTTAAATTCGAAGTCCGCAACACCGCAGAGCTGGAGGCCATCCGCAAAAAGCTGTTGGCCATCCGGGATGTGATCGGCTCCAGACGGGGACAGAACTAAAAAGTAAAAGGCTCCCTTTGCGGGGCGCCTTGAAAGGAGTCCGTTTTATGCGTGCTGTATTGACAAGAGTAAATTCCGCCTCTGTCACCATTGACGAGGAAGCGGTGGGTTCCATCGGCAAGGGTTTTCTGATCCTGCTGGGCGTCGGCCCCAATGATACGGAAAAAGAATGCCGGTATTTGGCGGAAAAGGCCCTGGGTCTCCGCATTTTTGAGGATGAGAATGGCAAGATGAACCTGGGTCTGGACGCCGTGGGCGGCCAGGTGCTGGTGGTGAGCCAGTTCACCCTCTACGGCAACTGCCGCAAGGGGCGCCGGCCCAGCTTTACCGATGCCGCCGGCCCGGAACTGGGCAACGAACTGTACGAAAAATTTCTGGACATTTGCGCCGAGCTGGGGTATCCCCCGCAGCACGGCCGTTTCGGCGCGGATATGAAGGTGGCTTCCGTCAATGACGGCCCCGTGACCCTGATCCTGGACACGGAGCAACTGATGGACACCCCCCGGAGGTAATATGCTGAAGATCCATACCCTGCCCCTGGGCGCTTACAGGACCAACTGCTATATCGTCCATGACCATCAGGCCG
The DNA here is from genome assembly GCA_015068175.1 of Oscillospiraceae bacterium. The sequence goes on from SVLA01000067.1 coordinate 1,943, forward strand.
CAAGCTGCGCCGTCATCGATCCCGGCTATCAGCCGGACGTGATCCTGGCCAGGGTGCGGGACCTGGGTCTGACCGTGGATGCGGTCCTGCTGACCCACGGGCATTTTGACCATGTGGGCGCCGTGGAACAGATCGTGGCGGCCACCGGCTGCCGGCTTTGGATGAGCCAAAGCGACTGGAGCCAGCCCATCGACCCCCTGCATACTTACTATTATCCCATGGCCAACTGCGATTTCTGCGAAGTTCAGTTCTGCGAGGACGGCGAAGTCATCACCGCCGGCGGACTGGCCTTTACGGCGCTGGAGACCCCGGGGCATACCCACGGTTCCCTTTGTTTTCTGTGTGAAAACGCGCTGTTCTCCGGAGACACGCTGTTCGCCGGCTCCTGCGGCCGGACGGATATGCCCGGCGGCGATTGGGACACCATCCGCCGGTCCCTGAAACGGCTGGCCGACCTGGAGGGGGACTACACCGTTTACCCCGGCCACGAAGAATCGACCACATTAGCCCGGGAGAGGCTGTATAATCCCTATATGAGGTAATGTATGAAACTGACACTTGTGGGCCATGAGGACCGCTATGCCGTGGAACAACTGCAGATGTCCCTGTTCAGCCTCACCGAGGACGGCGCGGCGGTCAGCACCCTGCACCGGGGACCGGTATGGCTCACGGCCAACACCAAGATCACCAAAGACGGCCGCACCGTCACCGCTTCCAGGCGGCTGAAGGCGGCGGCGGAGACCGTCCAGCTTCGGCGGCGGATCCTCCAGCAAAGTTACTATGCCGCCGCCCTGCCCTTTTTGCCGGAGGTCCCGGCCTGGGGCGCTCTGGCCGGCGTGCGGCCCACCAAGATCACCACCAAACATCTCCTTTCCGGCGGCACCGCCGCATCCGCCGACCGGCTGATGAAGGAAGTCTACTATGTGACCCCCGCCCGGCGGAAACTGGCGGTGGATTGCTCCCTTTCCACCGTGAATGCGGTGCGGAAGCAGGGAGATGGGGATCTTTCCCTGTATGTGGGCATCCCCTTCTGTCCCACCCGGTGCGCTTACTGCAGTTTTGTCAGCCGCACCGTAGGCAAGCGGACAGAACTATTGGAGCCTTATCTGGCCGCGCTGCAGCAGGAGATCGCCCTGACCGGTCAGCTTTTGGCCCGGAGCGGCAAGACCGTCCGTTCCGTTTACATCGGCGGCGGCACCCCCACCACATTGAACGATCGGCAGATGGCGGAGCTTCTGGATGCCATCGGAACCCATTTTGATCTTTCCCGATGCCTGGAATTTACGGTGGAAGGGGGCCGGCCCGACACTTTGACCCCCGAAAAGCTGAAAACCATCCGGCAACACGGCGCCGACCGCATGAGCATCAATCCCCAGACCATGGTGGACAGTGTGCTGCGTTCCTGCGGACGGCCCCACACCGGGGCGGATGTTCTGCGGGCCTATCAATGGGCGCTGGACGCCGGTTTTGAAGATATCAACATGGACCTCATCGCCGGTCTGCCCGGGGATGATCCCGACGGTTTCCGCTACTCTTTGGACACCGTGGCGGCCTTAAAGCCCTCCAATATCACCGTCCACACCCTGGCGCTGAAAAAGGGCGCCGATCTCTTTGAGCGGAAAGTGGCTCTGCCCACCGCCGAGGAAGTAACGGCCATGGTGGACTATGCCAACCGCACCCTGGCGGAAAATCTCTATAAACCCTACTACTTATATCGGCAGAAATATATGTCCGGCTCCTTTGAAAACGTGGGCTGGAGCAAAAACGGCCGGGATTGCCTTTACAACATCTACATGATGGAAGAGATCCATACCATCCTCTCCCTGGGCGGCGGCGGCATGAACAAGGTCAATTTCCCCGACGGCCACCTGGAGCGGTTCCACAATCCCAAATTCCCGGAGCAGTATATCGAGATGATCGACTCTGTGCTGGAGGATAAGCGGAAGCTGTTCAGCTTGCTATAAAGGGATTCCCCCGCAACCAAGCCTTCTCCTCGAGGAGAAGGTGCCCCAGTGCGCACACTGGGGCGGATGTGGTGGTCTGTGCCGCAGATATTTTCTTCTAAACGCCGCTGTGCGGCAACACCACACCCGGCCCTGCGGGCCACCCTCTCCTCAAGGAGAGGGCTGATAAACGAAAGGAAGCGTATATTTTGGATACCTTGATCTCCAATGTCACCATTGTGACCATGAACGAAAAAATGGATGTGCTGTTCGGGGCCTATCTGGGCGTGGATGGGGGCAAGATCTCCTACATCGGCAAAACCGCGCCCCAGGAGCAGCCCGCCACCATCATTGACGGCACCGGCATGGTGCTGCTGCCGGGTCTGGTGAACTGCCACACCCATCTGGCCACCACCGTTCTGCGGAGCTACTGCGACGATCTGACCGGCCGGGAGGCCCTGGAGCATCAGCTCCGCCGGGAGGACAAGATGGATTCCCGCTGCGCCAAGGCGGCGGCCTTGCTGGGCATGGCCGAATGCCTGCGCTTCGGCATCACCTCCGTTTCCGACAACTACTATTACCCCGCCGCCACGGCGGAAGCCGCGGCCGAGGCCGGCATCAAGGCCAACATCGCCCTGAGCGCTTACCGGTTCATCGATCAGAACGAGGATTTTGACTTTGAGACCGATGAGCAGTGCGCCGAACTGCGGCGGGTGGCGGAGCAATGGCACGGCCACGACGACGGCCGCATCAGGATCGATGCGGGCATCTACGCCGAATACACCAGCAACTACAAGCTGTGGGAAGGTCTGGTAGGCTACGCTGCGGAGCAAAATCTGGGTTTCCAGCTCCACCTGGCCCAGACCGCCGGGGAAACAGAATCCTGCCTGGACCGCACCGGTCTGGGGCCTGCGGAGCTGCTGGCCTGCCACGGCGTGTTCAACGTCCCCGTCACCGCCGCCGGCTGCGCGGCCCTGAGCGCCGAAGAGCAGAAGCTCCTGGGCAAAAAGAAGGCCACCGCCGTATGCTGTCCCCTGGAAGCCGCCAAGAACGGCAATCCCATGACCCCGGTGTTGGATTGCGTCAAGGCCGGCATGAATGTGGCATTGGGTACCGGCGGCGCCATTGAATGCGGCAATCTGGATCTGTTTGAAGTGATGCGGGGGGTGGCCCTGGCGGTCCGCAGTTCCTCCGGGGATCCGGCGGCTCTGCCCGCCTCCGCGGCCCTGATGATGGCCACCGTCTGCGGCGCCCGGGCCCAGGGCCGGGCCGACACCGTGGGCATGATCAAGGAAGGCATGGATGCCGACCTGTGCCTGGTGGATTTCTCCGCGCCCCATCTGATGCCCTGCCACAATGTGCTCAGCGCCCTGGTATTCAGCGCCAAGGGCGGCGACGTGGCCATGACCATGGTCCGGGGCAGGATCCTTTACCAAAACGGCCAATTCCCCACCATCGACCTGAAGAGCGTGGTGGAGGAGCTGACCACCTACGCCATCCCCCGCCTCTTTGCCGAAGATAAGGAGTAAGCCTATGTCCGAACCGAAAAAGCAATCTTTCCTCCATGGCACCATGCTCCTGGCCCTGTCCACGGCCATTGTGAAGGTGATCGGTGCCTTCTATTCCATTCCCCTCAATGCCATCATCGGTGAGCAGGCCTTTGGCTATTACTCCACCGCTTACGAGATCTACACCGTGCTGCTGCTGATCTCCACCGCCGGTCTGCCGGTGGCCATGAGCCGCATGATCAGCGCCGCCAGCAGTTTAGGCCATTACCGCCAGGTGCGGAAGATCTACACCGTTTCCCGGACCATTTTCCTGACCCTGGGTCTCATCGGCACCCTGCTGATGACGCTGTTCAGCCGGCAGTTGGCCGCATTCCAGGAGCAGCCCGACGCCTGGGCCGCCATTGCCACCCTGGGTCCCAGCTGCTTCCTGATCTGCCTCATGAGTACCTATCGCGGTTTCTTCCAGGGGCAGAGCAACATGACCCCCACCTCCGTTTCCCAGGTCATCGAAGCCATCGTCAAGCTGATCGTGGGTATTTCCGCGGCGGTATTGCTACTGTGGTATGCCAATAGCTTTGCGTTGGCGGCCGGCGGCGCCATTTTCGGCGTCACCGTCAGTTGCCTGGTATCCTCACTGTATCTGAATTCCTGCTTCCGCAAGGCTTACGCGGATCTGCCTCAAAGTGATGAGCAGCCGGATGCCGGCAAGGACATCGCCAAGGGTCTGCTGGCCATTGCGGTGCCCATCACCATCGGCTCCGCCGGTTTGCAGATCCTCAACGTGCTGGAGACCAAGATCTACATGAGCCAGCTTCTGCAGACCCTGACCCAGGAGCAGGCGGACATTCAAAAGGGCATCTACAACTTCACCCAGAAGCTGTTTAACATGCCCTGCGCGTTCATCACCCCCATCACCATCAGCGTGATCCCGGCCATCACCGCCCAGCTCACCGCCGGGGACCACAAGGCCGTGAAGGCCACGGAAGAATCGGCGGCCCGGGTCACGGCCCTCATCAGCGCCCCCTGCGCCGTGGGTCTGGCCGTATTGGCCGGCCCCGTCACCGGCCTGCTGGGGGGCTACACCGGGGAAAACCTGGAACTGTCCACCCGGCTGATGACGGTATTGGGTCTGTGCATCGTGTTCAACGCCACGGTGCTGCTGACCAACGCCATCATGCAGGCCCACGGCCATGTGCATCTGCCGGTGATCAATATGTTTATCGGCGGCGCCATCAAGCTGGCGGTGGTCTTTATCCTCACCAGAAACCCCCATATCGGCATTGTGGGCACCCCCATCGGCACCCTGCTGTGCTGCGCCTGTATCACGGTGCTGAATCTGATCTCCATCCGCCGGGTGCTGCCCCACGCGCCGGCCATTGCCAAAAATTTGGCCAAGGCCATTTTGGCGGCCCTCATCATGGGCGTGGTGGTATTGGGCGCGTATCAGGCGTTGATCGCCCTGCTGGGTCCCAACGTGAGCCGGATCATCACCTGCGGCGTACCGGTCTGCGTGGGCGTGGCGGTGTATGTGCCGGCGGCGGTAATACTGCGGGCCGTGACCCGGGAGGATTGTCTGCTGTTGCCCAAGGGCGAAAAGATCGCCAAGGTGCTGCATCTGCGCTGAGACCGGCGAATTCCTCTTTATTTGCATAAAAAAGAACAGGAGCATTTTTTGCTCCTGTTCTCTTTTTTTGTTAGAAGTTCTGCAGGTCCTGCTCCGTCAGGCTGCGGATCACCGCGGCAGCCAGGGCCACCGTGGCTTCGTAGTCATCCATCCGAGCCAAATTGTTGCAGGTGTGGTTATAACGGACCGGGATGCCGGCCACCACCACCGGCACACCGCCGCAGGCTGTATGGATCACGCCACCGTCGTTGGCGCCGATGGTCCGCACGTTGGTCTGCACCGGGATGCCCCGATCCTGCGCCAAACGCAGCACATAGCGCATATACCGGGGAGAGCAGATCACAGAGCCATCCATAAAACGCAGCATGGGGCCTTTCCCCAAAGCGGTCTGGGGACGGGGCATGAAACCCATGGTATCGTCCGCCGGTGGACCTTCAAAACAGAATGCGATCTGGGGATTGACCCGTTCTACCGCCGCTTTGACCCCACGGGTGCCCACTTCTTCCTGGGAAGTGAATACTGCCACAATATTGAAAGGCAGCTCCTCCCCTTCCAAACGGCGGAGGGTCTCCAGCAAAGCAGCACAACCCAGGCGGCAATCAAAGGCTTTTCCATGGAAAAGACCGTGGACCTCATCATAGGAAAAATGGGCTTCCGGCGCCGCCGGGTCTCCCACTTGGATGCCGAAATCCCCGGCTGTTTGCTCTGCGCAGAGTGAACCCACATCCAGTGCCAACTGGTCATTGCCCAGAGGACCCTGACTTCGCTGGGCGGCATCCATATACATATAGGGTTTGGATGCCATAATGCCGGGGATATGGTCGCCCCGTTCATTCCGCAAAGTCACCCGGCTGGAGGGCAGGGCAAATCGGTCCCAGCCGCCCAAAGTCACTACCCGCAATGTGCCGTCGGGCAGCAGGTCCCGGACCATGAAGCCCAGTTCATCGGTATGGGCATCCAGCATCAGGACCGGGCGGCCCGGACGGTTTTCCTTGCGGTACAGATAAAGATTTCGCAGGCGGTCTTCCTCGAATCGGCCCAAGCCTTCGCCGAACCGACGGATCACATCCAGCACCTCTTCCTCAAATCCGGAAGGGCCAAAGGCATCGCACAGAGCCCGAATCATGGGCAAATTTTGATTAAAATCGTTCATCATACATTTCATCATACATCCAGAGCCGGGTCATACATGGGCGTGCCGATAAAAGCCGCCTGACGGAACGCCGGCATATTGTGGCGGATAATATAGTCCATATAGGAAGCGATGACCTTGGCGGTAAAGATGTAACCCATGGGATTCATATGCCCATGGAGACAATACTGCCGGTCGAAGTTCTTGTCATAGGGGGGCAGATAAGTGGCCAGGTCCAGGACATAGGTATGATCAAAGAATTCAGCCAGGGCATTCAGCGCATCCCGGTGGGCCAGGATGTCGGCGCCGCGGTCCCCCAACTCATGCCAGTGGACCATGGACACCAGGAAAAACCGGGCATGGGGCTGGATCTTTTTATAGCGCTGGATGATCCGGGCATAGTAACCCGTAAAGGTGGGGGCATTTTGGGTATAGTCCTCCCGGCAGATGTCGTCCACGGAGCCGATGGGCTGATGCTGATTGATCACATCATTGACGCCCAGGGCGATGACATAGGCCTGGCAGGCCTTATCCTCGTCCCAAAAGCCGTTGGCTTCGGCGAAACTTTCGCAATATTCCTTGGCGGTCATGCCGCCCCGGGAGAAATTGTAGCCGAAACTGCCGCAGGCGCGGCAGATATACTGGCCCCAGGAATAGTCGAACATATCGTGATAGGTCCGCTTCCCGGCAGAGTCCACCGCTTCAAATTCGCCGGAGGACAGGCTGTCGCCCACGAAGGCGATCCTGCGGAAAATGCCCACAAAACCGCCGTCCTCCACCAAATTGTCCAGGGGCTTTTCCGCCGGATCAGGGCAATAATAGTGGCGCAGTTCCATTATTTGTCCTCCTTGGGGCCGTTGAGCCGTTCACCCACAGCACCGCCGGGATGGATCAGGGCAAACTGCTCCGCCTGATAGCCGGTCTCCTCGATGAGGGCCGCCTGGAGGCTGTGGAACAGCATGCAAAGGGCGGTGGTGCTGGTGGTGCCCTGGGCATTCCACTTGTCGGTCTCCCGGTTGACGTGCTGTTTGATCACCACATCCGCCGCCTGGGCCAGGGGGGATTCCAAATTTTCCGTGACGGTGATGATGGACACGCCCTTGGCCTTGCAGATGTCCACGATGGGCAGCAGTTCCTTGGTCTTGCCGCCCCGGGAGGCGAATACCATCACATCCCCCTTCTGCAAAAAGCCGGTGGCGCCGTGGACCGCCTCCGCCGGGGAAATGAACCGGGCGGGGCGCTCGATGCAGCACATCAAATGGCAGAAATGCTGGCAGATGATGCCGGAATGGCCGCAGCCGGCGGCACCGATCCGGGGCGCGGAGCGCAGCAGCTCCACCGCCCGGGAAAAGGCTTCGGGATCAAAGTGATCCTTCATTTCCCGGATGCAGGCTTCCTCGATGTCATAAGCCTCCTGTGCGGCCCGGAGGGCATTTTCGCTGATCATAACCGTTCCTCCTTCGGAGAAATTACTCGCCCAGGATCATGACCTGCACGGTGCGGTTACGGCCGCGGGTCTGGTCCCAGTCAATGAAATGGATGCGGCCAAAGTCGCCCAGGTCCATCTCGCCGTCCACCATGACGATGGTCACGTTCCGGCCGATGATGGAGGAGCGCAGGTGGGCATCGGTATTGTGGCAGCCGAAATTGTCTTCACCGTGTTCTTCGGCAAAGTCCAGGGCCTTCTGCTGGGGATGCAGGTACATGCCTTCGGTGCGCTGGGTGGGGATCCACTCTTCAAAGACATTGACCAGATCCTGCTGAAGAGTCTCCAGGCCGGTCATGGACATATCGAATGCGCACTCCTGGGTGATGACGGAGCAGGTGGTGTGGTGGGAATAGACCACCACGATGCCGTCCTTGATGCCGGATGCGGCGGCCAGTTCCTTGACCTGGTCGGTGATATCGTGGAAGCTGACGGCCCGATGCCGGGACTGGAGCTTGATGGCGTGCTTGAAAACCATATTATTTTGCCTCCTTCTTCAGATCGTCGGCGGCCCGGCGGGTGGCGGCGATCATTTCGTCGATCATGGCGATGGGATCGGCGGCATTCATGATGCCGGAAGCGGCGCCGGCGGCTTCGGAGCCGGCCATGATGAAATCATAGACCTGTTGACCGTTGGTGATGCCGGCGGCCTGCTCCACCATGATGTCGGGGTAAATTTCCTTGATGACCCGGATGGAGTCCTTCACATAGGCCATGGGGCTGACGCCGTTGCCGCCGCCGATGATCTCGGAAGGTTCGGGATTGATGATGTCGGGATGGAGCTGGGCGATGGCCTTGGCTTCCGCCAGGGTGTCGGCGCAGGCAAATACCAGGAAATCCAGTTCCTTGGCCCGGTCCACCACGGCCTTCATCTGGGGCAGGCTCATGGGCTTTTCGCAATGGTTGATGACCACGCCCCGGGCGCCGGCGGCCTTCAGGCCCTCGGGCAGGATG